>NZ_CP033969.1:1514078-1816894 GCF_003854935.1 Cupriavidus pauculus
CATCTCGAAGTCGATGGCCCGCGCCACCACGTCACGCGGCGCCAGTTCGGCGCGGTCGTCGTGATCGGGCATGAAGCGCGTGCCGTCGGGCAGCTTTAGCAGGCCACCTTCGCCACGCACGGCTTCCGAAATCAGGAACGACTTGGCGTAGGGGTGGTAGAGGCAGGTCGGATGGAACTGGATGAATTCCATGTTGGCCACGCGGCAGCCCGCGCGCCATGCCATGGCGATGCCGTCGCCGGTGGCCGTGTCCGGGTTGGTCGTGTAGAGATAGACCTTGCCGGCGCCGCCGGCCGCCAGCACGGTCTGGGTGGCCGTGATGGTCCGCACCGTGTCGGTGGCCACGTCCAGCACGTAGAGCCCGTAGCAGCGGTTGCCGGGCAGGCCCAGCTTGGCCGACGTGATCAGGTCGATGGCGAACTGGTCTTCCAGGATCGTGATGTTGGGATGCCGGCGCGCCTGCTCGGCCAGCGTGGTGACCACGGCGTGGCCGGTGGCGTCTGCGGCGTGGATGATCCGCCGGCGGCTGTGGCCGCCTTCGCGCGTCAGGTGAAAGCCCAGTTCGGCCTGGTCGTCACGGGTGAACGGCACGCCGCGGTCAATCAGCCACTGGATCGCCTCCCGGCCGTGCTCGACGATGTAGCGCGTGGCCTCCTCGTCGCAGAGCCCGGCACCGGCCACCAGCGTGTCCTGCGTATGCTCGTCGTGGCTGTCGCCCGAATCCAGCACTGCCGCGATACCCCCCTGGGCCCAGTCGCTGGCGCCCGTCGTCATGGCGCGCTTGCTGAGGATGACCACCCGGTGGGTGTCGGCCAACTGCAACGCGACGGTAAGGCCGGCCAGACCGCTGCCGACGATCGCGACATCGAAGTTCATGGTGCAGGGGGATCGCTTTGGGGGCGAAAGCGTGATGGGGGAAGCGGGGAAGTCTACACCGGCTTGCCACAAAACTGACATCTTTCCCTTGTCTGACAAGGGTTGGCGGCCGATGGAAGGGCGCCCGGCGACACGGTGGGGCCCCAATGCAAAAAGCCCCGCGAATGCGAGGCTTTTGGCTGAAGACCATCGATCAATTACTTGATCTTGGTTTCCTTGTAAGGCACGTGCTTGCGGGCGATGGGATCGAACTTCGAGATCTCCATCTTTTCCGGCATGGTGCGCTTGTTCTTGGTGGTCGTGTAGAAATGACCGGTACCTGCGGTCGATTCCAGCTTGATCTTGTCGCGTCCGCCTTTGCTGGCCATGGTGTACTCCTAATTAGACTTCGCCGCGTGCGCGCAGGTCTGCGAGCACGGCGTCGATGCCTTTCTTGTCGATCAGGCGCAGACCGGCGTTCGAGACGCGCAGGCTCACCCAGCGGTTTTCCGATTCAACGAAGAAGCGGCGGTTCTGCAGGTTGGGCAGAAAACGGCGCTTGGTCTTGTTGTTTGCGTGGGAAACGTTGTTGCCGACCATCGGCGCTTTCCCGGTCACTTGACAGACGCGTGCCATGAAGCACTCCTAAATCTTATTCGTGGACAATGTTCGCAACAGATCAACAAAAGGCGCGCGGGCCCGGACTGCAGCGGATTGGTACTTCAGCGAAACGAACATTATAGACCGGAAACGAGCGGCGAATCAATGCCTTCCGAGAGTTTCGGAAGCGGGCCGTTGTGCCGTGCCGCTTGCGTCACGTACGGCGACGCCGATCGGCGGGTCTTGTTCCAGGGCACCGCGGCGGGGCGCGGTGCGGCCGCCACTGTAATCGGGCGGCCGGCGGAAGTCCAGCGCCGCGCGGCCGGCCGGGGTCGATATTTCCCGAAAGCGATGGGGGCGTCCCGGGCGGCGGACGGTGCAGTCGCTTACAATGGCGGCTGTTGACCGGTTGACTCCCATGACTTTGCAAACTACTCCGGCGCAGGCCGGCGCCGCGGACGCGTCCGCGCGCAAGACCGTCCAGGCCGATTCCTTCCTGACGCTGCACTACAGTATCGCCCTCGAGAACGGCACCGAAGTGGTGAGCACGTTCGAGGAAAAGCCGGCCACGCTGCTGCTGGGCCAGGGCCAGCTGGCGCCCACGCTGGAGCAGGCGCTGCTGGGCATGCCCGAAGGCCAGCGCATGACGTACCGGCTGGACCCGGACCATGCGTTCGGCCCGCGCAATCCCGAACTGCTGCAGTGGGTCTCGCTGGCCACGCTGCGCGAGAACAGCTCGTTCGAGGAGGAATACACGCCGGGCGATCTCGTCGAGTTCAACGCGCCCGGCGGCGGCAAGTACGCCGGTGTGCTGAAGGAATACGGCGACACCGCGGCGCTCTTCGATTTCAACCACCCGCTGGCCGGACAGACAATCCTGTTCGACGTCCAGCTGATCGGAATTCTCTGATGTCTGTCGTGGCCCCCGACCCTACTACCGCCGCCGACGCGGAAATCCTGATGGCGCAGCCGCGCGGCTTCTGCGCCGGCGTGGACCGTGCCATCGAAATCGTCGAGCGCGCGCTGTCGCTGTTCGGCGCGCCGATCTACGTGCGCCATGAAATCGTGCACAACGCCTATGTGGTGGCCGACCTGCGCAAGAAGGGTGCGATCTTCATCGACGAACTCGATGAAGTGCCGGCCGGCTCCACGGTCATCTTCAGCGCGCACGGCGTGTCGAAGGAAGTGCGCGCGGACGCCACGCGGCGCGGCCTGACCGTGTTCGACGCCACCTGCCCGCTGGTGACCAAGGTCCACGTGGAAGTGGGCAAGATGCGCGCCGAAGGCTGCGAGATCATCATGATCGGCCACAAGGGGCACCCCGAGGTGGAAGGCACGATGGGCCAGTCCGAGCACGGCATGCTGCTGGTGGAATCGGTCGACGACGTGAAGCGGCTGGAGGTCAAGGACCCGGCCCAGCTTGCCTACGTCACGCAGACCACGCTGTCGGTGGACGAGACCGCCGAGATCGTGGCCGCGCTCAAGACGCGCTTCCCGCTGATCCGCGAGCCGAAGAAGCAGGACATCTGCTACGCGACGCAGAACCGCCAGGACGCCGTGAAGTTCATGGTGCCGCAGGTGGAAGTGGTCATCGTGGTGGGCAGTCCGAACAGCTCGAACTCCAACCGCCTGCGCGAGCTGGCGGACCGCCTGGGCGTGCCGGCCTACATGGTCGACGACCCCGACCAGCTCAAGCCCGAGTGGGTGGCCGGCAAGCGCCGGATCGGCCTGACCGCGGGCGCGTCGGCGCCCGAGGCGCTGGCCCAGGCGATCGTCGAGCGCCTGCGCACGTTCGGCGTGAAGAGCGTGCGCGCGCTGGAAGGCGTCGAGGAGAACATGTCGTTCCCGCTGCCGCGCGGCCTGGCCAGCGTGTCGGTCCAGTCCTGATCCCCGGCGGCCCCGCCGCCCTGGCTGTTTCCCTGAACGCCGCTGGCCTGACCGCCAGCGGCGTTTTGCTTTTCCGGGCCGGTTGCACCGCTGCGGTGCGGCCGGTCGTACCCGCCCGCGCATACATTTGCCACCCGTCAGCGCGGGCGCCCTGCCGCGTGCGCGGCGCATTTGCGACGATTATCCCCGACCGGCTGTCCGGACACGCAGACAATATCAGGGTAATCCCGGGGAGTGGGGTTTTCCCTATTATGGTGCGGCGCTACATTCTGCACATTAGAGAACGCGCCCGGTATTTGGAATGAAATACCTAATTAATAGGACGGCATTATAGGTGGCGCCGGAAATGCTTGATTCAGCGCGCAAGCGGCTTCGCAGGCGCTGCAGGCATGATTCTTGAAAGCGTAGGAGACGGGTCTGCCAAGTGGGCGGAGATTGCCCCAATCTGTGCATTGGGGAAATTCCCTAGCTCAATTGGCGGGTAAATGGTTCAGGTTGTTGCGTCGCGTATTGCATCCGCAAAGAAAGGGGATACAATGCGCGCGTTTCAAATTGAAACTAAACAAAGGCGGTCCAGGGAATACGTCCGGGAGGCGTGTTATTTCCCTGTTTTTGTGAATCCTAGGAGATCACTCATGCAATTCACGTTTGCCAAGATTCTGCCGATCGCGGCCGCTGTGGCGCTGGTCGCTGCATGTGGCAAGAAGGAAGAAAAGCCGGCCGATGCGGCAGCATCCGCACCGGCAGCCGCCGCGGCCCCCGCCGCTGCCGCTGGTGGTGAAACCGTCGTCAAGATCGGCCACGCTGCGCCGCTGACGGGCGGCATTGCCCACCTTGGCAAGGACAACGAGAACGGCGCGCGCCTGGCCGTCGAGGAAGTGAACAAGACCGGTCTGGAGATCGGCGGCAAGAAGATCAAGCTGGAACTGGTTGGCGAAGACGACGCCGCCGACCCGAAGACCGGCACCGCCGTGGCGCAGAAGCTGGTGGATGCCAAGGTCGTGGCCGTGGTGGGCCACCTGAACTCGGGCGTGTCGATCCCGGCCTCGAAGATCTACAGCGATGCCGGCATCGTCCAGATCTCGCCGTCGTCGACCAACCCCGACTACACCAAGCAAGGCTTCAAGACGACCTACCGCGTGGTTGCCACCGACGCCCAGCAGGGCCCGGCACTGGCCAACTACGCTGCCAAGAGCCTGCAGGCCAAGAGCGTGGCCATCGTCGACGATGCCACCGCCTACGGCAAGGGCCTGGCCGACGAGTTCGAGAAGACCGCGAAGGCCGCCGGCGTGAACGTCGTGGCACGTGAAGCCACGAACGACAAGGCCACCGACTTCAAGGCCATCCTGACCAAGATCAAGGGCAAGAAGCCGGACGTGATCATGTACGGCGGCATGGACGCCACCGGCGGTCCGTTCGCCAAGCAGGCCAAGGAACTGGGCATCTCGTCGAAGATCGTCGGCGGTGACGGCGTCTGTACCGACAAGGTGGCTGAACTGGCCGGCGACGCCGTGACCAACATCATCTGCTCGGAAGCCGGCCTGGCCCTGTCCAAGATGGAAACCGGCGCCGACTTCGAGAAGCGCTACCAGGCCCGTTTCAACTCGCCGGTGCAGATCTACGCACCGTTCACCTATGACGCCGTCATGGTGATCGTGGATGCGATGAAGCGCGCCAACTCCGCCGAACCGGCAGCCATCCTGGCCGAAATGCCCAAGACGAACTACAAGGGCGTGATCGGCAACATCGCCTTCGACGAGAAGGGCGACATGAAGGAAGGCACCATCACGCTGTACGAGTACAAGGACAAGAAGAAGTCCGTCCTCGACGTCGTGAAGATGTAATCGGGCTTACCGGCCCCATCGAACGGCACCGTGAGTACCTTGCGGTGCCGTTCTTTTTAGTCTCGCCAACGTGTTATCAGCATCCTTACCATGGATGGAACAGGGCGGGCAGCACACCAGCAAACTCACTACCAACCTACCCGATCTATCCAACATTACCGTCCCTTCCCAAGGCATCCACACCATGCCGGCCGGAGCGGGGCTGAAGCAGGAGTTTTCATGGATATCTTTATCCAGCAGATCGTGAACGGTCTGGTGCTCGGCAGCATCTACGCGCTGATCGCACTGGGCTACACCATGGTCTACGGCATTCTGGGCATCATCAACTTCGCTCACGGCGACGTCCTGATGATTGGCGCGCTGACCGCTTTGTCGGCAATCATGGGGCTGCAGAAATTCGCCCCCGGCCTGCCCGAATGGCTGACGCTGGTGATCGCCACGCTGATCGCCATGCCCGTCTGTGCAGTGCTTGCCTACACGATCGAGCGGGTCGCCTACCGGCCGTTGCGCAATGCGCCGCGCCTGGCCCCGCTGATCACCGCGATCGGGGTCTCGATCATCCTCCAGACCATGGGGATGCTGATCTGGTCGCGCAACCCGCTGACGTTCCCGCAGCTGCTGCCGTCGGAACCGATCGACATCGGCTCCACCGGCGCCACCATCACCGGCAAGGAAATGGTCATCATCGGCCTGGCCGTGATGGTCATGGCCGGCCTGCTGGCCCTGGTGAACCGCACCAAGCTCGGCCGCGCCATGCGCGCCACCGCCGAGAACCAGAAGGTGGCGGGCCTGATGGGCGTGAACCCCAACTTCGTGATCTCCGCCACGTTCATGATCGGCGCCACGCTGGCGGCGCTGGCTGGCGTGATGATGGCGACCAACTACGGCAACGCCCACTTCTACATGGGCTTCATCCCGGGCCTGAAGGCGTTCACCGCCGCGGTGCTGGGCGGCATCGGCAACCTGGCTGGCGCCATGGTGGGCGGCATGCTGCTGGGCCTGATCGAGGCACTGGGCGCCGGCTACATCGGCGACCTGACCAATGGCGTGTTCGGTTCGAACTACCAGGACGTCTTTGCTTTCATCGTGCTGATCACCGTGCTCGTGTTCCGTCCGTCCGGCATCATGGGCGAACGTGTGGCAGACCGCGCCTGAGGAGAGAGAATCCATGAATACCCCGATTCCATCCACGGCCGTGGCCGCGCCGTCGCGCGTGCCGGCCAAGACGCTGGCCGCGCTGCTGGTGTTCCTGGCGGTGGCGCTCTGCGCGCCGTTCTTCGTCCAGTCCTTTGGCGGCAACTACTGGGTGCGCGTGCTGGATTTCGCGCTGCTCTACATCATGCTGGCGCTGGGCCTGAACATCGTGGTCGGCTTTGCCGGCCTGCTTGACCTGGGCTACATCGCGTTCTACGCGGTGGGGGCCTACAGCATGGCGCTGCTCGGGTCGCCGCACCTGGCCAACCAGTTCGAGTGGATCCAGCAACTGGCGCCCAACGGCGTCCACCTCACGATGTGGCTGGTGCTGCCCATCGCGGTGCTGATCGCGGCCACGTTCGGCGTGCTGCTGGGCGCGCCGACGCTGAAGCTGCGCGGCGACTACCTGGCCATCGTGACGCTGGGCTTTGGCGAGATCATCCGCATCTTCATGAACAACCTGGACCGTCCGGTCAACATCACCAACGGCCCCAAGGGCATCACGGCGGTAGACCCGGTGCACATCTTCGGCTTCGACTTCTCGAAATCGCACGAGATCTTCGGGATGAAGTTCACGCCGGTGTTCATGTACTACTACCTGCTGGTGTTCCTGGTCATCGTGATCGTGTTCATCTGCCTGCGCCTGCAGAACTCGCGGATCGGCCGCGCGTGGGTGGCCATCCGTGAAGATGAGATCGCCGCCAAGGCCATGGGCATCAACACCCGCAACATGAAGCTGCTGGCGTTTGCCATGGGTGCGTCGTTCGGCGGCGCCTCGGGCGCGGTGTTCGGCGCGTTCCAGGGCTTCGTGTCGCCGGAATCGTTCACGCTGTGGGAATCGATCTACATCCTGGCCATCGTGGTGCTGGGCGGCATGGGCCATATCCCGGGCGTGATCCTGGGCGGCATCCTGCTGGTGGGTTTCCAGGAACTGCTGCGCGTCGTGGCGGAACCGATGCAGACCGGCCTGTTCGGCCACGTGATCGTCGATGCCGAGGTGCTGCGCCAGCTTCTGTTCGGCCTGGCGCTGGTGGTGGTGATGCTGTATCGCCCGGCCGGCATCTGGCCGTCCCCGCGCAAGGAAGACCGCCCGGTGGTGCGCCGCGCGGGCAGCGTGGGCCGTTTCTGAACAGGAGGACAACATGAGCCAATCCGAATTCCTCCTGTCCGTACAGGGGGTCAACAAGCGTTTCGGCGGCCTGCAGGCGCTGTCCGATGTGGGCCTGCAGATCAAGCCCGGTGAAATCTACGGCCTGATCGGCCCCAACGGCGCGGGCAAGACCACGTTCTTCAACGTGATCACCGGCCTGTACACGCCCGATTCGGGCGAGTTCGTGCTGAACGGCGCGCCGTACCAGCCCACGGCCGTCCACGAGGTGGCCCGCACCGGCATTGCGCGCACGTTCCAGAACATCCGGCTGTTCGGCGACATGACCGCGCTGGAAAACGTGATGGTGGGCCGCCACGTGCGGACCAAGGCCGGCATCTTCGGCGCCGTGTTCCGCCCGCCCGCGGTGCGCCGCGAGGAAGAGGGCATCGAGGACATGGCCCACGACCTGCTGGACTACGTGGGCATTGGCAAGTACGCCAATTTCACGTCGCGCAACCTGTCGTACGGCCACCAGCGCCGCCTGGAAATCGCCCGCGCGCTGGCCACCGAGCCCAAGCTGCTGGCGCTGGACGAACCGGCCGCCGGCATGAATGCGACCGAGAAGGTGGAACTGCGCGGCCTGCTGGAGAAGATCCGCAACGATGGCAGGACCATCCTGCTGATCGAGCACGACGTGAAGCTCGTGATGGGCCTGTGCAACCGGCTGACCGTGCTGGACTACGGCAAGGTCATCGCCCAGGGCCTGCCGCACGAAGTCCAGAACAATCCTGCCGTGATCGAGGCCTACCTCGGCGCGTCGGCGCACTAAGGCGGGAGAGACGCAACATGACACAGACGATTCTCAAGATTTCCGGCCTGAAGGTGGCCTACGGCGGCATCCAGGCCGTCAAGGGCGTGGACGTGGAGATCCAGGACGGCGAACTGGTGACGCTGATCGGCGCCAACGGCGCCGGCAAGACCACCACGATGAAGGCCATCACCGGCCTGCAGGGCTGGGCCGGCGGCGACGTGGAGTACATGGGCAAGTCCATCAAGGGCGTGCCCAGCTACACGCTGCTCAAGCAGGGCCTGGCGATGGTGCCGGAAGGCCGCGGCGTGTTCGCGCGCATGACGATCACCGAGAACCTGCAGATGGGGGCGTACACGCGCAACGACGAGGCCGGCATCAAGGCCGACATCGACCGCATGTTCGAGACTTTCCCGCGCCTGAAGGAACGCGCCAACCAGCTTGCCGGCACGATGTCCGGCGGCGAGCAGCAGATGCTGGCCATGGCGCGCGCGCTGATGAGCCAGCCCAAGCTGCTGCTGCTGGACGAGCCGTCGATGGGCCTCTCGCCGATCATGGTCGAGAAGATCTTCGAGGTGGTGCGCACCGTGTCGGCCCAGGGTGTGACCGTGCTGCTGGTGGAGCAGAACGCACGCCTGGCGCTGCAGGCCGCCCACCGCGGCTACGTGATGGAGTCCGGCCTGATCACGATGAGCGGCGACGCCAAGCAGATGCTGGACGACCCGAAGGTGCGCGCCGCGTACCTGGGGGAATAAGCGGGCCAGCCGTCGGTGGGTCTGCTCCCCTCTCCCGAATGCGAGAGAGGGGCCGGGGGAGAGGGCTGGCAGCACAAGCTGCAAGGGCCGTCGGCAAGGACCAAAAAAAACGCCTCGCAACCGCGAGGCGTTTCTCATTGCCGGACCACTCCGGCCGAGGCTCAGGCTCAGCCCAGCTTCTTCAGCAGCTCGCGCAGCATGCCGATCATCTGGTCGATTTCCTCGCGCGTCACGTTCAGGGCCGGCATGAAGCGCAGCAGGTTCGGGCGCGGGGCGTTCAGCAGCAGGCCGGTCGGGTTCATCTCGCGGGCTTCTTCCACGATCTGCGGGCCGATGTCCTTGCCCAGCACCAGCGCGCGCAGCAGGCCCTCGCCGCGCTCGCCGCCCAGGCCGAACTCGGCCGACAGCGCCAGCAGCTGCTCGCGCAGGTAGGCGCCCTTGGCCTTTACGTCGTCCAGGAAGCCCGGCGCGGTCAACTGGGCGATCACCGAGCTTCCGACGGCCGTCATCAGCGGGTTGCCGTTGTAGGTGCCGCCCTGGTCGCCGGCCTCGAAGCTGGCCACGTCGGCCTTGCAGAGCAGGGCCGACAGCGGCACGCCACCGCCAATGCCCTTGCCCAGCGTCATGATGTCCGGCTCCACGCCCGACAGCTCGTACGCGAACAGCGTACCGCAGCGGCCACAGCCGGTCTGCACTTCATCGACGATGAACAGCAGCTTGTGCTTGTCGGCCAGCGCGCGCAGGCCCTGCATGAACTCGCGGCTGGCCGGGATCACGCCGCCTTCGCCCTGCACCGGCTCCAGCATGATGCCGACGGTCTTGTCGGTGATCAGCTTTTCCACCGATGCCAGGTTGTTCAGCTCGGCCTTCGGAAAGCCCGGCACCTGCGGCGCGAAGATGGTGTCCCAGCCGGCCTTGCCCGACGCGCTCATCGTCGCCAGCGTGCGGCCGTGGAAACTGTGGTCCATCGTGATGATCTCGAACGCGCCGTTCTTGTGCTTGCGGCCCCATTTGCGCGCCAGCTTGATCGCGCCCTCGTTGGCCTCGGCGCCGCTGTTGGCAAAGAAGACCTTGTCGAAGCAGCTGTTGTCGGTCAGCTGGCGGGCCAGCTTCAGCATCGGCTCGTTGTAGAACGCCGGGCTGGGGTTCAGCAGCTTGCGCGCCTGCTGCTCCAGCGCCTGGATCATGCCTTCGTTCGAGTGGCCCAGCGCGTTGACGGCCCAGCCTTGCACGAAGTCCAGGTATCGCTTGCCGTTATGGTCCGTCAGCCACGATCCCTTGCCTTCCGTGAAGACCAGTTCGGGGCGGTTGGTGATGTACATCAGCGATTGGACGGGATACTCGGCAAATGCCATGGCGGACTCCTGGGGTCGGCATGAAACGATGGACGGACAAAAGCAAAAAGCCACGGGGGATGCCCGTGGCTTGTTGACCTGAACAGACGCTGTCGACGGTCAGCCGCGCGGCACCCCGGAGGGGAGCAACGTACGAGCGCGGCGTCGGAGGATGGCGGTGTTCATGGCGGCCAATATAAGACGCATGCGTCCGGGTGTCAAAGCGAAATTTGGCAGACCCGGGTGGCATTGTTGTGTCGGCGGAACGGCTTGGCCCGCGCGTCAGGCGGCCCCGGCCGGGTGCAGGTCGGCCTCGGACGTGAACGAATCGGCAAAGAACGCGTCCTCGTGCAGCCGGCACTGGGCCGTGAAATCGGTCCGCGCGGCGTTGACCATGACCGGGGCGCCGCAGGCGTAGACCTCGTGGCCGGACAGGTCCGGATGGTCGGCGATCACGGCCTGGTGGACAAAGCCCGTGCGGCCGGTCCAGTTGTCTTCCGGCCGGGCGTCGGACACCACGGGCACGTAGCGGAAGTTCGGCAGGTCGCGCGCCCACTGCTCGCACAGCGCGTGCATGTACAGGTCCTGCGGGCGGCGGCCGCCCCAGTACAGCGTCATCGGGCGCGTGATGCCGGTGTAGGCGGCGTGCTCGACGATGGCCTTGATCGGCGCGAAGCCGGTGCCCGACGCCAGCAGGATGATCGGGCTGTCCGATTCCTCGCGCAGGAAGAAGCTGCCCAGCGGGCCTTCGAAGCGAAGGATGTCGCGCTCCTTCATCGCCGGCATGCCTTCCTTGGCGCCGAACACGTAGTCGGTGAACGCGCCGCCGGGCATGTGGCGGATGTGCAGTTCGATCGGGCCTTCCTCGTGCGGCGGCGTGGCGATCGAGTAGCTGCGGCGCTTGCCGTCGCGCAGCAGGAATTCCACGTACTGGCCGGCCAGGAACTGCATGCGCTCGGTGGCGGGCAACTGGAGCTTGATCGCGATCACGTCATCGGCCAGCCGTTCCATGGTACTGACGCGGCACGGGATCTTCTTGATGGGGATGTCGCCGGCGCCATGCACCTCGCGGCATTCGATCGTGATGTCGGACGTGGCGTTGGCGCAGCAGAACAGCGCGCGGCCCTCGGTCTTTTCCTGCGCCGTCAGTGCCGAGGCAGCGTGGTCGCCCTGCTGGATCGTGCCTTCGACGACACGGCCCTTGCAGGACCCGCAGGCGCCGTTCTTGCAGCCGTAGGGCAGGCCGATGCTATGGCGCAGCGCGGCGCCCAGGATGGTTTCGTCGGCGGCCACTTCGAACTTGTGGCCACTCGGCATGACGGTAACTTGATAAGCCATAATCGGGTCTATGAACCAAATTCTGTCGCCGCAAGCGGCGTTGTCTTCCCCTCGGGGCGTCCGGCGTCGTCGGCTGGGCCGGCCGCGCCTGCTGATCGTGGGCTGCGGCGACGTGGGCACCCGCATCCTGCGGGAGCTGGCCACGCGCATGCGTGTGTTCGCCGTCACGTCGCAACCGGCCCGGCGGGCCGAGCTGCGCGAGGCCGGCGCGGTGCCGCTGGTGGCCGACCTGGATCGTCCCGCCACGCTGGCGCGGCTGTCGCGCCTGGCGGACCGGGTCATCAACCTGGCGCCGCCGCCCGGCCTGGGCGAGGGCGATCCGCGCACACGGGCCTTGCTGGCCGCCCTGCGGCGCACCGCGTGGCGCCGGGCGCGCACTGCGCGCTTCGGCCCCGGTCCCGGCGAGGCCGCCATTCTACCCGAGCGGGGCTGGCACCGCGCGTTCGAGGCGTCCGCGCGCCACCGGGCCAACGGGGCCTTCGTCTACGCCAGCACGACCGGCGTCTACGGCGACCGCGGCGGTGCCCGCGTGCAGGAATTCCACACGGTACGCCCGCAGACCGCCCGCGCGCGCCGGCGCGTGGCGGCGGAGTCGGCGGTGCGCGCGTTCGGCCGCGATGCCGGCTGGCGCGCCAGCATCGTCCGCATCCCCGGTATCTATGCCGACGACCGCCTGCCCGTGGCGCGGCTGCACAAGCGCACCCCGGCGCTGGCGCCGCAGGACGACGTCTACACCAGCCACATCCACGCCGACGACCTGGCGCGCGCGATGATCGCCGCGCTCTGGCGCGGCCGGCCCCAGCGCGTGGTCCACGCCAGCGACGACACCGAACTGCGCATGGCCGACTATTTCGACCTCGTGGCCGACCGCAAGGGGCTGCCCCGCCCGCCCCGCATCAGCCGGCAGCAGGCCCGCGAGACCATCGATCCCACGCTGCTGAGCTTCATGAGCGAATCCCGCCGGCTGGACAACCGCCGGCTGAAGCGCGAGCTGCGGCTCAGGCTGCGGTATCCGACCGTGGCGGCGTTCTTCGATCGCTGAGCGGCGCCCGCTGGCTGGTTTGCTCCCCAGGCACGACACTTGCCACGCTTCCGTCACGCCACCCTGTCTATACAGCCACGGTGCGCCGGACGGATGTCCATGCTTCCACCCGGTGCACCGCCACCCCCTGATGCACCCCGAAAGGGCGCCAGCACCCGCATAGCGGACGATGCACTTTGCCGGCGCCCGGGGTAAACACCGGGTTGGTCTTGTATATACAGGTTTGCTAGAGTGCCCGTCAGGCCGAGCGCGGACACAGCGCCGCCTGGTCCAGGAGACGGGACCCACATCCAGAAAAGACCCAACGGGAGCCGACAGCATGAAGCTGCACCGCCGCGCCGCATTGATCCTTTCCACCCTGGCATTCGCCACGGTGGCCGCCGCCCCGGCCCAGGCCCAGAACACGCCGGTTGCCATCGGCATGAGCGGCTGGACCGGCTTTGCGCCGCTGTCGCTGGCCGACAAGGCCGGCATCTTCAAGAAGCACGGGGTGGACGTGGAGATCAAGATGATCCCGCAGAAGGACCGGCACCTGGCGCTGGCCTCGGGCGCGATCCAGTGCGCGGCGACCACGGTCGAGACGCACGTGGCGTGGAATGCCAATGGCGTGCCGATCACGCAGATCGTCCAGCTCGACAAGTCGTACGGCGCCGACGGCCTGGCCGTGCGCGGCGACGTGAAGTCGTTTGCCGACCTCAAGGGCAAGACCATCGGCGTCGATGCGCCGGGTACCGCGCCGTACTTCGGCCTCGCGTGGATGCTGAAGAAGAACGGCATGACGCTGAAGGACGTCAAGCTGACCACGCTGTCGCCGCAGGCCGCCGCGCAGGCGTTCGTGGCCGGCCAGAACGACGCGGCGATGACCTACGAGCCGTACCTGTCCACGGTGCGCGCCAACCCGGACAAGGGCCGCATCCTGGCCACCACGCTCGACTATCCGATGGTGACCGATACGCTCGGCTGCGCGCCCAAGTGGCTCAAGGACAATCCCAAGGCCGCGCAGGCGCTGGTCGACAGCTACTTCGAGGCGCTGGAGCTGATCCGCAAGGAGCCGGAAAAATCCAACGAGATCATGGGCGCGGCGGTCAAGCAGACCGGCGAGCAGTTTGCCAAGTCGTCGTCGTACCTGCGCTGGCAGGACAAGGCGGCGAACCAGAAATTCTTCTCGGGCGAGCTGGCCAGCTTCAGCAAGGAAGCGGCCGACGTGCTCAAGGACATCGGCGTGATCCGCCAGGTGCCCGACGTGACGGCGCTCTATGACGCCCGGTTCCTCAAGTAAGCGGGAGGCCACGATGTCGCAAGCCTCCACCACGCAGGCGCCCGCGCCCATCGTCGCCGCAGCGGCCGACCGCGCGGCGCGCGCCCGCCATCCGTGGCTGTCGCCGCTGGTGCCCGTGTCGTCGCGGGCCCGCTGGATGCTCGGCCTGTCGTTCTTCGTGCTGTTCTTTGGCGTCTGGGCGGCCGCCACGCTGGGCGGATTCGTGTCGCGCACGTTCCTGGCCGATCCGCTGACGATGGCCAACGAAGGCTGGCTGCTGTTCACGCAGTACGGCTTCATCGGCGACATCGGCATGACGGTCTGGCGCGTGGTGGGCGGCTTCGTGCTGGCGGCCGTGCTGGCCGTGCCGCTGGGCATCCTGATGGGGTCGTACAAGGCAGCCGAGGCGTTTTTCGAGCCGTTCGTGTCGTTCTGCCGCTACCTGCCGGCATCGGCGTTCATCCCGCTGCTGATCCTCTGGGCCGGCATCGGCGAGACGCAGAAGCTGCTGGTCATCTTCATCGGGTCGTTCTTCCAGATCGTGCTGATGGTGGCGGTGACCGTGGGCGGCGCGCGCAAGGACCTGGTGGAGGCGGCCTACACGCTGGGCGCCACGCCGCGCGGCATCGTCCGGCGCGTGCTGATTCCGGGCGCGGCGCCCGAGATTGCCGAGACGCTGCGGCTGGTGCTGGGCTGGGCCTGGACGTACGTGATCGTGGCGGAGCTGATCGGCTCGTCGTCGGGCATCGGCCACATGATCACCGACAGCCAGGCGCTGCTGAACACTGGCCAGATCATCTTCGGCATCATCGTGATCGGCTGCATCGGGCTGGTGTCCGACCTTGTCTTCAAGCTGGCCAACCAGCGCCTGTTCCCGTGGAGTTCGATCAAATGAGCGCGCTGTCGATCCAGCAGGTTTCTCGTACTTTCGCCAATCCGAACGGGGGCAGCACGCAGGCGCTGCTGCCGGTGGACTTCGAGGTGCGCGACAACGATTTCGTGACGATCCTGGGTCCGTCGGGCTGCGGCAAGTCCACGCTGCTGCGCATCGTGGCCGGGCTCGATGCGCCCAGCGGCGGCCGGGTGCTGCTGGACGGCCAGCCCGTGGCCGGCCCCGGCGCCGACCGCGGCATGGTGTTCCAGTCGTACACGCTGTTTCCGTGGCTGACCATCGAGCAGAACGTCCGCTTTGGCCTGCGCGAGCGCGGCATGAGCCTGGCCGAGCAGAAGGAGCGTAGCGATTTCTTTATTTCGCGCGTCGGGCTGCGCGGTTTCGAGCAGCACTATCCGAAGCAGTTGTCGGGCGGCATGCAGCAGCGCACGGCAATTGCGCGCGCGCTGGCCAACGACCCGAAGATCCTGCTGCTCGACGAGCCGTTCGGCGCGCTGGACAACCAGACGCGCGTGCTGATGCAGGAGCTGCTGCTGGGCATCTGGGAATCGCACCGCAAGACGGTACTATTCGTCACGCACGATATCGACGAGGCCATCTTCATGGCCAACCGCGTGGCGGTCTTTTCCGCGCGGCCCGGTCGGATCAAGAGCGAGATCGCGGTGGATTTTCCCCATCCGCGCCATTACACGATCAAGACGTCGCCCGAGTTCTCCGTGCTCAAGGCACGGCTCACCGAGGAGATTCGCGCCGAGGCCATGGCTTCGGCCGAACACTGACCGGGCAGCCCGCAGACCCATCCATGAATTCGTCCGCCCATCCGGCAGCCCACCCCGCGGCGCCCGCCCCCGCCTCCAACGCCCCGGCCGCGCTGTACCAGCAGGTCAAGGAATACATCGCGCGCCAGATCCAGAGCGGCGCGTGGCAGCCGGGCGACCGCGTGCCGTCAGAGCAGGAGCTGGTGAACCGGTTCTCGGTGTCGCGCATGACGGTCAACCGCGCGCTGCGCGAGCTGTCGGAGCAGGGCAGGGTGGTGCGCGTGGCCGGCGTGGGCACGTTCGTGGCCGAGCACAAGCCGCAGTCCACGCTGCTGTCGGTGGTCAACCTGCAGGACGAGATCCGCATGCGCGGGCACGACTACGCGTGCGACGTGATCCTGGTGGAGCGCGTGTCCGCGTCGATCGAGGTGGCCGCCGCGCTGGAGCTGCGCACCGGCGAATCGGTCTACCACTCGATCTGCATCCACCGCGAGGACGGCGTGCCGGTGCAGCTGGAAGACCGCTACGTGAACCCGCGCGTGGCGCCCGATTTCATCACGCAGGACTTTGCCGATACCCAGCCCGGCGAATACCTGCTGCGCAACGTGCCGTACGACCAGGTCGAGCATGTGGTCGACGCCATCGCCGCCACGCCCGAGCAGGCCGCGCAGCTGGAAATGCCGCCCACCCAGCCGTGCCTGCTGCTGACGCGCCGCACGTGGACCAGTGGCGTACCGGTCACGTTCGTGCGATGCCTGCATCCGGGCAACCGCTACCGGCTGGGCAGCCGCTTTCGCGCCGACGGCAATCCCGCCTTCGGCTAGGACAAGAAGCCCGAGGGCCGGCCAGAAACCGGTCCACGGGTTTATTTTTCGACTAACCTGTATAGACAGGCTCATACAACAAGCCACTACCCGAGGCGCCGCAACATGACCGCAGATTCCCGCCCCCTCCTGACCCTGAACCCCGGCCACGTGACGCTGGACGACCTGCGCCGCATCCATCGTGGCGAAGTGCGCTTGGCGATGGCCGACGCCGCCTGGGCCGGCGTGCGCGCCGCGCAGGCCACCGTGCAGGACATCATCGACGCCGACGCCGTGGTCTACGGCATCAACACCGGCTTCGGCAAGCTGGCCCAGTCGCGCATCGCGCACGACAAGCTGGCCGAACTGCAGCGCAACCTGGTGCTGTCGCACAGCGTGGGCACCGGCCCCGACCTGGCGCCGGACACCGTGCGGCTGATCCTGGCGATCAAGGCCGTGAGCCTGGCGCGCGGCCATTCGGGCGTGCGCCGCGAACTGATCGAGGCGCTGCTGGCGCTGGCCAACCACGGCGTCACGCCGTGCATCCCGGCCAAGGGGTCGGTCGGCGCGTCGGGCGATCTGGCGCCGCTGGCGCATATGTCGTGCACGCTGATCGGCGTGGGCGACGTGCTGGTCGATGGCCGCCGCGTGCCGGCCGCGCAGGGGCTGGAACACGCGGGGCTGCGGCCGTTCACGCTGGGTCCCAAGGAAGGGCTGGCGCTGCTCAACGGCACCCAGGTGTCCACCGCGCTGGCGCTGGCTGGCCTGTTCGCGGCCGAGGACACCTTCGCCGCCGGGCTCGTGGCCGGCGCGCTGTCGCTGGAAGCCATCAAGGGCTCGGTCAAGCCGTTCGACGCCCGCATCCACGCGGCGCGCGGCCAGGCCGGCCAGATCGCCGTGGCCGGCGCCGTGCGCGCGATGCTGGACGGCAGCGACATCGTCGACTCCCACAAGACCTGCGGCCGCGTGCAGGACCCGTATTCGATCCGCTGCCAGCCGCAGGTGATGGGTGCCTGCCTGGACAACCTCGCGCACGCCGCCCGCATCCTGCGCATCGAGGCCAACGCCGCGTCGGACAACCCGCTGGTCTTCTCCGAGCAGGGCGACGTGGTGTCGGGCGGCAATTTCCACGCCGAGCCGGTGGCCTTCGCGGCCGACATCCTGGCGCTGGCCATCGCCGAGATCGGCGCGATCTCCGAGCGCCGGCTGGCGCTGCTGCTCGATACGGGCCTGTCCGGCCTGCCGCCGTTCCTGGTGCGCGACGGCGGCCTGAACTCGGGCTTCATGATCGCGCAGGTCACGGCGGCGGCGCTGGCGTCGGAAAACAAGTCGCTGGCGCACCCTTCCAGCGTCGACAGCCTGCCCACGTCGGCCAACCAGGAAGACCACGTGTCGATGGCCACCTACGGCGCCCGCCGCCTGGGCGACATGGCCGCCAACACGGCCGTGATCGTCGGCATCGAGGCCATGGCGGCCGCGCAGGGCATCGAATTCCACCGCCCGCTCAAGTCGTCGCCGCTGGTGGAGCAGGAACTGGCCCGCATCCGCAGCCGCGTGGCGTTTGTCGAGCAGGACCGCTACCTGGCGCCCGACATCGAGGCGATGAAGCAGTGGGTGGTACAGGGCGACGCCGGCGCCGGCTGGCCCGCCGCCGTCCGCGACATCCTGCCCACCAACGCCGCAGCCTGACATCCGAACCCCTTCGCAGAGACACGAGACCGCCATGAACGCCAACGAACGCCAATTCACCGACACCGCGCGCGGCCAGCGCGAGATCCGCGCCCCGCGCGGCAGCCAGCTCCACTGCAAGAACTGGCTGATCGAGGCCGCGTACCGCATGATCCAGAACAACCTCGACCCCGACGTGGCCGAGCGCCCGCAGGACCTGGTGGTCTACGGCGGCATCGGCAAGGCTGCGCGCAACTGGGAATGCTTCGACGCCATCCTGGACAGCCTGCGCCGGCTGGGCGAGGACGAATCGCTGCTGGTGCAGTCGGGCAAGCCGGTGGGCGTGTTCCGCACCCATGCCGACGCCCCGCGCGTGCTGATCGCCAACTCCAACCTCGTGCCGCACTGGGCCACCTGGGACAAGTTCAACGAACTGGACCGCGCCGGGCTGATGATGTTCGGCCAGATGACGGCCGGCTCGTGGATCTACATCGGCACGCAGGGCATCGTGCAGGGCACGTTCGAGACGTTCGTCGAGGCCGGCAACCAGCACTACGGCGGCGACCTGACCGGCAAGTGGATCCTGACCGCCGGGCTGGGCGGCATGGGCGGCGCGCAGCCGCTGGCCGGCGTGCTGGCCGGCGCGTGCGTGCTGGCGATCGAGTGCCAGGAGTCGCGCATCGACTTCCGCATCCGCACGCGCTACCTGGACAAGAAGGCCACCACGCTCGACGAGGCGCTGGCGATGATCGAATCGGCCACCCGGCAGGGCCAGGCCATCTCGGTGGGCCTGCTCGGCAACGCGGCCGAGATCGTCCCGGAACTGGCGCGCCGGGCGCAGGCTGGCGGCATGCGGCCGGACATCGTGACCGACCAGACGTCGGCGCACGACGTCATCAACGGCTACCTGCCCGAAGGCTGGACCGTCGCGCAGTGGGAAGACCTGCGCGTGCGCGACCCGAAGGCCGTCGAGGCCGCCGCGCGCCAGTCCATCGTCAAGCACGTGCAGGCGATGCTGGCCTTCCAGCAGATGGGCGTGCCGACCGTCGACTACGGCAACAACATCCGCCAGGTGGCGTTCGAGGAAGGCGTGCAGAACGCGTTCGACTTCCCCGGCTTCGTGCCGGCCTATATCCGCCCGCTGTTCTGCCGTGGCAAGGGGCCGTTCCGCTGGGTGGCGCTGTCGGGCGACCCCGAGGACATCTACAAGACCGACGCCAGGATGAAGGAGCTGTTCCCGGACGACAAGCCGCTGCACCGCTGGCTGGACATGGCGCGCGACCGCATCGCGTTCCAGGGCCTGCCGTCGCGCATCTGCTGGGTGGGGCTGGACGAGCGCCACCGCGCCGGGCTGGCGTTCAACGAGATGGTGCGCAACGGCGAACTGAAGGCGCCGGTCGTGATCGGGCGCGACCACCTGGACTGCGGCTCGGTGGCGTCGCCGAACCGGGAGACCGAGGCGATGCGCGATGGGTCCGACGCGGTGTCCGACTGGCCGCTGCTCAACGCGCTGCTGAACACGGCCGGCGGCGCCACGTGGGTCAGCCTGCATCACGGCGGCGGCGTGGGCATGGGGTTCTCGCAGCACGCCGGCGTGGTCATCGTCTGCGACGGCACCGAGGCTGCCGACCGCCGCATCGCGCGCGTGCTCTGGAACGACCCGGCCACGGGCGTGATGCGCCATGCCGACGCGGGCTACGACATCGCCATCGCCTGCGCGCAGGAAAAAGGCCTGAACCTGCCGATGGTGAACCGCTGATGCGCGCCACGCCGTTCACGCTGGACGCCATCGCGCCCACGCCGTGGAAGAACGGCGGCGGCAGCACGCGCGAGATTGCCGTGTGGCCGCCCGGCGCGGGCATGGACACCTTCGACTGGCGGATCAGCGTGGCCGACATCGCCACGGACGGGCCGTTCTCGGCCTTTCCGGGCATCGACCGCCAGATCGTGCTGATGGAAGGCGCGGGCGTGCACCTGCAGGCGCACGACGACTCGTTCTGCCACAAGCTCGTGCGCGTGGGCGAGCCGTTCGCGTTCTCCGGCGACACGGCCGTGCACGCCACGCTGGTGGACGGCCCCACGCGCGACTTCAACGTGATGACCCGGCGCGGCACCTGTCGCGCCCTCCTATCGACGATGCATGCGCCATTCACGACCGAGTCGGTCGACGGCGCCGATGCCACCGTGCTGCTGCTGGCGTTGCGCGGCGCGTGGCAGGCCGGCGACGGCCAGCGGCTGGCGGCCGGCGCGGGCCTGCTGGTGCCTGCCGGCTTGCCGGCCATCGCCTGGCAACCGGCCGAACCTTCCGCGCTGTGCCTGCGCGTGACCTTGCTTGGGGAGCGGGACCGATGAACATCCACGACGCGCCGTCCGCCGACGGCGTCTGGCATCACTGCCACCTGCTGCCCGATGGCGACCCGGACCGCGCGATCCGCGACGGCGCGCTGGTCGTCGAGCATGGCCGGGTGGCCTGGGTCGGCGCGCACGCCGCGCTGCCGGGCGACTTTGCGCACCTGGACCGCCACGATGCCGGCGGGGCGTGGATCACGCCTGGGCTGGTCGATTGCCACACGCACCTGGTCTACGGTGGCCAGCGGGCCGACGAGTTCGCGATGCGGCTGGCCGGCGCCAGCTACGAGGACATCGCGCGCGCCGGCGGCGGCATCGTGTCCACCGTGCGCGCCACGCGCGAGGCCGACGAGGCCACGCTGTTCGCGCAGTCGGCCGTGCGGCTGCAGGCGCTGCTGGCCGAGGGCGTGACGGCCATCGAGATCAAGTCCGGCTACGGGCTGTCGCTGGACGCCGAGCGCAAGCAGCTGCGCGTGGCGCGGCAACTGGGCGAAGCATTCGGCGTGACCGTCCACACCACGTTCCTGGGTGCCCACGCGCTGCCGCCCGAGTACGCGGGGCGCGCCGACGACTATATCGACCTGGTCTGCGGCACGATGCTGCCGGCGCTGGCCGAAGAGGGGCTGGTCGACGCGGTGGATGCGTTTTGCGAGGGCATCGGCTTCTCGCCGGCGCAGACCGAGCGCGTGTTCGACGCCGCCGCGCGCCACGGGCTGCCGGTCAAGCTCCATGCCGAACAGCTGAGCAACCTGGGCGGCGCGGCGCTGGCCGCGCGGCACCGCGCGCTGTCGGCCGACCATCTCGAACACCTGGACGAAGCCGGCGTGGCCGCGATGGCCCAGGCCGGCACCGTGGCCGTGCTGCTGCCCGGCGCCTACTACTTCCTGCGCGACACGCACCTGCCGCCGCTGGCGCTGCTGCGCCAGTACGGCGTGCCGGTCGCCATCTCGACCGACCACAACCCGGGCACGTCGCCCACCACGTCGCTGCTGCTGATGATGAACATGGCCTGCACGCTGTTCCGCATGACCGTGCCGGAGGTACTGGCCGGCGTCACCACGCACGCCGCGCGTGCGCTGGGCGCGGCCGACCGGCATGGCCGCCTGGCCCCCGGCCGCGCCGCCGACTTTGCGCTCTGGCGCGTGGCATCGCCGGCGGAACTCGCGTACTGGTTCGGCCGCAATCCGTGTGCCGGCGTGGTGCGGCAGGGCAGGGTGTTCCGATGAACGCCGGCCAACTGTTCGCGCGCGACGCGCTGCTGCCCGATGGCTGGGCCCGCGACGTGCTGCTGGCATGGGACGCGCAGGGCGCGTTCACCAGCGTGACGGCCGGCGCCGCACCCGCGCCCGGCGTGCCGCAGGCGGCGGGGCCGGTGCTGCCGGGCATGCCGAACCTGCATTCGCATGCGTTCCAGCGCGGGTTTGCCGGGCTGACCGAGTACCGCACCGTGTCGCCCGACGGCGACGATCCGGCCGGCGCCGATTCGTTCTGGAGCTGGCGCACGCTGATGTACCGCTTTGCGCTGCGCGTGGGGCCCGATGCGCTGGAAGCCATCGCCACGCAGCTCTATATCGAAATGCTGCGCGCGGGCTATACCAGCGTCTGCGAATTCCACTACGTCCACCATGATCCGGACGGCCGGCCCTATGCCGACCGGGCCGAGATGTCGCTGCGGCTGCTGCGCGCCGCGCAGGCCGCCGGCATCGGCATGACGCTGCTGCCGGTGCTGTACCAGACCGCCGGCTTTGGCGAGCAGCCCGCGCAGGCCGACCAGCGCCGCTTTCTGCACGATACCGACGCCATGCTGGCGCTGCTGGAACGGCTGGCGCCGCACTGCGCCGCCTATGGCGCGCGGCTGGGGCTGGCGCCGCATTCGCTGCGCGCGGTGCCGCCGCGCAGCCTGGCGCAGGCGGTGGCCGCGCTGCACGCAATGGACGCCACGGCGCCGGTGCATATCCACATCGCCGAGCAGCAGAAGGAGGTGGACGACTGCCTGGCGGCCACCGGCGTGCGGCCCGTGCAATGGCTGCTCGACCATGCGTCCGTGGACGCGCGCTGGTGCCTGGTGCACGCCACGCACATGGACTGGGACGAGCGGCGCCGGCTGGCGCGCAGCGGCGCGGTGGCCGGCATCTGCCCGACCACCGAGGCCAACCTGGGCGATGGCGTGTTCGACGCCGCGCCGTACCTGGCGCAGCAGGGCGCGTGGGGCATCGGCTCGGACAGCCATGCCAGCGTCAGCGTGGCCGAGGAACTGCGCACGTTCGAATACGGCCAGCGGCTGGGCCTGCAGCGCCGCAACGTGCTGGCGTCGGCCGCGCACCCGCAGGTGGCGGACCGGCTGTGGCTGGAAGCGGTGTCCGGCGGCGCGCAGGCCGCCGCGCGGCCGGTGGCCGGGCTGGCGGCAGGCCAGCGTGCCGACTTCATTGTGCTGGACGGCCTGCACCCGACGCTGGCCGGGCTGGATGGCCCCCAGGCGCTGGCGACCCACGTGTTCGCCAGCCACGGGCATGAGACACTAGCGGAAGTCCGCACGGGCGGCACGTGCCGCGTGCAGCACGGCGTGCATCGAGATCAGGCCGATGCCGGCCGGTTGTTCGCCGAGGCGCGCGCCCGGCTGCTGGCGGACTGACGCGCCGCCGGCCCGTCCTCGTTACAAAAGCCTCAGAGACACAAAGCCCCCACGATGTCCTCCTCCTTCCGCACCGATACTCCCGCCTTCACGCTGCATCGCGGCACGCGCCCGCTGCTGGTGTCGATGCCGCACGTCGGCACCCACGTACCCGCCGGGCTGGCCGCGCGCCTGACGCCCGAGGCCCGCACCGTGCCCGACACCGACTGGCACATGGACCGCCTGTACGACTTTGCCCGCGACCTGGGCGCGTCGATCCTGATGGCCACGCATTCGCGCTACGTCGTCGACCTGAACCGCCCGCCCGACAACGCCAACCTGTACCCCGGCCAGGACACCACGGGCCTGTGCCCGGTGGACACGTTCGACAAGACGCCGGTCTACGCCGACGGCGCGCCCGGCCCCGACGACGCCGAGATCGCGCTGCGCCGCGACGCGATCTGGCATCCGTACCACAACGCGCTGCAGGCCGAACTGCAGCGCCTGCGCGACGCCCACGGCACGATCGCGCTCTGGGACGCCCACTCGATCCGCTCGGTGCTGCCGCGCTTCTTCGAAGGCAAGCTGACCGACTTCAACCTGGGCACCGCCGACGGCAAGAGCTGCGACCCCGAACTGGCCGCCAGCCTGTTCGACATCGCCAGCGCCGTGCCCAACCATACGGCGGCGCTGAACGGCCGCTTCAAGGGCGGCTACATCACGCGCCAGTACGGCAACCCGGCCGCCGGCGTGCACGCCATTCAACTGGAGCAGACGCAATCGTCGTACATGGAAGAGGTCTACCCGTTCGCGTACGACGAAGCCAGGGCCGCCAACATCCGCCCGGCCATCCGGCAGATGCTGGAGACGGTGCTGGCGTTCGTCGAGGCGCGCTGAGCCGGCGGCCTACTTCTTGGTCACGTTCTTGTCGGCCTTGCTGCCGGTGGCCTGGTTGTACCGCTCGACGTAGTCCTCGAACAGCTTGCGGATCGACTTGCCGATCTTGGCGTAGTCGGACTCGTTGAGGTTGGCTAGCGACACGCGCCCCGACGGGTGGCGCGTGCCGAAGCCGCGGCCCGGCAGCAGCACCACGCCGGCTTCCTCGGCCAGGCGGAACAGCAGTTCGGTGGGTTCGGTCGACGACAGCACCCATTTCACGAACTCGGGCCCCAGCGCCTTGCCGCCGAGCTGTTCGATGTCGAGCAGCGTGTAGTAATCCACCACGTTCGGATCGGCCGCATCCTCGGGGGCGATGCCGATCTCCCTGAACAGCGCGGCCTTGCGGCTGCGGATCAGCCGCTTCATCGCCTGCTTGTAGGCGTCCGGCGTGTCCATGAGCGAGAACAGCGAGAACAGCACCATCTGCACCTGCTGCGGCGTGGACAGCCCCGCCGTGTGGTTCAGCGCCACGGTGCGGCTGTCGGCCACGATGCGGTCGATGAACTTGAGCGTGTCCGGCGTGGTCGTGATCGAGTTGTAGCGCTTGTGCAGCCCCTTGCGCTGGTCCTCGGGCAGCTTGGCCAGCTTCTCGTCGAAGATGTTGTCGCGGTGGGTGGCGATCACGCCCAGCCGCCAGCCCGTGGCGCCAAAGTACTTCGAGAACGAGTAGACCAGGATTGTGTTGCGCGGGCAGAGCGCGAACAGCGAGACGAAGTCGTCGGCAAAGGTGCCGTAGACGTCGTCGGTCAGGATGATCAGGTCGGGCCGCTCCTCGATGATCGACGCCAGGTATTCCAGGCTCTCGTCGCTCATCCGCACGGACGGCGGGTTGCTCGGGTTGACCAGGAAGAACGCCTTGACGCTGGGGTCGCGCAGCTTGTCCAGCTCCTGGTTCGAGTACTGCCAGCGCGACTCGGGGTCGGCGTCGATCGACAGCTCCACGAGCTGGTAGTCGTTCAGCTCCGGGATCTCGATGTACGGCGTGAAGATCGGCATGCCCAGCGCGATCTTGTCGCCGGCCTTGAGCATGTGGTTCTCGCGCATCGAGTTGAACAGGTAGGTCATGGCCGCCGTGCCGCCTTCCACGGCGAACAGGTCGAACTCGCCGATGAACGGGTGCTTGCCGATCATCTCCCTGCGGATGTACTGGCCGACGATCACCTCGCTCAGCTTGAGCATGCGGTCCGGCACCGGGTAGTTGCAGGCCAGGATGCCCTCGCACATCTCGTACAGGAAGTCGGCGGCGCTCAGGCCGAGCTGGTCTCGCACGTACGACACCGCGCCGGCCAGGAACTTCACGCCCGGTACTTCCTGGTTCTCGCGCGCGAACAGGTCGAAGCGTTCCTCGATGCCGTCGCGGCGCGGAAATCCGCCCACGCCCTCGGGCATGTACTGGAACGAGCGCTCCGACTCGCGCATCGCAAACAGGCCAAGCTGCCAGAAGCCGTGGCGCGGCACGGTGGCCAGGAAGTTCGGGTTGCCACGGCCCGCGTTCAGCATCAGGCGGTTGGCATCGCTGCTGGCCAGCTTGATCAGTTCGTCCTTCAGTTCGAACGGCGACAGGCTGGACAGCGTGGACAGGTCCGGTTTGCTCATGGCATTGCTCCTTTCGGGAATCCGTGTTCGATGAGGCATCGGGAAACGGCCATCAGACAAAGCCGACGACCAGGGGGCCAAGCAGCGTCAGCAGGACGTTGGCCAGGGCATAGGTAATGGCGAACGGCACGGTCGGCACGGGGCTTTCGGCCTTGTCGAGGATGCCGCCGAAGGCCGGGTTGGCACTGCGCGAGCCCGACAGCGCGCCGGCCAGCAGCGCGGCGTTGTCGTACTTGAGCACGTAGCGGCCGAAGAACATCGTCAGGAACAGCGGCAGCAGCGTGACCACGGCGCCCAGCAGGAAGATGGTCACGCCGCTGTGGCGCAGCGTGTCCACGGCCTGCAGGCCGGAGTTGATGCCGACGATGGCCACGAACGCGGCCAGGCCAAAGTCCTTCAGCAACTGGCAGGCCGCCGTGGGCATGGCGCCGTACATCGGGTGCTTGGACCGCGCCCAGCCGAACACCAGCCCGGACAGCAGCGCGCCGCCGCCGGCGCCCAGCGTGAGCGGGATCGACCCGATCCGCACCACCAGCAGGCCGATCAGCAGCCCCACCAGCACGCCGGCGCCGAAGTAGACGAAGTCGGTCTTCTCGCTGGGCACCAGTTCATAGCCGGCGCGCTCGGCGGCGCGCTTGGTGTCGGCCGGGGTGCCGTAGAACGTGATGATGTCGCCGTGCTGGAGCTTCAGGTCGGGCAGGATCGGCAGCGGATGGTCGTAGCGCTCGATCCGCTCGAGGTACACGCCGTGGCGCATCTCGCGGCTTACGTTGGCCACGATCTCGCCCAGCGGCTTGTTGTTGAGCCCCTTGCGCGTAAAGACCGCGCGGCGCGTCTGCATCACCATGCCCATGCCGTCGGCGTCGGCCACCTCGTCGCCAATCACCAGGGCGGTCGGCACCATGGCGTCGCGGCGGCCCACCAGCAGCACGATGTCGCCGGCCTCCAGCACGGTGTCCTGGCCAAACTCGATCACCTTGCCGGCGCGCTGCACCTTCTCCACGGTGATCAGGTCCTCGCCGCCCACCTCGATGTCCTTGACCGTCTTGCCGGCCGCCGCGGTCACGCGGAACAGCCGCCCCACCAGCCGCGGCAGTGCGCCGAACTGGCCCGGCCCGAACTGCGGCAGGCCGCCGTGCATGGCCGCTTCCACCTTCTTGGCGTCGGTCTTCAGGTCCGCCTTCATGAAGCGCGGCAGGATGTTGACGCAGACGATGATGGCGCCCAGCGACCCGAACACGTAGGTCACCGCATAGCCGATGGCCACGTTGGCCTGCAGGATCTTGACCTGGTCGGGCGGCAGGCCGAGCTTGGTGATGGCGTCGCCGGCCGTGCCGATGATGGCCGACTGCGTCATGCCGCCGGCCGCCAGCCCCGCCGCGATGCCCTTGTCCAGGTTGAAGATCTTGGCCAGCACCACGACCGTGACAAGCCCCGCCAGGGCCATGAACACGGCCATGGCGATCTCGCGCAGCGAATTGCGGTTCAGCGAGTTGAAGAACTGCGGGCCGCTCTCGTAGCCCACGGCGTAGATGAAGACCGCGAACATCACGGCCTTGACGCCGTTGTCGATCTCCACGCCCACCTGGCTGATGATCACGGCCGCCAGCAGCGACCCGGCCACCCCGCCAAGCTGGAACTTGCCGAACGTGATCTTGCCGATCGCGTAGCCGATGGCCAGCGACAGGAACAGCGCCGACTCGGGCGATTTCTGAAAGATGGTGTGCAACCAGTCCATGGAAACTCCTCTGCGAAACAAAGGCTGAAGGGGCGCGGACCGGCGAGCGCTGCGGCAGCCCGCCCGGCCTGCGGGGCACAGCTACTTCGGCACCGTGGCGAGGGCGCCGGCCATGGCGACGGCAACCGGGCCGAGCAAATGGCAGCAGGACATTGGAGATGGCGTAGGGAATCGTGTAGCCGCCTTGCGGAAGCTCCGCAGGCGTGAGGCATTATCGGTACGCCGCGCCGTGGCGCGTACTGAAAGCTTTTGGTGACGCGTATTAAACGCGTTCAGAAAACAGGGGGGATGAGCGGGGAAGGGAGGGGGCGCCGGCCACGCGACGGTGGCCGGGCGGGGGGCGGCGGGCGCGTTACTTGCCGCTGTTGAGCCGGTCCTGGATGTGCTTGGCGCGGGCCTCGGAGCCCGGGTGCGAGCTGAGCATGCTCGACTTGCCGCCATCGAGCTTGGCCAGCTTCTGGAACGCCGTGACCAGCGCCTGGCGGTTGGCGCCGTTCTTGGTCAGCAGGTCGAACGAGTAGTCGTCGGCCTCGCTTTCCTGACGTTGCGAGAACTGCGCATTGACGAAGGTCTCGCCCAGCTCGCCGATCTGCGACGACGACAGCGCGGTGAGCGTGGCGTTGCCGGTGGACCCCAGCAGCCCGCGCGCGGCGGCCGTGGTGTAGGCCACCTGCATGGCGCGCTTGGTATGGCCCAGCGCCACGTGGCCGATCTCGTGGCCCAGCACGCCGCGCACCTCGTCGTCGGTCATCATGTCCATCAGCCCGCTGTACACGCGCACGCAGCCGTTGGCCATGGCCCAGGCGTTGACGTCCTTGGTCATGTAGACCTTGGCGTCCAGCGGCAGCCCGGTGTTCTTGAGCCCGCTCATGACGTTGACCAGCCGCTTGGCATAGGTGCTGTCGGCCGGGGCCACCTGGTTCTTCTTGTCCATCTCGGCGCAGGACTGGTCGGAAAGCTGCTTGACGTTGGCGTCGGTCAGCGACGCCGCCGAAAACAGGCTGCCGCCGGCCTGGGTCAGGCTGTCCATGTTGGCACCAGCGCAGCCGGCCAGCAGCGCCGCGCAACCTAAGGCCGCGGCAGTAGCAGTAAGGCGATTCATCTTCGGTTCCCTGAAAGCAAGTCGTTGTTGTGACGGAGGCGCTGCGTGAAGGATAAGCATCGACGGGCGCGCGGGCCAGTGGTTTATGTCTGACAAGGCAGGGGCTGCACGGGGATGCGGACGTGCGGCATCGCGAAGGCTGCGGGACGGCGGGGGCGTTACGGTGGCCAGGACGGCCGCGGCGCGCCGGATGGCGCGTGAGGTGGTGCCCGGGGTCGGACTCGAACCGACACGCCTTGCGGCGGGGGATTTTGAGTCCCCTGCGTCTACCTGTTTCACCACCCGGGCATGGGCTGGGCGATGGCCTGGACTGCCCATCGCGCGCTGATGAATCGCGGATTATGCCGGAATTCACCGGGCCGGACAACCGCGCGCCGGGCCGCGCCTAGCGTCCGCGCCGGGCGTTGGTGGTGCGGCTGCGGTCGTAGAAGCCGGGCGGCTTGCGGGCGATCCAGCGGATGAAGTCGGCCATGGCCGGGTGGGTGCGCAGCGCGTCCCAGTCGTGCCACGTGGTGGCCAGTTCGGCCTCGGTGAAGACCGAGTGGATCTTCTGATGGCAGACCCGGTGCATGGCCACCACGGCCCGGCCGCCCCGGCTGCGTGGGACGGGATGGTGCAGGTCGGTGCTGGCGTCGTCGAGCAGCGGCCGGCCGCACAGCGGGCACGTGGCGGCGGCCGGGGCGGGCGCGACATCGGGCGGGCCCGGTTGCGAAACCTTGCCGGCGCGCAGCCGGCGCTTGACGACCATGCGGGGGTCCGGTGAAAACGGGGGGGTCTGGCAGTTGCGGTAGGATAGCGCGCAACCGCCCCACGCGGTGCCGCACCGAATCCACCCGGAGCCGAGAGCCATGTCCGCCCAGCCGACCCTCGATGCCACGCCCGCCGCCAGCCTTGCCAGCCTGGCGGCGTTGCCGTCCCAGGACCCCGCGTTCTACGCCAAGGCGTACAACAATCGCGCCAATGTGCCGGACAATGCCATGCACATGGCCCGCTGGGCGGCGGATTCGGCACTGGCGCGGGCCGGCATGGTCACGTACTTCGAGAACCTGAACTACGGCGATACCGATTCGCCACTTGCCGCCACCGAGACGCTCGACTACTTCCCGGCCGCGCTGCGCGACGACGACGCGCCGCCGCTGCTGGTGTTCCTGCACGGCGGCTACTTCCGCGCGCTGGACAAGCACGACCACAGCTTCGTCGCCAACGTGCCCACGCGGCGCGGGGTGTCGGTGGCCGTGGTCAACTACGCGCTGTGCCCGGCCGTGAGCGTGGAAACCATCGTCTGGCAGGTGATGCAGTCGGTGGCGTGGCTGTACCGCGAGGCCGACCGGCTGGGCCACGATCGCAACCGGATCTTCCTGGCCGGCCATTCGGTGGGCGGGCACCTTGTGACGATGCTGATGGCGGCGCTCTGGCCGCAGTTCGGCGGTGACCTTCCGGTGGACCTGATCAAGGGCGGCCTGTCGATCAGCGGGATCTACGACCTGGAACCGCTGCGCCGCGCCGATTTCCTGCAGGCCGACCTGCAACTGACCGAGGCCGAAGTGGCGCGCCTGTCGCCGGCGTTCATGGCGCCGGCCACGGCCGCGCCGCTGATCACGGCGGTCGGGGCGCTGGAATCGAGCGAGTACCACCGCCAGCACGCGCTGATCCGCGCTGCGTGGCCGGCCAACGTGCGCGAGGACATCGTGCTGGCCGGCCGCCACCATTTCAATGTGATGGACGACCTGATGCGCGACGACAGCGCGCTGTCGCGCGCGCTGCTGGGGATGATCGCCGGGGTCTGAGCCGGCGGCATCGTCCTAGGGCTTGATTTCCAGCACCTTCAGCAGCGACGACGTATCGTCCTTGCCCCAGCCCTGGGCCATCAGCGTATCCAGCTGGGCGGCCGTGGCGCGCATGGCGGGCAGGTCCAGGCCGATCTCGCCGGCGATGTCGGCGGCCAGCCCGAAGTCCTTGGCATGCAGCCGCGATTCGATGCCGGCGCCAAAGTCGCGCGCCACCATCTTCGGTCCCATCATGTCCAGCATGCGGCTGCCGGCAAAGCCGGTCGACAGCGCCTGGAACACCTTGCCGGTATCCACGCCCTGGGCGCCCGCAAAGCGCATGGCCTCGGCGATCCCCTCGATGTTCACCACCTGCGCGATCTGGTTGCAGAGCTTGGCCACCTGGCCGGCGCCGTGGTCGCCGATATGGGTGATGGTCTTGCCGATGCATGCCAGCAGCGGGCGTACCCGCTCCAGGTGCTCGGCCTTGCCGCCGACCATGATCGTCAGCGTGCCGGCCTGCGCGCCCATCGTGCCACCCGAGACCGGGCAGTCGAGCGCCGCGATGCCGCGCGCGGCCAGCGCCTGGGCAATCTCGCGCGTGACGATGGGCGAGATCGTGCTGTGGTCGACGCAGATCGTGCCCGGCGCGGCGCCTTCGATCACGCCGTCGCGGCCCAGCAGCACCTCACGGACATCCTCGGACGAGGTGACGTTGGTGAACACCACCTCGGCGCCGCGTGCGGCCTCGGCCGGCGTGAAGAACGGTTCGGCGCCCAGCGCGCGCGCCGCGTCGGCGGCCTCGGGGCGGCGGACGAAGGCGCGCACGGTATGCCCGGCGCGGATCAGGTGACCGGCCATCGGCGCGCCCATGGCGCCCAGGCCGATAAAAGCCACGGTAGTCATCAATGCTTCCTCGGGTGGTCTCGGGTGGGTCTTGAGGGGTGGGCGCTACTTCGCGGCCAGCCGCCACAGCGACGTGACCTCGGCCTTGCGGGCCGCGTGCAACGGGTCATCGGCGTCGGTGGACTTGGGATGCTTGGGGCGGATGTGGGCACGGCCCAGCACCTTGAGCCCGGCTGCGTCGATCCATCCCAGCAACTCGTCGCGCGTGCGCAGGCCCAGGTGCTCGGCAAAGTCGGACAGGATCAGCCAGCCCTGGCCGCCCGGTTCCAGGTGCGCCGCCAGCCCGTCCAGGAAGCCGCGCAGCATGCGGCTGTCCGGATCGAACACGGCGTGCTCGATGGGCGAACTCGGCCGCGCCGGCACCCACGGCGGGTTGCAGACGATCAGCGGCGCGCGGCCTTCGGGGAACAGGTTGGCGTCGACGATCTCCACGTGCTGCGCCAGGCCCAGCCGGTCGATGTTCTCGCGCGCGCAGGCCAGCGCGCGGGGGTCCTGGTCGGTGCCGACCACGCGCCGGACGCCGCGCTGCGCGAGCAGCGCCGCCAGCACGCCAGTACCGGTGCCGACGTCGAAGGCCAGCGCCTTCGACGGCAGGTCCTGCCGCGCCACCAGTTCCAGGTACTCGCCGCGCACCGGCGAGAACACGCCGTACCACGGATGGATGCGGTCGCCCAGCAGCGGAATCTCCACGCCCTTGCGGCGCCACTCGTAGGCGCCGATCAGGCCCAGCAGCTCGCGCATCGACGCCACGTAGGGGGCATCGGCCGGGCCGTAGACCTGCTCGCAGGCCTGTTGTACGTCGGGTGCCCGGCGCAGCGGCACCACGTGGCCGGGCTCGAACGGCAGCAGCAGCATGCCCAGCGTGCGGGCGCGCTGGGACTGGGCCAGCCGGTGCTTGTGGAAGGCTTCGGTCAGGCTGGCCGGTGCCTGGGCGGCGCCGCGCGCCTTGCGCTGGGGTTTGCGGTCGACGCGCCGCGCCATGGCCTGCAGCAACTGGCGCGCGTTCTGGAAGTCGCCGCGCCAGAGCAGGGCGGTGCCTTCGCTGGCCAGCCGGTAGGCGGTATCGGCCGCCATCTGGTCGTCGGCCACCACCACGCGCCGGGGCGGCGGCAGGCCGGCTTCGGACCGCCACAGCGCGCTGCGCTCGGCGCCGTCCTCGGACCAGTGGAGGCGGGGAGGGGAATCGGATACGGACATATCTATATAGAGGAGGGCCGGCTTACAGCTCGTAAGCCTCGTGGTCGCCGGACATCGCCTGCTCCACGAGCTTGCGGTTCAGGGTCGGCGAGAACAGTTCGATGAAGGTATAGACGAAGCTGCGCAGGTAGGCGCCCTGCTTGACGGCCAGGTGCGTGACATTGGTGCCGAACAGGTGGCCGGCGGGCAGGCCGCGCAGGTTGCGGTCGCGCTCGGGGTCGAAGGCCAGCCCGGCCACGATGCCGATGCCCAGGCCAATCTCGACGTAGGTCTTGATCACGTCGGCGTCGATGGCTTCCAGCACGATGTCGGCTTCCAGGTGACGCAGCGCGAACGCCTTGTCGATCTTGGGCCGGCCGGCGAAGTTCACGTCATAGGTGATCAGCGGGTAGGTCGCCAGGTCTTCCAGCGTCAGGTGCTTCTTTTCCAGCAGCGGATGGTCAGGTGGCGTAATCACCATATGCTGCCACTGGTAGCCGGGCAGGGACACCAGCGCCTTGTCGCTGGAGATGCCTTCGGTGGCGATGCCGATGTCGGCCTGGTCGTGCAGGATCATGTCGGCAATCTGCACCGGCGTGCCCTGCTGGATCGACAGCCGCACCTTCGGGTAGCGCTTGGTGAACTCGGCAATCACGCGCGGCAGCGCGTAGCGTGCCTGGGTATGGGTCGTGGCAATGGTGAAGTTGCCCTGGTCCTGCGCAGCGTAGTCCTTGCCCACCCGCTTCAGGCTTTCCACTTCCTGCAGGATCTTCTCGACGGACACCAGGATGCGGCGGCCCGGCTCGGTGAGGCTGCGGATGCGCTTGCCATGCCGTGTGAAGATATCGACACCCAGCTCTTCCTCAAGCTCGATGATGGCCTTCGACACGCCGGGTTGTGATGTGTAAAGCGCTTTTGCCGCTTCCGTCAGGTTGAAGTTCTGCCGGACGGCCTCACGCACGAAGCGAAACTGGTGGAGATTCATATAACTTCGCTCGTATAAACAAACAACTTCTTATTAGTTTGAGATATGAGGCGAGTTTATTACGATTCTCGAACTTTGTTAAACGTTCGCCTGCCCGAATTGCGTCCGCGGCCCGCCTGAAGAGGTGGCGCCGGCACCACCGGCGGCAGGCGCAATCCGATAAGCGTCCCCGATGTCCCTGGCTTTCACCGTTTCCGGTCTGCTGGTAGGTATCCTGGTTGGTCTGACCGGGGTAGGTGGCGGCTCGCTCATGACGCCGCTGCTGACGCTGCTGTTCGGCTTCTCCCCGGCCACTGCCGTGGGCACCGACCTGGCCTTCGCCTCCATTACCAAGGGTTTCGGCACGATCGCGCACCGCGCGCACGGCCACGTGCAGTGGCAGGTGGTGCGCCGCCTGTGCATCGGCAGCCTGCCGGCCGCGCTGGCCGCCATCCTGGTGCTCAAGAGTGCCGGCGAGCTGAACGCCCAGTGGCTGCATGCCATCCGCGTGACGATTGGCGTCTCCGTGCTGCTGACCGTGCTGTCGCTGCTGTTCCGCAAGCAGATGCTGGCGTGGCTGGAACGCAACCCGCGCTACCAGCTGGAAGGCCGCCGCCAGGTGGTGGCCACGATCGTCGTGGGCGCCGTGATCGGCGTGCTGGTGACGGTCTCGTCGATTGGCGCCGGTGCCGTGGGCGCCACGCTGATCCTGCTGCTGTACCCCCATATGAAGCCGGCCGAGGTGGCCGGCACCGATATCGCCTACGCCGTGCCGCTCACGGCCGTGGCCGGGCTGGGCCACGTGTGGCTTGGCACCGTCGACTGGAATCTGCTGCTGGCGCTGCTGGTGGGATCGATCCCCGGCATCTGGCTGGGCGCCCAACTGTCGCGGGCGCTGCCCGAGCGGCTCGTGCGCGCCGCACTGGCGACCACGCTGACGCTCGTCGCCATCAAGCTCGTTTCCTAAGCATCCAACGAATACTGAACGGACCCACACCATGTATCAGTACGATCAATACGACCAGCGCATCGTCCAGGAACGTGTCGCGCAATTCCGCGACCAGGTGCGCCGCCGCCTGTCGGGCGAGCTGACCGAGGAAGAGTTCCTGCCGCTGCGGCTGCAGAACGGCCTGTACATGCAGCGCCACGCCTACATGCTGCGCGTGGCCATTCCGTACGGCCTGCTGGCGTCGAAGCAGCTCCGCATGCTGGCCCACATCGCCCGCAAGTACGACCGCGGCTATGGCCATTTCTCCACGCGCCAGAACATCCAGTACAACTGGATGGAGCTGGAGCAGGTGCCCAACGTGCTGGCGGACCTGGCCAGCGTGGAAATGCACGGCATCCAGACCTCGGGCAACTGCGTGCGCAACATCACGACCGACCAGTTCGCGGGCGTGGCCCCGGACGAGTCCGTGGACCCGCGCGTGCTGGCCGAACTGCTGCGCCAGTGGAGCACGTTCCAGCCGGAATTCGCGTTCCTGCCGCGCAAGTTCAAGATCGCCATCTCGGCCAGCCAGGACGACCGCGCCGTGGTGCAGATGCACGACATCGGCATCTACGCGTACAAGAACGCCGATGGCGAGACGCGCCTGCGCATCCTGGCCGGTGGCGGCCTGGGCCGCACGCCGATCCTGGGCACGATCATCAAGGAAGACCTGCCGTGGCAGCACATGCTGACCTACGTCGAGTCCGCCATCCGCGTCTACAACCGCTACGGCCGCCGCGACAACAAGTACAAGGCCCGCATCAAGATCCTGGTGAAGGCCATCGGCGCCGAGAAGTTCGCCGCCGAGGTGGAAGAAGAGTGGCAGTTCAGCAAGGACGGCCCCGGCACGCTGACGCAGGCCGAGTTCGACCGCGTGGCCCAGTACTTCCAGCCGCCCGCCTATGAAAAGCTGCCGGACACCGACGCGTCGTTCGAGAAGCACCTGCTGGAGAACAAGGCGTTCGCCCGCTGGGTCAGCCGCAACGTGCGCGCGCACCGCGTGACGGGCTACGCGTCGGTGACGCTGTCGACCAAGCCGGGCCCCGTGTCGCCCCCGGGCGATGCCACCGCCGAGCAGATGGAAGCGGTGGCCGACCTGGCCGACCGCTACGGCTACGGCGAGCTGCGCGTGGCGCACGAGCAGAACCTGGTGCTGCCCGACGTGAAGAAGAAGGACCTGTTCGCGCTGTGGGAAGCGGCCCGCAAGGCCGGCCTGGCCACGGCCAACATCGGCCTGCTGACCGACATCATCGCCTGCCCGGGCGGCGACTTCTGCTCGCTGGCCAACGCCAAGTCGATCCCGATCGCGCTGGCCATCCAGGAACGGTTTGACGACCTGGACTACGTGCATGACCTGGGCGAGGTGTCGCTGAACATCTCGGGCTGCATCAACGCCTGCGGCCACCACCACGTCGGCAACATCGGCGTGCTCGGCGTCGACAAGGACGGCTCCGAGTGGTACCAGGTAACGCTGGGCGGCGCCCAGGGCAACCAGTCGGCGATCGGCAAGGTGATTGGCCCGTCGTTCAGCGCCGAGGAAATGCCCGAGGTGGTGACCCGCATCATCGACACGTTCGTGGCCAACCGTGCCGGCGACGAGCGCTTCATCGAGACGTTCGCCCGCATCGGCATCGCCCCGTTCAAGGAGCGCGTGTACGCCGACAAGCAGCGCGAAGAGCGCGCCGAAGCCTGAAAGAGACCGAACATGGCAAAGATCATTCAACTGCAACGCGACGACGCAGGCCAATTCCGTCCCGTCATCGTCGAAGACCACTGGACCGTGCTGCGCGCCACCGACGAGCAGCCGCTGGACGCCGCGCGCATTGCCGCCGTGGCACAGGGCGCCGACGCCGTGCTGTTCCCGCTGTCCGTGTGGAAGGACAACCAGGCGCTGCTGGCCGGCCGCGACAAGGCTGTCACCGGCGTGTGGCTGGCCCCCGAGGACGAACCCGCCGATGCGCAGCCGCTGTTCGACCAGGTGTCGGTCGTCGCGGTCGACTTCCCGGTGTTCCGCGATGGCCGCGGCTTCTCGTCGGCCTACCTGCTGCGCACCCGCTACGGCTGGACCGGCCAGCTCCGCGCCATCGGCGACGTGCTGCGCGATCAGCTCAACTTCATGAAGCGCTGCGGCTTTGACACGTTCGCCGTGCGCGCCGACAAGAACATCGACGACGCGATCAAGGGCTTCACCGAGTTCACGGTGGCGTACCAGGCGTCGGTGGACGAGCCGCTGCCGCTGTTCCGCCGCGCCCGCGCCGACGTGACCGCGCAAGGTTCGGCATGAGCACCATTTCCGAGATCCCCGTGGTCGACGGGGCCGCGCCCCAGGTGTCGTCGCTGCGCCCCCCAGCGCTGTGGACGATGCCGCTGTACATGGGCTCGGTCGAGGCGCTGGAAGCCAAGGAACGCGCGCTGGCCGAGCGGCTGGCGGGCATCGCCGGGCGTTTCTTCCGCGCGCGCTTTGCCACGAGCCTGGCCGCCGAGGACATGGTGCTGACCGACGCGATCCTGCGCGGCACCGACGCCGTGCGCGCCGGCATCCGCGTGTTCACGCTGAACACGGGCCGCCTGCACGCCGAGACGCTGGCGGTGCTGGACGCCGTGCAGACCCGCTACGGCTACACGGTCGAGCAGTTCACGCCGGACCAGGAAGCGGTGGACAACTACGTCCGCAAGCACGGCCTGAACGCGGTCTACGACAGCGTGGACCTGCGCAAGACCTGCTGCGGCATCCGCAAGGTGGAGCCGCTGAACCGCGCGCTGTCGCACGCCGACGCGTGGATGACTGGCCAGCGCCGCGAGCAGGCCGTGACGCGCGCCGAGCTGCCGTTCGAGGAACTGGACGAGGCGCGCGGCATCCCCAAGTTCAACCCGCTGGCCGACTGGACCGAGGCCGAGGTCTGGGCCTACCTGACGCGCCACGACGTGCCGGTCAACGCGCTGCACGCCAAGGGCTACCCGAGCATCGGCTGCGAGCCGTGCACGCGGGCCGTGAAGGCGGGCGAGGATGTGCGGGCGGGGCGCTGGTGGTGGGAGTCGAAGGACTCGAAAGAGTGCGGGCTCCACGAGCAGAACATCAAGCATTGAACGAATTACCAGAGGCCGATAACGACATGGGCATCATGAACGACATCGCAGACGCAGGCGTGGCCGCCAACGTGGAACACCTGCTGCAGGTCCAGAACGACCACCTCGACCGGCTGGAAGCCGAGTCGATCTACATCATCCGCGAGGTGGTGGCCGAGTGCCGCAACCCGGCGCTGCTGTTCTCGGGCGGCAAGGACTCGATCGTCATGCTGCACCTGGCGCTGAAGGCGTTCCGCCTGGGCGACCGCAAGGTGGAGCTGCCGTTCCCGCTGGTCCACATCGACACCGGCCACAACTACCCCGAGGTCATCGCCTTCCGCGACCAGCGCGTGGCGGAACTGGGCGCGCGGCTGGTGGTGGGCCATGTCGAGGACTCCATCAAGCGCGGCACCGTGCGGCTGCGCAAGGAAACCGATTCGCGCAACGCCGCGCAGGCCGTGACGCTGCTGGAAACCATCGAGGCGCACAAGTTCGACGCGCTGATGGGCGGTGCCCGCCGCGACGAGGAAAAGGCGCGCGCCAAGGAGCGGATCTTCTCGTTCCGCGACGAGTTCGGCCAGTGGGACCCGAAGGCCCAGCGCCCCGAGCTGTGGAGCCTGTACAACGCCCGCATGGCCGCCGGCGAGCAGATGCGCGTGTTCCCGATCTCGAACTGGACGGAACTGGACGTGTGGCAGTACATCGCCCGCGAGAACCTGGCGCTGCCGCCGATCTACTACGCGCACGAGCGCGAAGTGGTGCGCAAGAACGGCCTGCTGGTGCCCGTGACGCCGATCACGCCCAAGCAGGACGGCGACGTCAGCGAGGTGCTGTCGGTCCGCTTCCGCACCGTGGGCGACATCAGCTGCACCTGCCCCGTGGCCAGCACCGCGGCCTCGCCGGTCGAGATCATCGCCGAGACGGCCGTGACCGAGATTACCGAGCGCGGCGCCACGCGGATGGACGACCAGACCAGCGAAGCGTCGATGGAACGCCGCAAGAAGGAAGGCTACTTCTAAGCCGATGCCGCAGAGGAACACGAACATGTCTCAATATTCGCAACACCAGGGCCTGCTGCGCTTCATCACGGCGGGTTCCGTCGACGACGGCAAGAGCACGCTGATCGGCCGCCTGCTGTTCGACAGCAAGGCCGTGCTGTCCGACCAGTTGACCGCGCTGGCCAACGCTAAGAACAAGCGCACGGCTGGCGAGGAGATCGACTTCTCGCTGCTGACCGACGGCTTGGAGGCCGAGCGCGAGCAGGGCATCACGATTGACGTGGCGTACCGCTATTTCTCCACGGCGCGCCGCAAGTTCATCATCGCCGATACGCCGGGCCACGAGCAGTACACGCGCAACATGGTGACGGGCGCGTCGACGGCGCACGCGGCCATCGTGCTGGTGGACGCCACGCGCGTCACCGTGACCGGCGGCCGTGCCGAGCTGCTGGCGCAGACCAAGCGCCACTCGGCGATCCTGAAGCTGCTGGAGATCCAGCACGTGATCGTCGCCGTGAACAAGATGGACCTCGTGGAATACAGCGAGCAGCGCTTCAACGAGATCCGCGCCGCCTACGCCGAGCTGGCAAACCAGCTTGGCCTGAAGGACGTGGTCTACGTGCCGGTGTCGGCGCTGCGTGGCGACAACATCGTCCACGCCAGCGACGCCATGCCGTGGTACCAGGGCGAGCCGCTGCTGCCGCTGCTGGAGGCGCTGCCGGTGGAAGACGTGGCGCCCGAGGGCGACGCGGCGCTGCGCTTTCCGGTGCAACTGGTGGTGCGCCAGGACGGCGCCGCCGCTGACGACTTCCGCGGCTATGCCGGCCGCGTGGAAGCCGGCACGGTGCGCGTGGGCCAGAAGCTGCGCGTGCTGCCCGCCAACCGCGAGGCCGTGGTGGCCGAGGTGCTGACGCCGAACGGCGCGGCCGATTCGGCCAACGCCGGCGACACCATCACGGTGCGCCTGTCCGAGGACGTCGATGTGTCACGCGGTGACATGTTCGTGGCGGCCGACGCCACGGCGGCTTCGGCCAAGAAGCTGACGGCCGACCTGTGCTGGTTCGATGACGAATCGCTGAACCCGTCGCGCAAGTACGTGCTCAAGCACACCACGGCCAGCGTGTTCGCGCGCGTGTCGGCGGTGGATCGCGTGCTGGACGTGCACACGCTGTCGCACGAGACCGGCCGCCACGACATCCGCCTGAACGACATCGGATCGGTGCAGCTGTCGCTGCAGAAGCCCATTGTCTGCGACACCTACGGCGACAACCCGGCCACGGGCGCCTTCGTGCTGATCGACGAGGCCACCAATCACACGGTGGCGGCGGGCATGATCCGTGCGTATGCCTGATATCGTCCCGAACGGACAGCAATGGTAATGGTGGTGCAGATGAACACGCGCAAGGCAACCTCGACCGGCAAGGTGTACCTGATTGGTGCAGGCCCCGGTGCGGCCGACCTCATTACGGTGCGCGGTGCCCGCTTGCTGGGCGAAGCCCAGGTCGTGCTGCACGACGCGCTGGTGTCGCCCGAGATGCTGGCCTGGTGCCCCCAGGCCGAGCTGATCGAGGTGGGCAAGCGCTGCGGGCAGCGCTCGACGGCGCAGCTGTTCATCAACCGCCAGATTGTCGACCTGGCCGGCAAGTACGAGCGCGTGGTGCGGCTCAAGGGCGGCGACCCGATGCTGTTCGGCCGCGCCGACGAGGAACTGCAGGCGCTGGAGGCCGCGGGCATCGCGTACGAGGTGGTGCCCGGCATCACGGCGGCGCTGGCCGCCGCCAGCGCCATCGCCCGGCCGCTGACCCGGCGCGGCGTGTCGCGCAGCGTGGCATTCGCCACCCAGGCCAAGGCTGCCGATGCAGTGGACGTCGAGGCCGACGTCAAGGCCGACACCATCGTCTACTACATGGGCCGGGACCAGGCCGCCAACATCGCCGCCCAGCTCATCGCGCGTGGCAAGCCGGCGTCCACGCCTGCCTGGGTGGTGGAAGCCGCCACCACGCCGCGCCAGCGCAGCCACCAGTTCACGCTGCGCGAGATGGCCGCCGGCGAGGCCGCGCGCTGGATGGACCCGGTGCAGCCCAGCCTGCTGATGATCGGCGAGGCCCTGGGGACCCGCGCGACCGAGGTGGCGGAAACGGTAGCGGTGGACCGGGCGGCGTAACGCCGCCACGGCGGTAAAACAAAAAAGGCCAGGGGAATCCTGGCCTTTTTGCTTGCTGGGGCTCGCTGCGGCGTGCGGGATGGCTAGGGTTGCGCCCCGTTGCCGGGAGAGACGGCCTGCGCGCAGTAGGCCGCCATCGCGTCGACCACCACATCGGCCTCGCCCACCGCCGTGGCCACGCCGATATCCACGCCCGGATGGCGCGCCCGGCATTCCTCGACCAGCAGCGGGAAATCGCGCCGCAGATGCCCGCCCTGGCCCAGGAACACGGGCACCACCGTCACCGCGTCGATGCCCTCGGCAGCCAGCGCGTCGATGGCCTCCGCCAGCGACGGCGCCATCAGCTCCAGGAAGGCCAGCCGCACCACGCAATCGGGCCGCAGTGCCGACAGCCTGGCATGCAGCCGGTCGAACGGCTCGCGCCAGCGCGGGTCGCGCGCGCCGTGGCCAAAGAGGACGATGGCTTGCCGCATGGCGCTCAGTGCCGGTCGACCCAGCGCAGCGACGTCAGCGCGATGGTCAAGTACAGCGTGCCCGGCACCAGCGCCGAGACAATCGGCGGCCAGGTGTGCAGCAGGCCGACGTGCGAGAACAGCGTGTTCGCCAGGTGGAACGACAGCCCCAGCATGATGCCGCCGAACACCTTGACGCCCACCGCGCCGGCGCGCGCGTGCAGGTAGGCGAAGGGCAGGGCCAGCGCCACCATCACGAACAGCGTCAGCGGATAGACCACCTTCTTCCAGAACGCGATCTCGTAGCGCTGTGTGTCCTGCTTGTTGTCGCGCAGGTGGCGGATGTAGCGGAACAGGTCCAGCGTCGACATCCGCTCGGGCGTCACCAGCAGCACCGACAGGATCTGCGGCGTCAGCTCGGAATGCATGACCATGTTCGGGAACAGCGCCTGCTCGGCCCGGAAATCGGGCGCCAGCGCGTCGCGCTTGGCCGGGGCGGGCGCCGCCGCGCCGTCGCGCAGTTCCACGAAGCGCGTCTCGTTGACGTCGTTCAACTGCCATTGCTGGCCGCCCTGGTAGCGCCCTTCCTTGGCCACGCGGATCACGCGCAGGCGGTAGTCCTGGTCGAACTCGTAGATCGTGATGCCGTTGATCGTCTGGTCCGGGCGCAGACCCTGGACGTTGACGAAACGTGTGATCTCGCCGCCACCCGCGGACGTATCGCGGTCGCGGTCCTTGACCCAGACGCCCGAGCGGAAGCCGGACGATACCGTCGCGCCAATCGCCTGCAGCTTGATCTTCTGCGCGTATTGCTCGGCCGCCGGGCCAATGAATTCGCCGAACACGAACGTGACCAGCGCCAGCGGCACGGCGAGCTTGAACAGCGAGAACAGCGCCTGGCGCGTGTTCAGCCCGGCCACGCGGAAGATCGTGAACTCGGACTGGCTGGCAAGCTGCGAAAACACGTAGATGGCGCTGATCAGCACCGCGATGGGCAGCACCTCGTAGACGCGCGTGGGCGCCTGCAGCATGACGTGGAAGAACGCCACCAGCGACGTATAGCCGCCCTGCACGCTTTCCAGCTCGTTGAGCATGTCGAAGAAGATGAACAGCGACAGCACCGCGAACAGGATGAACGCGAAGACGCCGTAGATCAGCCGCGCAAAATAGCGCTCGTAGACGGCCAGCACCCTCATGCCTGGCCCCCGGCATTGCCATTGGCCTTGCGCTTGAGGCCGAACACGGCCCGCCAGCCGCCCAGGCTGCGGTTCTGCCGGTAGCGGAACAGCATCAGCGCGCACAGGAACACCAGCACGTGCAGCGGGATCAGCGCCATCCAGAACGAGAGCGACCCCGACCGCACCCAGGCCTGCGCCAGGTTGATCGTGTTGCTGTAGGTCAGGTAGATCAGCACAGCGAACACCAGCGGCGTGTAGCGGCCAAGCCGCGGGTTCACGTAGGCCAGCGGGATGGCGATCATCACGAAGTTGAAGGCCAGGATCGGCAGCGACACGCGCCAGAGCAGCTCGGCCATGTTGTCGCGGGTGGGGTTGCGGAGCAGATCTATGGTGTCGCGGCTCTTGGCGGGCAGGTCGGCCTCGGTCTCGGGCGGCTTGTTGTCGACCTTGACCGCGTACTTATCGAATTCCAGGATCCGATAGTTGAGCTGGCCCGGCACGCCGGCGTAGCGCCGGCCGTTCTCCATGACCACCAGGCGGTCGCCGTTGGGCTGGGTCTCGAACTGGCCCTGGTGCGACAGCGCCACGCCGATCTTGCCGGCCTCGGAATTGGCCACGAACACGTTGCGGGCGTGCTTCATGTCGGCGTCGATGCCCTCGATGAACAGCACGTAGTTGCCGTTGGCGGGCTCGATGAAGCGGCCCGAGGCGATCATCGACAGCACGCCGCGCTGCTGGAACCGGTCCCGGAACAGCGCGCTCTGCTGGTTGGCCCACGGCCAGGCGAACATGCCCAGCAGCAGCGCCATGATGAAGAACGGGGTGGCGAACTGCAGCACCGGCTTGACCAGGTCGCGCAGCGAGATGCCGGCCGAGAACCACACCACCATCTCCGAATCCTTGTACCAGCGGGTCAGGACGATCAGGGTGGAGATGAACAGCGTGGCCGACAGCAGGATCGACAGGTAGCCAATGGTGGCCAGGCCGATCAGCATCAGCACGTCGTTGGGGCTGGCCTTGCCGTTGGCGGCCATGCCCAGGATGCGGATCACGAGCGACGTGAGCATGAACGTCAGCATCACCAGGAACACCGCACCGGCGGTGTAGGCAAGCTCGCGTCGCAGGGCTTGTTGAAAAATCATGCGCCAATCGCTTCCGGCTTCCGGCCGGAGCGGGCGATGTGCCGGGGCCGAGGGACTGGCAGGACCGCGGGCTGTCAGCTTGCAGGATCGGCGGCGGCAGATCGCGGATGAAAATCGCGGATAATGGGGGCTTTCTTTTCGACGAGCCCCTGGAAGGAAGCGCGATGGAATTTAGCACAAAAGCCCTGGATCTGAGCAAAGCCGGCCAAAATGGTTTCCTGGCCACCAAGACCGACTGCCTGGTGGTGGGCCTGTTCGAGGGCCAGAACCTTGCCGACGTGGCCAAGGCGCTGGACGTGGCCACCAAGGGGCTGGTGGCGCGTCTGGTGCGCCAGGGCGACTTCGAAGGCAAGCGCGGCACCCAGTTGATGCTGCACGAGGTGGCCGGCATTGGGGCCGCCCGCGTGCTGCTGGTGGGCCTGGGCAAGGAGGCCGAGTTCAGCGACCGCGCCTTTGCCGAAGCCGTGCGCACCGCCATGCGTGCGCTGGGCAGCACGCGCGCCGCCACGGCGCTGTGGTGCCTGGCACAGCAGGTGCCGCCCCAGCGCGACATGACCTGGGGCGTGATCACGACGATCACCATCGTGCGCGAGGCCGGCTACCGCCTGCTGGAGCGCCATCCCGAACTCAAGCGCCCGGCCAAGGGCGCCGGCACGGCCGACAAGCCCACGCTGCGCCGGATCGTGCTGGCCGTGGACGTGGCCGACGGCAAGGCCGCCACCCAGGCCGTGGTGCGCGGCACCGCCATCGCCAACGGCATGGAACTGACGCGCGACCTGGGCAACCTGCCGTCGAACATCTGCACGCCGACCTACCTGGCCAATACCGCGCGCGGCATCGCCAAGCGCCACAAGCTCAAGGTGGAGATCCTGGGCCGCAAGCAGATCGAGGCCCTGAACATGGGCGCCTTCCTGGCCGTGACCAAGGGCAGCGTCGAGCCGCCGCAGTTCATCGTGCTGCGCTACGACGGTGCCAGCGCCAAGGCGGCGCCGGTGGTGCTGGTGGGCAAGGGCATCACGTTCGACACTGGCGGCATCTCGCTGAAGCCGGGCGAGGGCATGGACGAGATGAAGTACGACATGTGCGGCGCCGCGTCGGTGCTGGGCACCATCCAGGCCGTGGCCGAGATGGGCCTGAAGCTGAACGTGATTGCCGTGGTGCCCACCTGCGAGAACATGCCGGCCGGCAACGCCACCAAGCCGGGCGACGTGGTGGTCAGCATGTCGGGCCAGACTATCGAGATCCTGAACACGGACGCCGAGGGCCGCCTGATCCTGTGTGACGCGCTGACCTACGTGGAACGCTTCAAGCCGGCCGCCGTGGTCGACGTGGCCACGCTGACCGGCGCCTGCATCATCGCGCTGGGCCACGTGAACAGCGGCCTGTACGCGCGCAGCGACATGCTGGCCGACCAGTTGCTGGACGCCGGCCGCAAGGCCATGGACACCGCCTGGCGCATGCCGCTGGACGACGACTACCAGGACCAGCTCAAGTCGAACTTTGCCGACATGGCCAACATCGGCGGCCGTCCGGCGGGCAGCGTGACCGCGGCCTGCTTCCTGGCGCGCTACACCGAGAAGTACGACTGGGCCCACCTGGACATCGCCGGCACCGCCTGGAAGAGCGGCGCGGCCAAGGGCGCCACGGGCCGCCCGGTGCCGCTGCTGACGCAGTTCCTGATGGACCGCGCCGCGTAAGCGGCCGACAGGGCAAGGCAGCCATCCATGACGCGCATCGACTTCCACAGCAACGTGCCGGATACGCTGGCCTACGTCTGCCGCCTGGTCCGCAAGGCGTACGGCGCCGGGCAGAAGGTCGTGGTCTACGGCGCGCCCCAGCAGCTGGGGCAGCTCGACGCGCGGCTGTGGTCGTTCTCGCCGCTCGACTTCCTGCCGCACTGCGGGCTGGACAGCCCCAATGCGGCGGTGACGCCGATCATCCTGGCGGCCACGCTGGACCAGGTGCCGCACCACCAGTTGCTGGTGAACATCGCGGCGGAAGCCCCGCCGCAGTTCGCCAGCTTCGAGCGGCTGATCGAGGTGGTCGGCGCGACGCCGGACGCCCGCGACGCCGGCCGCGAACGCTATCGCTTCTACCGTGAGCGCGGCTACCCGCTCACGCACCATGACATCGGGCAGGCCAAGGGAGAATCGGCATGAGCGAACGCACGACTTCGCGGGTGATCCCGCGCCTGGGGCCCAACGACAGCGTGCCGCTGCTGACGGAGATCGTCGAACTGCCGGACACGGTGTTCGAGGCGCCCCCGGCCGCCCGGACCGAAGCGGCGGTGATCGACACGGCGGACATGCCCGATTCGGGCCTGGTGACGGCCGTGGGAGACACCGACTCGCTGCCGGACATCGTCACGGCGCCCGACACCGAACCACTGGCCGACCCCGCGGCCTTCCAGCCCGGCGAGGACGACCTGCGCGCTGTTCGCACCGAACTGCTGACGCGCGTGATGATGCGCTTTCGCACCGAATGGCCGCAGGTCGTGGAAGCCCACACCGAGGCCACGCTGCAATCACGGCTGGCCCCCCTGACCGCCCAGCTCGCCAGCGAACTGACCCAGGCCCTGGAAGCCCGCCTGGTCGAATGGCTCGACGCCACGCTGGAAGAAATCGAACGCGACCCAGGCGGGGTTTAGCGGCACCGCTCGCCTCGCGGTTTGCTCCTCTCTCCCGCAACGCTTGCGGGAGAGGGGAGCACAAAAGCCAGTGGAGACTTCGACCTGACCCAATGTTGTCTCCCCTCTCCCGCAACGCGGGAGAGGGGCCGGGGGTGAGGGCAGGCGGTCCAAATTGCCACAGTCAGCAAGCAGACCCGCAACGCCCTCTCCCCCAACCCCTCTCCCGCACGCGGGAGAGGGGAGCAAAAAGCCGGTGGAGATTTCGACATTGACCCAATGTTGTCTCCCCCGCAGCGCGGGAGAGGGGAGCAAAAAGCCAGTGAAGACCTCGACCTGACCCAATGTTGTCTCCCCTCTCCCGCAACGCGGGAGAGGGGCCGGGGGAGAGGGCCAGCAGTGCTAACTGCGACAAGTCGGCAACATCAATCCGTCACCGCCCCCTTGCTGGCCGTCGATGCCAGGCGGGCGAACTTCGCCAGTACCCCTCGCGTGTAGCGCGGTGCCGGTTGTTGCCAGCTGGCGCGGCGGCGGGCCAGTTCGTCGTCGGGAACGTTCAGTTGCAGCAGCAACTGGTGCGCGTCGATCGTGATCGAATCGCCTTCCTGGACCAGCGCGATGTTGCCGCCCACGTGGGCTTCGGGGGCGACGTGGCCCACCACCATGCCCCAGGTGCCGCCCGAGAAGCGGCCGTCCGTGATGAAGCCCACCGACTCGCCCAGCCCCTTGCCGATGATGGCCGACGTAGGCGCCAGCATCTCGGGCATGCCCGGGCCGCCCTTGGGCCCCAGGTAGCGCAGCACGAGGATGTCGCCGGCCTGGATCTTGTCGGCCAGGATGGCTTCCATCGCGCTCTGCTCGTCCTCGAACACGCGTGCCGGCCCGGTGATGACCGGATTCTTGAGGCCCGTGATCTTGGCGACGGCGCCTTCCTCGGCCAGGTTGCCCTTGAGGATGGCCAGGTGACCCTGCTTGTACAGCGCCTTGTCGATCGGCATGATCACGTCCTGGTCGGCGCGCGGCTGGTCGGCCACGTGCTCCAGTTCCTCGGCCAGCGTGCGGCCGGTGATGGTCAGGCAGTCGCCATGCAGCAGCCCGGCGTTGAGCAGGATCTTCATGACCTGCGGGATGCCGCCCGCGCGGTGCAGGTCGGTGGCCACGTAGGCGCCCGACGGCTTCAGGTTGCAGATCACCGGCACGCGGCGGCGGATGCGCTCGAAATCGTCGATCGTCCATTCCACCTCCGCCGAGTGCGCGATCGCCAGGTAGTGCAGCACCGCGTTGGTCGAGCCGCCCGTGGCCATGATCAGCGACACGGCGTTCTCGATCGACTTGCGCGTGATGATGTCGCGCGGCTTGATGTCGCGCTTCACGGCCTCCACCAGCACGCGGGCCGATTCGGCCGCGCTGTCCACCTTTTCCTGGTCCGGGTTGGCCATGGTCGACGAATACAGCAGCGACATGCCCAGCGCCTCGAACGACGAGCTCATCGTGTTGGCCGTGTACATGCCGCCGCAGGACCCCGTGGACGGGCACGCGTTGCGCTCCACGCCCTCGAAATCCTCCTCGCTCATGCGCCCGGCCGTGAACTCGCCGACGGCCTCGAACGACGACACGATGGTCAGGTCCTTGCCCTTCCAGTTGCCCGGCTTGATCGTGCCGCCATAGACGTAGATGCCGGGCACGTTGGTGCGGGCCAGCGCGATCATGCCGCCGGGCATGTTCTTGTCGCAGCCGCCGATCACCACCACGCCGTCCATCCACTGGCCCTGCGCGGCCGTCTCGATGCAGTCGGCGATCACTTCGCGTGAGATCAGCGAGTACTTCATGCCCTCGGTGCCCATCGACATGCCGTCGGAGATCGTCGGCGTGCCGAAGATCTGCGGGTTGGCGCCCGAGGCCCGGATGGCTTCCACGGCCGCGTCGGCCAGCCGCTGCAGGCCGGCGTTGCACGGCGTGATCGTCGAATGGCCATTGGCGATGCCGACCATCGGCTTGTCGAAGTCTTCCTTCTGGTAGCCCAGCGCGTAGTACATCGACCGGTTGGGGGAGCGCGCCACGCCTTGCGTGATGTGCTGGGAGCGTTTGTTGAAAGCCATGGGGTCTCTCCGGGGGAATGTCGTTGTTGTGCCGCAGAGCATGCGCCTTGCCATTTTGCGTGTCCAATATATTATTCGACCGTTATTGAGTCGAAAAACCTATCAATCAGACTGGATTTGAGGAGGCACCGCGCTTGGACCTGCGCCAGTTGCGCTACTTCGTCACCGTCGCCGAAGAGCTCCATTTCGGACGCGCCGCGCGCCGGCTCGCCATGACGCAGCCGCCGTTGTCGCAGCAGATCCAGGCGCTGGAGGCGGAAATCGGCGTGCCGCTGTTCGTGCGCACCCGCCGCTCGGTAATGCTGACCCCGGCCGGCCAGCAGTGGCTGCCCGAGGTGCGCCGGGTGCTGGCCGATGCCGCCGCGCTGCCCGGCCTGGCCCAGCGGCTGGCGCGCGGCGAGGTGGGGTCGCTGGCGCTGGCCTTTGTCAGCACCGCCGACTACGGCATCCTGCCCGAGCTGCTGCGGCATTTCCGCGCACGGCACCCGGACGTCCAGTTGCAGCTGCGCGAGGCCACCAGCGACGTCCAGCTCGAAGCGCTGGCCGACGGGGCCATCGACGCCGGGCTGGTCATCCGCCCCCAGCTTGCCGTGATGCCGCACGGGCTGTCGTACCTGCCGCTGGTGCGCGAGCCGCTGGTGCTGGCCGTGCCCGATGGCTGGCGGCCGACCGGCGCGCGGCAGGTGCCGGCGCAGGTGTCGCTGCGCGACGCCGCGCGCGAGCCGCTAATCATCTTCCCGCGCCGAAGCGCGCCGGCGTTTTATGACATCATTACGGGCTACTATGCGCGCGACGGCCTGACGCCGGTGATCGCCCAGGAGGCCATCCAGATGCAGACGATCGTCAGCCTGGTGTCGGCCGGCATGGGCGTGGCGCTGGTGCCCGCGTCGCTGTGCAACCTGCGGCGCACCGGCGTGTCGTACCTGGCGCTGCGCGATGCCGGCCCCGAGATCGAGACCGGGCTGGCCTGGCGCGAAGGCGCCGCCGGCGTGGCCCCGGTGCTGCGGTCGTTCATCGACATCGCCACGGGGCTGGCCGGCGCCATCGGCCTGACGCATGGCCGTGAGACAACTACATAGCGCGGCCGCCCCGCGCTCAACCTGACCGCTTTCTCTCCCCGCTTCCAAACATGCTCGTTCATCCGCAATTCGACCCGGTTGCCATCCACCTGGGGCCGCTGGCCATTCGCTGGTACGGACTGATGTACCTGGCCGGCTTCATCATGTTCCTGTGGTTCGGCCGGCTCCGCATCCGCCAGCCGCACGTGGCGGCGCGCGGCTGGGTCACGCGGGACCTGGACGACATGCTGTTCTACGGCGTGCTCGGCGTGATCCTGGGCGGCCGGCTGGGCTACGTGCTGTTCTACAAGCCAAGCTACTACCTGACCCATCCGCTGGAAATCTTCAAGGTCTGGGAGGGCGGCATGGCCTTCCACGGCGGGTTCCTGGGCGTGCTGGTGGCGATGTGGGTGTTCGCCAAGGTGCGGCGGCGCCATTGGATGGAAGTGACCGACTTCATCGCGCCGCTGATTCCGTGCGGGCTGGCCGCCGGGCGCATCGGCAACTTCATCAACGGCGAGCTGTGGGGCCGCGCCACGGACCTGCCGTGGGGCATGATCTTCCCGCAGGCCGGCGACAACATCCCGCGCCATCCGTCGCAGCTCTACCAGTTTGCCGGCGAGGGCGTGGCGCTGTTCATCATCCTGTGGCTGTTTGCACGCAAGCCGCGGCCGATGGGCGCGGTGTCGGGCGTGTTCCTGATCGGGTATGGCGCGTTCCGCTTCCTGGCCGAATTCACGCGCGAGCCGGACAGCTTCCTGGGCCTGCTGGCGCTCAAGCTGTCGATGGGCCAGTGGCTGAGCCTGCCGATGGTGCTGGCCGGCGTGCTGATGCTGGTCTGGGCCTACCGCCGCCAGGCAAACGGCGCCGCCGCTGGCGCGGCGCGCTGAAGCCCTTCCTGTTTCAGTTCTGCAACCAGGTGGCGCACCGTTTCCGTGCGCCGCCGAACGCATTCCCGTCCCGCTATGTACCGTTTTCGGCATATTTAGGGGCTGGGTTGCCTACGATACAGGCAGCCGCGTAACCAAGACTCGTATCGGCGAAGATACATCCTGTTACATACCTTGGCCCGTGTCACAAGTCGTGTTTCGTCCGCCTCAATGAAATCAAGGACTTGGCGACGGTGGCACGGTCCTCGCTATGTTGGTTGTTACAAGATGGTCGGGGCGGGCAGCGATCCGCCCGGCATGGCGGCAGGGGGAGGGGCGCACGGCGAGGCGTTCGCGCCATGACAACGACGAAAAGCCGAACGGGAAAAGGCACGGGAACATCCGCACTCCGTTACGAGTGCTTGATCGGGGTAGGCGTCGGGTTGGCGCCAGTCAAGCAATCCGACCCGCAAGCGTCCGGCCACGCTGCCCGACGCCCATGACAAGACCGCGGCAGTCTTTCACGCGCGGGCGACCGTTCCTGCAGGGAGGTGGGAGCGGTCGCCTGCCGCACCTGTTTTGTCCCGCCGATATCCTGCCGCCGCGCGCCCGCCGCGCTCATGGATTTCCCGCAGTCACCGCCGTTTCAGCCACGCCTGACGCACACCTGCCGCGATGCAGCATCGAAACCGCTTGCGATTGGCCGAACTTCCCGTAATTATGAATTATTGCGGCGTAATCGCCGCTCGGGCGTGCAGTTCCGTTACGGTGTTTTCCGGTCCGAAAGGGGCACGATGCGTATCGTCAGGCAGGCGCTGTACCTGGAGGTGGCGGACCGGCTCCGCACGATGATCGACGACCGCACGTTGCCGCCCGGCGCGTGGATCGACGAGGTGGCGCTGGCGTCCACGCTGGGCACGTCCCGCACGCCGCTGCGCGAGGCGCTCAAGGTGCTGGCCGCCGAGGGGCTGGTGCGGCTGGAGCCGCGGCGCGGCTGCTTTGTCAACGCGCTGAGCGAGCAGGACCTGGACGAGATCTTCCCGCTGATGGCCTTGCTGGAAGGCCGCTGCGCCTACGAGGCGGCCCGCAATGCCACGGAAGCCGACCTGGGCGCGCTGGAAGGCCTGCATGCCGATCTGGCCCGCTACGCGCGCGCGGGCGACATCGACGCCTACTACGAGACCAACTACCAGATCCACGAGGCCATCCAGCGGCTGGCGGGCAACCGCTGGCTGTCGGGCGTGGTCAGCGACCTGCGCAAGGTGCTGCGGCTGTCGCGCCACAAGAGTTTGAAGCTGCCGGGGCGCATCCACGAATCGTGCGCCGAGCACCTGTCGGTGTTTTCTGCGTTGAAGGCACATGACCCCGAAGGGGCCGAGGCGCTGATGAAGACCCACGTGCTGCGCCAGCGTGGCGCGTTGCGAGCGCTGGGGGTGGCCGAACCCGAGGCCGAGCCGGTGCCGCCGCCCGATGCCGCATCGGCCGGCCGCCTGCGCCTGGCCGGGCAGGGCTGACCCGTCACCTTCGATCGATTTCATCGCCAACCGACGCCGCAGGACATCGCCATGACCGCCTTCGATCCCGCAGACCAACAGAAAGTCAGTGCGCCGCTGGAAGCCAGCGAGCCGGTCAGCGACTCGCTGTTCACGCGCTTTGGCCGGTGGTGGGGCCGCAAGGGCGACGAGCCCGGCAAGCCCGGCAAGCCGCCCGCGCCGGCGGCGGACCAGACGCTGTCCGCGCGCGCCATCAAGCGCCAGCGCGACCAGCTCCGCCAATGTTTCGACGCCCGGCTGACCGATGGCGCGGCCAACGCCGCCGCGCTGGCCTGGCAGGACGCCTACCAGGCCGCGTCCGAGCCGCTGCGCCAGGCCATGCTCGGCGTGCTGGCCGAAGTGGCCGCGGGCCGCGACGCGCCCGGGGCGGCGGGCAGCAGCGCATCGGCCCTGTCGCAGGCGCTGTCGAATGCGCGCATCCGCTTCTTCAAGCGCTTTGCCGCGCACCACGGCCAGCGCGGCGACAGCGCCTGCGGGCTGCATTTCCTGATCCAGTTGCGCGCCGACATGCTGCGCTGGCACAAGCGCATCCCGGGCCTGCGCGAGCTGGACGAGGACCTGGAGGCGCTGTTCTCGAACTGGTTCGACGTGGGCCTGCTGGAGCTGCAGCCCATCACGTGGGATTCGCCGGCGTCACTGCTGGAAAAGCTGATCCGCTACGAGGCCGTGCACGAGATCGCGTCGTGGACGGACCTGCGCAACCGGCTCGATTCGGACCGCCGCTGCTACGCGTTCTTCCACCCGCGCATTCCGCGCGAGCCGCTGATCTTCGTCGAGGTGGCGTTCGTGCCCGAGATGGCAGCCAACGTGCAGGCGCTGCTGGACGAAGCCGCGCCGCTGGAAGACCTGCGCCGCGTGAAGTGGGCCATCTTCTACTCGATCTCGAACACGCAGGCGGGGCTGCGCGGCGTCAGCTTCGGCAACTTCCTGCTCAAGCGCGTGATCGAGGAGCTGCAGCGCGAATTCCCCAAGCTCAAGCAGTTCGCCACGCTGTCGCCGGTGCCGGGCTTTGCCGACTGGCTGCGCCGGCAGGAGGCCGAGGCGGTGGCACGCATTCTGGGTGACAAGCGGCTGTCGCGCTGGCGCGAGCGCCACGGCGACGCGCCGGCCGACGGCGCGGCGTGGTTCGCGGCGCTGCCGGCCGACGCGCAGGACCCGGTCATCCGCGACACCGCGCTGACGCTGGTGGCGCACTACCTGGTGCGCGAGGGCGGCAAGGGCGTGCCGGCCGATCCGGTGGCGCGTTTCCATCTGGGTAACGGGGCATGTGTCGAGCGCGTGAACTGGGGCGCGGACCTGTCGCGAAAAGGCCGCGCCCAGTCGGGCGGGGTGATGGTGAATTATCTTTACGTGCCCGAGGCGCTGGATGACAATCTGGCTCGTCTCGGCGACGGCAATCCCCGCATCAGCCGTGCGGTGGCCAAGCTGCTGTAGCCCCTGGGTCGGGCACGAACGCCGGGCGGGTTTCTGTCGGGTGGGTTTGCAGTAGGCAGTACTTCGATTGACTTTCCACGCATAGAGTAGAGAGAGGAGACAGTACATGAGTCGTCAGCGCAGCCTGACCGCGTTCGCGCGCGTCTTTGCAATCGCCGGCCTGGTCGCCGGCACCGGGGTGAGCCTGTATTCGCCCGCCGTCCAGGCCGCCGATGCGTGGCCCAGCAAGCCCGTCACCGTGATCGTGCCGTTCCCGGCCGGCGGCGGGACCGATGCCTTCGCGCGGCCCCTGACCGCGCAGCTGTCCAAGCAGCTCGGCAAGCAGTTCGTGATCGACAACCGCGGCGGCGCCGGCGGCACGGTGGGCGCGAGCCTGGCGGCCAAGGCCACGCCGGACGGATACACGATCTTCATCGGCGGCGCCCACCATGCCATCGCGCCGTCGTTCTACAAGAAGCTCGACTACGACATCGAGAAGGACTTCATCCCGGTCACCGTGATCGCGCAGCCGCCGCAGGTCATCGTGGTCAATCCGAACAAGGTGCAGGCCAACACGCTCAAGGACCTGATCGCCTACGCCAAGGCGCATCCGGGCCAGCTCAACTACGCGTCGGCCGGCAACGGATCGGCCCACCACCTGGCGGGCGAGCTGTTCAAGCTGCAGACCCAGACCGACCTGGCCCACGTGCCGTACAAGGGGGCCGGCCCAGCGCTGTCCGACCTGATCGCGGGCCAGGTGGACCTGATGTTCGACGGGCTGGGTTCGTCGGCGCAACACATCCGCGCGGGCCGCATCAAGGCGCTGGCGGTGGCGGCCAAGACGCGCTCGGCGGCGTTCCCGAACGTGCCGACCGCGGCCGAGGCGGGCGTGCCGAACTACGAGGTGTCGACGTGGTACGCGCTGTGGGCGCCCAAGGGCACGCCAAAGGAAGTGGTCGACAAGCTCTACGCGGAGACCACCAAGGCGCTGAACAGCCCGGAAATGAAGGCGATCTGGCTGCAGAACGGCTCCGAGATCCCGCAGTTCACGCAGGAACAGTTCGCGCAGTTCCAGCGCGCCGAGATCAAGCGCTGGGCCGAGGTGGTGCAGCGCTCGGGCGCCAAGATCGACTGATGGCCGGCACGGTCACTTTCGCGCGTGAGGGACAGGTGGCCACGGTCACGCTGTCCCATCCGGGCAAGCTCAACGCGATCTCGGCCGGCATGTGGCAGGCGCTGGCCGCCGGGTTTGGCGCGCTCGCCGCCGATGTGGCCGATGGCACCGCGCGCGCGCTGCGCTGCGTGGTGGTGCGCGGCGCCGACGGCAACTTTGCCGCTGGCGCCGACATCGCCGAGTTCCCGACCGTGCGCGGCAATGCCGACGCGGTGCGGCGCTACCACGCCGACACCATCGCCCCGGCGCTGCGCGCCATCGCCGAATGCCCGCTGCCCACGCTGGCGGCCATCGAAGGCGTCTGCGTGGGCGGCGGGCTGGAGATTGCCTGCAACTGTGACCTGCGCATCGCCGCGGCGGGCAGCCGCTTCGGCGTGCCGATCAACCGGCTGGGCTTTCCGATGGCGCCGGGCGAGCTCCAGGGCCTGCTGGCGCTGGCCGGGCGCGCCGTCACGCTGGAAATCCTGCTGGAAGGCCGCGTGTTCGACGCCGCCGAGGCCGCCGCCAAGGGCCTGCTGACGCGCGTGGTGCCCGAGGCTGCCCTGCACGACGAGGTGGCCGCCACGGTGCAGCGCCTGTGCGCGGGCGCGCCGCTGGCCGCGCGCATCAACAAGGCCACGATCCGCCGCCTGTCGCCGGCCCCGGCGCCGCTGACGGTGGCCGAACTGGATGCCCACTTTGCCTACGCCGGCAGCCGCGACCATGCCGAGGGCGTGGCCGCGTTCCTGGCGCACCGGCCTCCGGATTTCACCGGGGAGTAATATGTCGGCCGGCCGGCTATCATGGCCGGCTGCCCAGGCTTTTCCGCTGCCACCCCCGGGCATGCCATTCCAATCGCTCCGTACCATGAACGCCAACCTGTTCGCCCTGTTCGAATCCCGCTTTCCCGAAGACCGCGGCGCCTGCTGCATCGAGACGCACGACGGCCTGTACTACTCCTGGGACGACCTGGACCGTGCCACGGCCAAGATCGCCAACCTGCTGACCGCGCTGACGCTGCCCGCCGGCGCGCGCGTGGCGGTGCAGGTGGAAAAGTCCGTCGAGGCGCTGTGCCTGTACCTGGCCACGCTGCGCGCCGGGCTGGTCTACCTGCCGCTGAACACCGCCTACCAGGAAGCCGAGATCGACTACTTCATCGGCAACGCCGAGCCGGCGGTGGTGGTCTGCAGCAGCGCGAACTTTGGCTGGGTGTCCAAGGTGGCGTTCAAGCACAACACGCACCACGTGTTCACGCTCGACGAGAATCGCACCGGGTCGCTGCTGCAGCGCGCGGCTGCCCAGCCGGACACCTTTGCCACGGTGCCGCGCAAGGAGGACGACCTGGCGGCCATCCTGTACACGTCGGGCACCACGGGGCGCAGCAAGGGCGCCATGTTGACGCACGGCAACCTGGCGTCGAACGCGCAGACGCTGCATGCGTACTGGGGCTGGCGCAGCGACGACGTGCTGCTGCACATGCTGCCGATCTTCCACGTGCACGGCCTGTTCGTGGCGTCGCACGGCGCGCTGCTGGCCGGCGCCAAGATGATCTGGGCGCCCCGGCTGGACATGGGCCAGCTGTTGAAATTCATCCCGCGCAGCACGGTCATGATGGGCGTGCCGACGTACTACGTGCGCATGGTGCAGGAGCCGCGCTTCGACCAGGACCTGTGCCGCAACATGCGGCTGTTCGTGTCGGGCTCGGCGCCGCTGCTGCTGGAAACATTCGACGCATTCCGCGAGAAGACCGGCCATACGATCCTGGAACGCTACGGCATGAGCGAGACCGTGATGCTGGTGTCGAATCCGTACGATGCGGCGCTGGGCGAGCGCATCGGCGGCACCGTCGGCATGCCGCTGCCGGGCGTGTCGGTGCGTGTGATGGATGGGGAAGGGCGGCTGTGCGAGCCGGGCGTGATCGGCAATGTCGAGGTCAAGGGCCCGAACGTGTTCAAGGGCTACTGGCGCATGCCGGAAAAGACCGCCGAGGAATTCACCGCCGATGGCTGGTTCAAGACCGGCGATGTGGGCCGCTTCGGCGGCGCCATCGTCAGCCAGGCCGGCGAACGCAAGGTGCCGGACCAGTACCTGACCATCGTCGGCCGCAGCAAGGACCTGATTATCTCGGGCGGCTACAACGTCTACCCGAAGGAAATCGAGAGCTTTATCGACGAGATGCCGGGCGTGGCCGAGTCCGCCGTGATCGGCGTGCCCCATGCCGACTTTGGTGAGGCCGTGGTGGCCGTGGTGGTGCGCAAGCCCGGTGCCGACATCGACGAAGCCGGCATGATCGGAACGCTCAAGGGCCGCATCGCCAACTTCAAGGTGCCCAAGCGTGTGCACGTGGTGGACGAACTGCCGCGCAACACGATGGGCAAGGTCCAGAAGAACGTACTGCGCCAGCAGTTTGCGGGCATCTGAGGCCCGCCGGATACGGATTTGCGGGATTTGCGCCCGGCCCCCGCGCGGGGCCCGGGCGCAACGGACCGCTTACTTCACCATCTGCACCGACCCGTTGACCGACACGGTCACCTGGGTCTTGCCGCCTTCCACCGGGATCGGCATGGCGGCGTCGGCGGACATGGCCTTGGCCGCGTACATGCGCGGCATCGGCGGCACCATGCCGCCCTGCTCGTTGACCGCAACCTCGCGGATCGTATAGCCGCTGTAGCCGAACAGCTTGGCGGTGGCCTGCGCCTTGTCGCGGAACGCGGCGACGGCCTGGTCGGCCAGCTTCTGCTCGGCCGCCATGCGGGCCTCGCGCGACAGCGAGAACGCCACGTTCTGCACCTGCATCTGGCCGGCCAGTTCGCCCGCCAGCTTCGACACGGCCGCGAAATCCTTCGACTTGAGCTGGATCTCCGAGCGCCCGCGCCAGGTGCTGATCTTGCCGTTGCGGTCCGTGTTCGGATGGATCGTGAAGCCGCCCGACTGGGCCTCCACGCCCGAGACCCGCTTGGCCTGGGCCAGCGCGGCCTGTGTGCGCTGTGCCAGCGCGCTGGAGATGGCTGACGGCTCCGGGCCTTCCTGCTCGGCGGCCAGGACCATTGTGACGACGTCGGTCGGCACCTCGGTCACGGCCTCGGCGTTGAGCGACAGCACGCCCGATGGTTGCGGCATGGTCACGGTCTGGGCCGAGGCCATGGCGGCGCAGGTACCCAGCAGCGAAGCGGCCAACAGTTTCTTCATATTGTTCTCCGATCAATGTGATGGCTATCAGATACGGGTTCGCGCGTTTCGTTCCGCGCGCGGGCCAGCAGGGCGATCCAACGGGCGAGCGGCCCGATCGGGGTCAAGGCGGGGCAAGAAAACCGGGCGCCGCGGCGGCTATTTCATCAGCTTTTCGGTGATGTAGCGCCATTCGGCCGGCGTGACCGGCGTGATCGACAGCCGGTTGCCCCGGCGCAGCACGACCATGTCGGCCAGCGCATCGTGCTCGCGCAGGGCCGGCAGCGGCACCAGCGCACTCTTGCTGACGAAACGCACGTCCACGAGCGACCAGCGCGGGTCGTCGGGCTTCGACGCCTTGTCGTAATAGTCGCTCTTGGGATCGAACTGCGTGGGATCGGGGTAGGGCTGGGAGCTGACCTCGGCCAGGCCGGCAATGCCCGGCTCCGGGCACGACGAGTGGTAGAACAGCACGCCGTCGCCGATGCGCATCTGGTCGCGCATGAAGTTGCGGGCCTGGTAGTTGCGCACGCCCGTCCAGGGCAGCGTGCCCTCCCGGGCAAGGTCGTCGATGCTGGCTTCGTCCGGTTCGGACTTCATCAGCCAGTACTGGCGGGCGCGCTGTTCGGCCATGGTCAATGGATGACAGGTCAGATGACAGGTCGGGAGGCGAAATGAAAAAGGCGGTGGTTCGTTGAAACCACCGCCTCTTCATCACTTGAAGGGGGTCCCCGCCTTGGCCGCTGGGTCGGCATCCTGAACCCAAGTGAGGTTCAGAGTGGCTGCGGAAGTCGTATTTCGGGTACATCACCCACTCAGGGAGTCCAGGCTGGGCCCAGACTATGAATGCGGCGACGCGCTCGCCCACACGACATGATCCCGCACCATGCAATGCATATCGGTTCAAGGAGTTATGACCCTCACGAACCAGGCAGGGAAACTGTCAAACGTCTGACCTGTGTTCCTGTGCGTGCAGCACGCTCGGGATGTCAGACGTTTGCCGTTTCAAACTAGGATGGGATGGAAACGGCGGCCAGGCACGATAACCCGACCATCCAGCTGCGTCGGTCGCACGCGCCGCGCAGTGGCTCCACTATACACCGCGAGGTCGGGCATACCAAGTCGGACCTGTCGCGTCGTTACATTTTCCACCACACCTGTCGCCACGCCCACACAGGGCGCGGCATCGGCTTCACATGGCCGTCATATGTGGCCACCGCCGCGCAATTCAAGCATGCGCGGCAGGGTTTTTCAGCGGCTCAGCGCGTGCCCACGTGGGCGTACTGGCGCAGCGCCTCGTCGGCGCGTTCGTTGAGTTCGCGGATGCGCGCGCGCACCGCGTCCACGGGGATCGCGCCGTCCTCTTCCTGCTTGCGGCGGGCCGCCAGCAGGTCGGACGCGATGCTGATCGCGGCCATCACGGCTACGCGCTCCACGCCCTTGGCCGCCACGCTGCCCTTGAGCTTGTTCATCTTGTCGTCGACCAGCGCCACGGCCTCCAGCAGCGCGGCCTCGTTGTCCGGCGAGATCGCGAAGCGATAGGGCTGGCCGGCGATGTTCACTTCCACTTGCTTGTTGCTCATGCATGTTCTCCGGGGGCTTGCTGCGAACCTTCCGCCGCGGCACGCGGGCCGTCGCCCAGCAGGTCGAGCTGGCGCGCATCGCTGGCGGTGGGCAGCTTGTCCAGGATGGACTGGATGCGCAACTGGGCTTCCTCGATCTTGATATTGAGCAGTTCGCGGTCGGCCGCCATGGCTTCGCGGTCCGCGCGCAACTGGCCCGCCTCGGCCTGCAGGCGGTCGATCTCCGCCCGCAGCCGCTGGTTTTCCGCCGCCAGGGTGTCCGCATGGTGCAGCACACGTCCGATCTTGGCGGCCAGTTGTTCGAGTTCGTTGAGCATAGTGCCTGTCGTGTCCGGTAAGGAGTAAGGGTCAGGTTTCGGGATTCTAGCCGATGCACGCACGCTGGCTACCTGCAACAAGCCCGGTGAGACTTGCGTGCCGCACGGAAGTTGCACGGATCGCCGCCGATCGGCCCGATTGCGCGCGTCATCCGGTGGTTATCGGCAACCTGATCCATCGCATTGACGCCAACTTTGAAACTCCCTACACTCGCGCACGTTCCAGGTGCTCGCAGCCCTTTCGCAGGCGCTGCAGTTCAACGGGAAACAGGGAGCCGGGGTGCCGCTGCCAGACTGGATATCGCCAGCCTGGACAGCGCGGCGCGGGCCAACCTGTGCTGCCCCCGCAACGGTAAGCGACCGCGGACACGCTCATGACGAGCGTCGCCCGCAGGGCCGGCCAAGCGCCACTGATCCAATTTCGTCAGCCTCTGGCGATCCGATCGGGAAGGCGGCCTGCCTGATGTCGTCAGCCCGGATACCGGCCTGAAGAACGCGGGCGTCCGCCCCTTGCGGCGCCCATTCGCCAACAGGTCCGCGGGGGAACGGACCCGGCCGTTCTCTTCCATCCTGCTCATGCGTTCCACGCCTTCCAGGTCGACTGCCGCGGCAAAGCCGCCGGTCCGCCTATCCACGTCCGCCATCGTGGCGGCCGTTGCCGTCCTGTCCGCCGCCCCGGTGCCGGGCCTTGCCCAGACCGCGCCGGCCGATGCCGCGCCGTCGCAATCCCAGCCGCAATCCCAGCCGCAGGCCCTGGCGCCCGTCGTCGTCACCGCCTCGCGCACCGCGCAGAGCGTGACCGAGGCGCTGCCGCACACCACGGTGGTGACCCAGGAGGACATCGTCAATTCGCAGGCGCCCGACCTGCGCTCGCTGCTGCGCGGCCAGGCCGGCGTGGAATTCGCCGTCAACGGCGGCATGGGGGCCAACACGTCGCTGTTCATGCGCGGCGCCAACTCCAACCAGGTGCTCATCCTGATCGATGGCGTGCGCGTGTCCGGCGCCAGCAGCGGCACGGCCCAGCTTGCCAACATCCTGCCCGACGAGATCGACCACATCGAGGTGGTGCGCGGCAACGTGTCGGCGCTGTACGGGTCCGACGCCATCGGCGGCGTGGTGCAGGTCTTCACCAAGAACGGCGCCGGCCACGCGCCGGCGGCCAATGCGCAGATCGAGTACGGCAGCAACAACACGCGCCAGGGCTCCGTGGGCTATGGCGGCCAGATCGGCGACACCACGTTCAACGTGACCGGGTCGATGTTCAAGACCGACGGCTTCTCGTCGATCAATACCAAACTGCGCCCGACCGCAAACCCGAACGACAACCCGTACGAGAACAAGAGCGTCTCCGGCCAGCTCCGCCACAAGTTCACGCCCGACTGGGACGCAGGGGTGGCCGCGTACTACTCCGACAGCGACCTGTCCTACGACGGCGGCGGCCGCACCGACGATACCCGCCTGCTCAGCAAGCTCTACACGCTGTCCGCGTTCGCCAACGGCCGGCTGACGTCGGCCTGGACCACGCACGTCAAGGTGGCGCAGAGCGAGGACCGCAGCGAGGGCCGCAAGAACGGCCTGTTCGACAGCCTGTTCAGCACGCGCAACCGCCAGTTCAACTGGCAGAACGAATACGCGCTGACGGCCGGCCACAAGCTGCTGTTCGGCACCGACTGGCTGCAGCAGGAGCTGACGTCCAGCGCCTACAACGCGCCGTCGCGCAACGTGTTCTCGGTCTACGGCGGCTACGAGGGCCGCATCGGCCGGCACCAGCTTCAGCTGAACGGCCGCAACGACCACTATTCCGACTTCGGCAACCAGGGCAGCTTCTTCGCCGGCTACGGCTTCAACGTGACCGATCAGGTCAAGCTGATCGCCAACGTCAGCAACGCGTTCCGCGCGCCCACGTTCAACGAGCTGTACTACCCCGGCTTTGGCCAGCCGAACCTGCAGCCCGAGCGGGCCAAGTCGGCCGAGGCTGGCGTGCAGGTCGATACCGTCAGCGCCGGCCTGCTGCGCGTGACCGCGTTCGAGACCCGCTACGACGACCTGATCGTGTCCACGCCGGTGGGCGTCGGCAGCGGCATCTACCTGGCCCAGAACGTCAACAAGGCCAAGGTGCAGGGCGTGGAGGCGTCGTGGCGCGCCACGGTCCTGGGCACTGACCTGGGCGCCAGCGTGACGTTCCAGAACCCGGTGGACGAAAGCAGCAATACCCAGTTGCTGCGCCGCGCGCGGCGCCATGCGTCGTTCGATGTGGGCCGCAACTTCGGCGACTGGCGCTTCGGCGGCGAGTGGCTGCTGTCGTCGTCGCGCATGGATTCCGGCTCGCGCCGGCTGGGCGGATACGGTATCGTCAACCTGACCGCCCGCTACAACATCGACAAGCAATGGTTCGTCGCCGCCCGCGTGGAAAACCTGTTCGACAAGGACTACATGCTCGCCTACCCCTACAACACGCAGGGCCGTGCCGGCTTCATCACGCTTGGCTGGAGGCAGAAGTAACCGATGACTGACCTGCGGCGCGCGCTGGCTGTCTGGACGGTCCTGGCCCTGGCCGGCGCGGCCGTGTTCGCGCTGTCGCTGGCTGCGGGCAGCGTGGCGCTCGATGCCGGGCAGCTCTGGCAGGCGCTCTCCGGCGCCGACAGCGGCACGGCCGGCGCCATCGTCCGCGAGCTGCGGCTGCCGCGCGCGGCCGCGGCGTTTGCCTGCGGCGGCCTGCTGGCGCTGTCCGGCGCGCTGATGCAGGTGCTGCTGCGCAATCCGCTGGCCGAGCCCTACGTGCTGGGCGTGTCCGGCGGGGCATCCACCGGCGCGCTGATGGCGATGCTGCTGACGCTGCCGGTCTGGATGGTGCAGGCCGGCGCGGCCGGCGGCGCGCTGGCGTCGATGCTGCTGGTGGCCACGCTGGCGCGGCGCGACCTGCTTCACCCGCAGGTGCAGGGCGGCCACCACGAGGCCGGCGCCCGGCTGCTGCTGACCGGCGTGATCCTGGCGGCCGGCTGGAGCGCCGTCATCATGCTGATCCTGGCCATCGCCCCGGAATCGCGCCTGCGCGGCATGCTGTTCTGGCTGACCGGCGACCTGGGCGGCACGGCCAGCTACGGCTGGGCGATGACCACGCTGGTGGTGGCGCTGGCCCTGGCCATGCCGATGGCGCGCGCGCTGAACGTGATGCTGCTGGGCGAAACGGTGGCGCAGTCGCTGGGCGTGCGCGTGGGCCGCGTGCGGCTGGCCACGTTCCTGATCGCGTCGGTGTCGATTGCGGCGGCCATCACCACGGCCGGCTCCATCGGCTTCATCGGCCTGGTGGTGCCGCACATGGTGCGGCTGGCCTGGGGCAACGACCAGCGCCAGTTGCTGCCGGCGTCGGTGCTGCTGGGCGGCACGCTGCTGATGGCCGCCGACCTGATCGCCCGCACCGTGATCGCGCCCGCGCAGTTGCCTGTGGGCGTCATCACCGCGCTGCTGGGCGTGCCCACCTTCCTCTACCTGCTGCTGCGGAGGCCGCGATGAGCGCGTGGTACGAACCGCTGGCGGCCTGCCCGCAACTGGCGCTGCGCGACGTGCGGCTGCAGGCCGGCCCGCGCGTGCTGGTCGACCGGTTGTCGATGTCGATCGCGCCGGGCCAGCTCTGGTGCATCGTCGGCCCGAACGGCGTGGGCAAGTCCACGCTGATGGGCGTGCTGACCGGCCTGCGCGCGCCCGACGGCGGCAGCGTGGCGCTGGACGGCGCCGCCATGGGCCAGATCGCGCCGGCCGCGCTGGCCCGCCAGCGCGCCTACCTGCCGCAGGCCGTGCACGACACGTTCTCGATGGCCGTGGAGGATGCGGTGCGCGTGGGCCGCCATCCGCGCCTGAGCGGCTGGGGCTGGGGCCGGCGCGACGACGACCGCATCGTGCGCGACGTGATGACCGCGCTGGACCTTGACGCGCTGGCTGCGCGCGACGTGCTGACGCTGTCCGGCGGCGAACGCCAGCGCGTGTCGCTGGCCGCCGTGCTGGCCCAACAGGCGCCGCTGCTGATGCTGGACGAACCCGTGTCGCACCTGGACCTGCGGCACCAGATCATGGTGCTGGACGTCCTGCGCCGCCTGACCGCCGCAGGCCGCCACGCCGCCGTGGTCATCCTGCACGACCTGACCCTGGCGCGGCGCTACGCCAGCCATGCGCTGCTGATGGCCGAGGACGGCCCCGCGCTGCACGGCCCCGCGCCCGAAGTCCTGACTCCCGCGCAGTGCTCCCGCGCTCTGCGCACCCCGATCATCAGTCTCAGCGACGGCACGCACACCGCGCTGATCCCCGACGGATACCCCCATGAGCGACATTGAACGAATCGACCCGGCCGACGCCGACGGCCGCGACGCGCGCCACAAGGCACGCATGGTCCGCAAGAAGGAAGTGGTGGATGCAAAGATCGCCGCCGCGCAGGCCGAGCGCGGCGTGATCGTCATCACCACCGGCAACGGCAAGGGCAAGTCCAGCTCGGGCTTCGGCATGGTGGTGCGGGCGATGGGCCACGGCATGCGCACGGGCGTGGTCCAGTTCATCAAGGGCGCCATTCCCAGCGGCGAGGAACTGTTCCTGCAGCGCTTTCCGGACCAGTGCGCATTCCACGTGATGGGCGAGGGCTACACCTGGGAAACGCAGGACCGCGCGCGCGACGTGGCCAAGGCCGAGGCCGCCTGGGAGATCGCGCGCGGCATGCTGCGCGACCCATCGGTCGGGCTGGTGCTGCTGGACGAGCTGAACATCGCGCTGAAGCTGCACTACCTGGACGTCGACACCGTGATTGCCGACCTGCGCGCCCGTCCGCCGATGCAGCACGTGGTCATCACCGGCCGCGGCGCGCCGCCCGCGCTGGTGGAGGCGGCCGACACCGTCACCGACATGACGCCGGTGAAGCACGCGTTCCAGCAGGGCATCAAGGCCCAGCGCGGCGTGGAAATGTAGCCCGGGAAGCGTCCGATGACCATGACCCCCTTTGCCGATGTCGCGCTGACGCTGCCGCCCGTCGCGCCGCTGGACCAGACGCTGCGCGCGGCGCTGCAGGCCGCCATCGACGACAAGACCAAGCCGCCCGGATCGCTGGGCCGGCTTGAATCGCTGGCGCTACAGATCGGCCTGATCCGTGGCGACGCGGCGCCCGTGCTGTCCCGCCCGGCCGTCATCGTGTTCGCCGGTGACCATGGCGTGGCCGATGCCGGCGTCAGCGCGTTCCCGGCCGAGGTCACCGCCCAGATGGTGCTGAACTTCCTGAACGGCGGCGCGGCGATCAACGTGTTCACGCGGCTGCACGGGCTGGCGCTGGAAGTGGTGGACGTGGGCGTGCGCGCGCCGTTGCCGGCCGCGCCGGGGCTGGTCAACTGCCGGGTGGCGAATGGCACGCGCAACTTTGTCGACGCCCCGGCCATGACGCCGGCGCAGGCCGGCGCGGCGCTCAATGCCGGCATCGCGCGCGTGCTGCGCCATGCGCAGCTTGGCACCAACGTGATGGGCTTTGGCGAGATGGGCATCGCCAATACCTCGGCGGCGGCCTGCCTGATGAGCCGGCTGACCGGGCTGCCCATCGAGGCGTGCATCGGCCGTGGCACCGGGCTGGACGACGCCGGCGTGGCGCACAAGCGCGCGGTGCTGTCGCAGGCGCTGGCGTGCCATGCCGGCGTGACCGATCCGCTCGACGTGCTGGCCACGTTCGGCGGCTTCGAGATCGCGGCGATGACCGGCGCCTACCTGGCCGCGGCGGCCAGCCGGATGGTGATCCTGGTGGATGGCTTCATCGCGTCGGCGGCGCTGCTGGTGGCCGCGCGCATCGACCCGAACGTGCTGCAGTACTGCGTGTTCTCGCATTGCTCGCACGAGCAGGGCCACCGCGCGCTGCTGGCCGAATTCGGCGCCGAGCCGCTGCTGGCGCTGGACCTGCGCCTGGGCGAAGGCACCGGCGCCGCGCTGGCGTGGCCGCTGGTGGCCTCGGCGGCGGCCTTCCTGCGCGAGATGGCCACGTTCAGCGGCGCCGGCGTCAGCAACGCGTCGGCATAGCGGCAAGGGGGCGAGCATGGCCGACGAACTCCGCTTCTTCCTGACCGCCGTGGGCTACTTCACGCGCGTGCCGTTGCCGCAGCGGCTGGCAAGCTGGGTCGGCTTTGCGCCGCACTACCTGAACGCCGCCGCGCGCTACTTTCCGCTGGTGGGGCTGCTGGTGGGCCTGGCCGGCGCCGCGGTCACGGGTCTTTCGTGGCAGTTCTGGTCGCCGCCGGTGGCCATCGTGCTGGGCATGGCGGCCACGCTGCTGCTGACGGGTGCGTTCCACGAGGACGGGCTGGCCGATTGCGTTGATGCGTTCGGCGGCGGCTACCGGCGCGAGGACGTGCTGGAAATCATGCATGACTCCCGCGTCGGCGCGTTTGGCGCGATTGCCCTCGTCGTGGCGCTGCTGCTGAAGTGGCAACTGCTGGTGTCGGTGGAAGACCGCGCCGATGCCGGGCTGCTGCTGGCCGTGCTGGTGGCCGCGCACGGTGCCAGCCGCGCCATGGCGATCACGTTCCTGGCCACGCACGACTACGTGCGCGCCGAAGGCAAGGCCAAGCCCGTGGCGCAGCGGCTGGAGACGCGCAGCCTGCTGTTCGCGCTTGCCTGCGGCGCGGTGCCGCTGCTGCTGATCTCGCCGGTGTTCGCGGCGGTGGTGGTGCTGGTGCTGGCGGGCCTGCGCGCGGCGCTGGGCGCGTACTTCGTGCGCCGCATCGGCGGCTATACCGGCGACTGCCTGGGCATGGCGCAGCAACTGGCCGAACTGTCGATCTACCTCGTGGCGGCCGCATGGAAGTGGTACTGATCCGCCACGCGCAGCCCGACGTGGCCGAGGGCGTCTGCTACGGCCGGCTGGACCTCGCGCTGGCGCAGCCCGTGGCGCCGCTGGCGTCGATCGTCGCCCAGCTCGCGCCGCCGGCGCGCATCGTCACCAGCCCGGCCCGCCGCGCGCGCGACACCGCCACGCTGCTGGCCGATTGCCTGGCCGCGCCGCCGGTCTGCGAGGCGGAGCCGGCGCTGCGCGAGATGGATTTCGGCACCTGGGAAGGCCAGCGCTGGGACGCGATTCCGCGCGACACGCTGGACCTGTGGGCCGCCGACCTGTTGCACGCCCGGCCCCACGGCGGCGAGAGCCCCGCGCAGGCCATGGCGCGCGTGACGGCCTGGGCCGACGCGCTCGATGCGGGCGCCGACGCGCGGCTCTGGGCGGTCACCCACGCCGGCCCGATGCGCATGCTGGCCGCGCACTGGCTGGGCCTGCCGCTGGCCCAGACGCTGCACTGGTCGCTGGGATTCGCCGCGACGTGCAAGTTCGTGCTGGAAGGTGGGACGGTCAGGCTGGGGTGGTGGAATCGCGTGGTGGGTTGATCAGCGGCTGGCCCTCACCTCCTACCGATCTCCCGCGTTGTGGGAGATGGAAATCCATCGGCAATTCAGATGCTGCCGGTTTGCTCCCCTCGCCCGCAAGCGGGAGCGGGGCCGGGGGAGCGGGCCAGCGCGTCCCGCACCACCGGCATCCTCACCGCCCCCTGCGCCCCCGCGCCACCTCCAGGTCCTTGCAGATTTCCGCCGCCCCCTGCACCACGCGGGGGCCGGCGCGGTTGACCAGGTCGCCGTCGATGGTGAACAGGTTGTTGCGCGCCACGGCGGTGACCTGCTTCCACTTCTCCCATATCGAAAAATCGGCCAGCGGCTTGTCGGGGCGCGTGGCGCCCATGGCGGCCGTCAGCATGACCTCGGGGTTGCCGGCGATCACCGCTTCGACGGACACGGTGGGCACCAGCGGCGCCTCGGTGGCAAACAGGTTGCGGCCGCCGCAGAGCGTCAGCAGGTCGCTCACGAGGTGCTGGCCGTTCAGCGTCATCAGCGGCTGCTGCCAGACCTGGTAGAACACCGTGACCGGCGGGCGGCCCGCGTAGGTGCGGCGCAGCGTGTCCACCTGCTGGCGGAAGTCGCTCGCGGCGCGGCGGGCGACGGGTTCGGTGCCCATCAGCGTGCCGAGCTTTTCCAGATTCTCGGGGATGGTCTCCAGCCGGCGCGGCTCGCTGTAGAACACCGGCATGCCCAGCGCGCGCAGGCGGTCGGTCTGCTTCTGGGCGTTGCCATGGCGCCAGACCACGATCAGGTCCGGCTTGAGCGCGGCAATGCGTTCCAGGTCCAGCGCCTTGTTGTCGCCCACGCGCGGGATGTCGCGCGCCTGCGGCGGGTAGTCGCTGTAGCTGACCGTGCCGACGATGCGCTCGCCGCCGCCGGCCGCGTAGATCATTTCGGTCACGTGCGGCGCCAGCGAGACCACGCGCCGCGCGGGCTGGGCCAGCGTGACGGTCTGGCCCGCGTCGTCGACCACGGTGATGGCGGCGTGCGCGGGCAGGGTGGCGGCCAGCAGGGCGGCCAGCATGAAGGATTTAAAGGCCATCGGCATCGGGCAGGGGAAGGGTCTTGTCGAGCGCGCGGGCCAGTTGGTCCCACGCCCGGGGCTGGTCCGGCGGCAGGCCGAAACGCAGGCTCGGCGGCTGGCCGCCGGCGGCATCGAAATAACGGGTCCAGACGCGGCACGTCGCCAGCGCCACGTGCAGGCGCCGCGCGTGGGCGTGCGGCACCCAGCAGAACAGCGGGTGCGATGCCACTGCCAGGCCGTGGCCGGTCAGCAGCGTCGCCAGCCGGTGCCCGCTGGCGGCCAGATGGTCGCGTGCATGGGCCTGCCAGCCGGCATCCGCCAGCGCGGTCCGGGCGATGGCGCGGGCCGGGCCCGAGACGGCCCAGTGGCCCAGTTCGGCATCGAGCGCGTCAAGCAGGGCCGGCGCCGCCAGCACAAAGCCGCAGCGGACGCCCGCGAGCCCGAAGAACTTGCCCAGCGAGCGCAGCACGACCAGCCCCGGCCTATCGGCGTGGGACGCGAGCGAGCCGCCGGGCGTGGCATCCATGAATGCCTCGTCGACCAGCAGCGTGCCGTCGCGCGCCGCCAGCCGGCGGTGCCAGTGCCGCAGCGTGTCCGACGGCACGCGGCGCGTGGTCGGGTTGTTCGGCGTGACGACGACCAGATGGTCGAGCGCGTCGGCCAGGTCGTGGCGGCCGAAGTCGGCTTCATCGAGCAGCACGACGGTGTGCCCGGCACGGGCGAAGGCCGGCGCGTACTCGCTGTAGCCCAGCGCGGCGATGCCCACGCGGCCGGGCCGCAGCAGGCGCGGCAGCGTGCGGATGGCCGCCTGCGAGCCGGCCACGGGCAGCGCGTGCGGTGCGCCGTAGTAGCGGGCGGCCAGCGCGGCGAGGTCGTCGTCCTCGGGCAGCCGGTGCCAGGCGGCGGCGGGCAGCGCCGGCACCGGGTACCCGTCGGGATGGATGCCGGTGGACAGGTCGAGCCAGTCCGCGGCCGGCCCGCCGAATTCACGGATGGCCTGCTGCAGGTTGCCGCCGTGGCGGATGGTGGACGTCATGAAGCGGAGATCAGATGGATGGCCGGCACGCTCAGCATCGCCACGCCAAGCCACAGCCAGAGCGTGCGCTGCACCAGCCGCAGGCAGGCCAGCACGTGGGCGGCGCGCGGCGCATCGCCCACGCCCAGCGGCGGGCGGGCTTCCCATTCGCCGTGGTAGCGCGCGCCGCCGCCCAGCGCCACGCCCACCGCGCCGGCGCCGGCCGCCATCACCGGGCCGGCGTTGGGACTGGACCACGCCGCGGCCTGCGTACGCCAGCAGCGCAGCGCCTGCGCGGTGGCGCCCAGCAGCGCATACGACAGCGCGGTCAGCCGCGCGGGAATCAGGTTGAGCAGGTCGTCGATGCGTGCCGCCGCCCAGCCGAACATGGCCCAGCGCGGCGTGCGGTAGCCCCACATCGCGTCGAGCGTGTTGGCCAGCCGGAACACGATGACGGCCGGCGCGCCGCCGACCAGGAACCAGAACAGCGCGCCAAAGACGGCATCGTTGCCGTTCTCCAGCGCCGATTCGCAGGCGGCGCGGGCCAGCGCCTCGGCGTCGGCATCGGCCGTATCGCGCGACACGATGCGGGCGGTCAGCGTGCGCGCGGCGGGCAGGTCGTCGGCGGCCAGTGCATCGGCAATCGGGGCGATATGGCGCGCGAGGCTGCAGGCGCCCAGCGCGAAGTAGAGCGCCAGCACGTGCAGCGTCCACGCCAGCACCGGATGCACGGCGCCGGCCATGCCGACCAGCCACGCCACGGCGGCGGCGGGCCCGAGCACCGCGGCCGACCACGCGAGCAGCCCCGCCGCGCGCTGGCGCAGCGGGTGGCTGCCGGGGCGGTTCAGCCGGTTGGCGACGGCCGTGGCCAGGCGGCCAAAGCCGACCAGCGGATGCCAGCGGCGCGGCTCGCCGAGCCAGCGGTCCAGCAGCACGCCGGCGAGCGCGGCGGCCACGCAGGCCGGCCAGGACAACAGCATCATCGTGCGGCGTGCAGGCGGGAAGGGGGCGGGTCCTTGATCGCGACCGGGATGCCGGCCACGAGCAGCCGCACGCGGTCGGCGGTGGCGGCCAGCTTCTGGTTGAGCCGGCCCAGTTCGTCGACGTAGAAGCGGGTGATGGCGCCCATCGGCACCACGCCGAAGCCGATCTCGTTCGAGACCAGGATCACGTGGCCGGGCAGCATCGGCAGCGCGGTCATCAGCGCGTCGATTTCCTCGGTAAAGGCCGGCGGCGGCGTGATGACGCCGTGCTCGGGGTAGTCGCGGCCGTCGCCGAAGATCAGGTTGTTGAGCCACAGCGTCACGCAGTCCACCAGGATGCAGCCGTCGTGGCGCGCGTGCGCGTAGAGCGCGTCGGCCAGGTGCACGGGTTCCTCGACGAGCGTCCAGTCTGCGGGGCGGCGTGCCCGGTGCAGCGCGATGCGGACTTCCATCTCCTCGTCGGCCGGTTCGGCGTTGTGCCGGGCCGTGGCGATGTAGGTGACCGGCCCGCGCGTCAGCGCCGCGTGGTCGGTGGCCAGTTGCTCGGCGAAATGGCTCTTGCCGGAGCGCGCGCCGCCGAGCACCAGCGTCAGCTCGCGCGGCGCGGCGGTGCCGGCCTGCGGCTGCGGGGCCGGGGCGGTGTCGGGTTCGACGTCCGCGGCCGCGCCTGCCGAAGCCGGCTCGGTGGTGGCCGAGAGATTGAGCGCCCGAGGCGTGGCGGGGGTCTTCATCGGGCGTATTGTAGCCGCCGCATCCGCGCCCCGCACGCACGGTTTTTGCAGGCCGGCGCCCGCCGCGCCAACCCTGCTGCGATAATCGCGCGATGCAAAATCCTCCGTTCCCGTTTGCGCCGCGTGCCCTGCGCGGCACCCTGATGGTCCAGGGCACCACCTCGGACGCCGGCAAGAGCACCGTGGTGGCCGGGCTGTGCCGCGTGCTGGCGCGCGCCGGCGTGGCCGTGGCGCCGTTCAAGCCGCAGAACATGGCGCTGAACAGCGCGGTGACGGTGGATGGCGGCGAGATCGGCCGCGCCCAGGCGCTGCAGGCCCAGGCGGCCGGGCTGGCGCCGCACACCGACATGAACCCGGTGCTGCTCAAGCCCAGCAGCGACATCGGCGCGCAGGTCATCATCCACGGCCGCGCCCGCATGGACCTGGACGCCCGCGCCTACCACGCCTACAAGCCGCAGGCGATGGCGGCGGTGCTGGAAAGCCATGGGCGGCTCGAACGGGCGTACGACGTGGTGCTGGTGGAAGGCGCCGGCAGCCCGGCCGAGGTGAACCTGCGCGACCGCGACATCGCCAACATGGGCTTTGCCGAGCGCGTGGACTGCCCGGTGGTGCTGGTGGCCGATATCGACCGGGGCGGCGTGTTCGCGCATCTGGTCGGCACGCTGGACTGCCTGTCCGACAGCGAGCGGGCCCGCGTGAAGGGCTTCGTCATCAACCGGTTCCGGGGCGATATCGCGCTGCTGCAGCCGGGGCTGGACTGGCTGGCCGCGCGCACGGGCAAGCCGGTGTTCGGCGTGCTGCCGTACCTGCACGGGCTGCACCTGGACGCCGAGGACGCCATTGCCAGCGCGCAGGTGGCCCGGCGCGACGGCCAGGCGCTGCGCGTGGTGGTGCCGGTGCTGCCGCGCATCTCCAACCATACCGATTTCGACGCGCTGCGCGCCCATCCGGACGTCGACCTGCAATTCATCGGCCCGGGCCGCCCGATGCCGCCGGCGGACCTGGTGATCCTGCCCGGCAGCAAGAGCGTGCGGGCCGACCTGGCGTTCCTGCGCGCCAACGGGTGGGACCACGCGCTGCTGCGGCACCTGCGCTATGGCGGCAAGCTGCTGGGCATCTGCGGCGGCATGCAGATGCTGGGGCGGCGCATCCATGATCCCGATGGCCGCGAGGGGCCGGCCGGCAGCAGCGACGGGCTGGGACTGCTCGACTTCGACACCACGCTGGCGCCCGAGAAGCAGCTACGGCGCGTGAACGGTGAACTGGCGGCCGGCGGCGCGGCCGTGGCGGGCTACGAGATCCATCTGGGGGTGACGCAGGGGCCGGCGCTGGCGCGGCCGGCGTTGTGGCTGGCGGAGGGGGAGGCGGGCGCGGGGCGTCGGCCCGACGGGGCGGTGTCCGAAGACGGCCAGGTCATGGCGACCTACGTCCACGGCCTGTTCGACCAGCCGGACGCCTGCGGCGCGCTGCTGCGCTGGGCCGGGCTGGCGCACGCCGGTGGCGTGGACCTGGACGCGCTGCGCGAGGCATCGATCGACCGGCTGGCGGCCAGCATGGCCGAACACCTGGACCTGCGCGCGATGCTGGCCCCGCTGGCAGCTACGGCCCCGGTGCCAGGCGGCTGACCAGCGCGTCCACGTCGTCCCAGCTCACGCGGCGCACGGCCACCATCAGGTCGGTGCCCGGGAACGGGTCTTCGAAGACGTCCGATTCCACGCCGCCCAGGCGCCGGTAGAAATCGCGCGCCTGGGTGTTGCCATCGAGCACGTACAGGAACAGCGGCCGGCCCGGCCACTGGCTGGCCACGCGCGTGGCGCAGCAGGCCATCAGCGTCTTGCCGTAGCCGCGGCCATGGTACGCCGGCATCACATGCAGATTGTCCAGGTAGATGCCGTAGCCGGGCTCGGCCAGCGGCATCAGGCACGAGAAGCCGGCCGGGTTGCCGTTCACACGCAGGATGGTGGCTTCCAGCGGCGCCTCGGCCCCTTCGAGCATGCGGGCGCGCCAGGTGGCCAGCCGTTCGGCGGGGGCGTGGACGTCAAGATATTCGGCGGGAACCAGGCCGGCATAGGCGTGGCGCCAGCTGTCCGCGTGCATGGCGGCAAGCAGGTCGGCATCGGCCGGAGAGGCGGGAAGCAGTTCGATCAAGGGCATGGCAGGGCGGGGGCGGCACCCGGATGACGTTGGAATGCGGTGCGGCCACGATCTTAACGTCACGCTGCTAGAATCGCGAATTCTTCGCATTTGCATTAGCGCGCTGGCGCACAGATGCGAGGGCCAAAATGCCCGATGCCCCGCGGCCAGCGCGGCATCCCAGAACAAAGAGTCACATGGTCTCCGGCCGCCTGCGCACCGTCCTAGTCAAGCTTCACCTCTACATCGGCCTGGTCTTCGGCCTGCTCTTCGTCCTGATGGGCCTGACCGGCACGCTGATCTCGTGGCGCGACGACATCGACAAATGGCTGAATCCCGATCTGCTGCAGGGCGTGTCGGCCACCCGCATCCCGGTGGGGGCCGCGACCGTGGAATCCGTCACGGCCAGGCTGATGGCCGACCCGCGCTATGGCAAGCCGAACCTGCTGATGCTGCCGATCGACGAGCACGACGTGTTCATCGCCTACTACCCGATCCAGGGCGCGCAGGCGGCGCCGGGGCGGTCGCGGCAGGTGATGATCGACCCGATCACGCTGGCCGTGAAGGGCGAGCGGCTGTTTGGCGTGCCGGGGCTGTCGCGCCAGCAGATCATGCCGACGCTGTTCCACCTGCACCGCTACCTGCTGTCCGGCGAGACCGGCAAGACCATCGTCGGCGTGACCGGCATGGTGCTGCTGCTGAGCGTGCTGCTGGGCGTGGCGCTATGGTGGCCGAAGTCGCGGCTGCGCGCGTGGAAGCAGTCTGTGCGGATTGCGCACGGCGGGTCGTGGTCGCGCTTCACCTATACGTTCCACCGCGCCGGCGGCATCTTCGCCGCGCCGGTGCTGGCCGTGATCGCATTCTCGGGCTGGTACCTGAACCTGCCGAAGTGGGTCACGCCGATCATCGGCAGCGTGATGACCGTGAGCGCGCCGGCAAAGCACCAGTCGGACCCGCCGCCGCCCGGCGCCCACGCGATCACGCCGGCGCAGGCCATGACGGCCGCCCAGCGCCAGTTCCCGGGCGCGCAGGTCACGCGGATCAGCCTGCCGCGCAAGCCCGGCGACGCCTATGAGGTGCGGCTGCGCCAGGAGGGTGAGCTGCAGGCCGACAGCGGCGCCACGCGGCTCTGGCTGGACGCCTACACCGGCCGCCCGCTAGGCGCCCGCGACCCGCGCGACGCGCAATCGGGCGATGCCTTGATCTTCTGGCTGTTCCCGCTGCACACCGGCGAGGCGTTCGGCACCTACGGCCGCGTGTTCATCACCGCGTTCGGCCTGATGCCGCTGGCGTTTGCGCTGACGGGCGTGCTGATCTGGTGGAAACGCCGCAGCGGCCATCAGCGGCATCTGGAACGCGAACGGGTGCGGCTGAAGCGGGGGTAGCGGAAAGCGCTTCAGATTTCCAGGTTGTCGATCAGCCGCGTGTTGCCCAGCTTGGCGGCCGACAGCACCACCAGCGGCTCGCCGGCGGCGAATTCCTCGCGGGTGGGGGCCTGGAGGTTGCTGCGCTTGCGGATCGACACGTAGTCGGGGTTCCAGCCGCGCGCCTGCAGCCGGGCCAGCGCGTCGGCTTCCACGGCCAGCAGGTCGACGTTGCCGTTGCCCAGCACGGTGTCGCGCACCTCGTGCAGCGTCTTGTAGAGGACCGGCGCCTCCTTGCGGTCGGCCTCGCCCAGGTAGCGGTTGCGCGACGACAGCGCCAGGCCGTCCTCGGCCCGCACGGTCTCGGCCGGGATGATGTCCACGGGCAGCGCGAACTGCTGCGCCATGCGCCGCACGATCATCAGTTGCTGGTAATCCTTCTTGCCGAACACGGCCACGCGCGGCTGCACGCAGCAAAACAGCTTCATCACCACGGTGCAGACGCCCTTGAAGAACCCCGGGCGGAACTCGCCTTCCAGGATGTCGCCCAGGTCGTGCGGCGGGTCCACGCGGTATTCCTGCGGCACCGGGTACATGTCCGATTCGGTCGGCGCGAACAGCACGTACACGCCCTCGCTCTGCAGCTTCTCGATGTCGTCCTGCAGCGTGCGCGGGTACTTGTCGAAATCCTCGTTCGGGCCGAACTGCAGGCGGTTGACGAAGATCGACGCCACCACGGGGTCGCCGTGCTGGCGCGCCAGGCGCATCAGCGACAGGTGGCCTTCGTGCAGGTTGCCCATGGTGGGCACGAAGGCCACGCGGTTCTGGCCGCGGAGCTGGTCCCGCAGCGCCTGGATGGAGGAAATGACTTTCATGAAATGTGGTGTGCCGTCGTGGTTGAGCGTGCCGCTGCGTGGCAGCGTGCGTGCCGGACTCTAGGGAACACAGTGGCCGGCTGTCGGCGGATTGTAGAGCATCCGCGCCGGTTCAGGCCGGCAGCCCGCGGCAATTGTTCCGCCCGGTGGAAGGATCAGGCCGGCGTGTACGCCAATCGCACATAAATCGGTGCGAACGGCTCTGCCTGGGTAATCTCGACCAGCGCCTCGCGCGACAGCTCCAGCATGGCGATGAAGTTCACCACCACCACGGGCACGCCCTTGCCAGAGCGGATGGCGTCCTCGAACAGCTCGCTGAACTCCATGAAGCGGGCGTGTTGCAGGCGGCGCAGGATCTGGCTCATGTGCTCGCGCACGGACAGTTCCTCGCGCGAGATCTTGTGGTGCTGGTTCAGCTTGGCGCGCTTGAGCACGTCGGCCCAGGCGGACTGCAGGTCCACGGTTTCCACGTCGGGAAAGCGCGGGGCGATGCTCTGCTCGATGTAGACCTGCGAGCGCAGGAAATCGCGGCCAAGCTGGGGCACGGTGTCCAGCCGCTGGGCGGCCAGTTTCATCTGCTCGTATTCCAGCAGGCGGCGCACCAGTTCGGCGCGCGGATCCTCGGCTTCCTCGTCGCTGTCGGCCTTCTTGACCGGCAGCAACATCCGCGACTTGATCTCGATGAGCATCGCGGCCATCAGCAGGTACTCGGCCGCCAGTTCCAGGTTGCGCTGCCGGATCTGGTCGACGTACGAGAGATACTGGCGCGTCACCTGGGCCATCGGGATGTCCAGGACGTTGAAGTTCTGCTTGCGGATCAGGTACAGCAGCAGGTCCAGCGGGCCCTCGAACGCCTCCAGGAACACTTCCAGCGCGTCGGGCGGGATGTACAGGTCCTGCGGCAGCTTGAACAGCGGCTCGCCGTACAGCCGCGCGAACGCCATCCCGTCGACCATGTCGGCCGGATTGGCCGTGCCGGCGCCGGGCTGCCCCACGCTGGGCAGCGCCACGGGCAGGGTCAGCTTTTCCTGCGCGGCGGGGTCCAGCGGGTCGCTCGGCGGCATCGTGTCGGGTGCGGGAGGGGGTGGGCCGGGTGGCCGATCAGTTGTCGGACGAGTAGACGTACGGCTTCTGGGCCACGCGCGACGCATTGGCGCGGGCGCGTTCTTCCAGGTCGATCGGGGTCTTGTCCCACAGCAGGGCGCGGCCTTCGCGCTGTTCGGCTTCCAGGGACGGGCGCTCCTGCTTGAGGGTCTTCAGGAACTGGGTGATATCCGATTCGTACATGGCCATGGTGAAACCTGTGCCCGCAGGGGGCGGCGTTGGGGATGACGGGGCTGGATTTTACCGTATCGGCACCGGGCGCTGCCGGTCACCCTGCTGAAAACGTCAAATTTGCCCGGACGATGGTCTGGCGCGGCCGGTGGTGTGGTCAAATAGCGACTTGATTCGGGAGCCACTAGGACGGATGACGCTTGATTTGGGCCGGCTGGCCGAACCGACCGTCGCAGCACAGGCGCGGCGCATCCATGGCGGTGCCGGCCGGCATGCGCGCGCCGCGGCACTGGCCCTGTGCCTGGCCGTCCTGCTGATCGCGGCGCTGCTGGGCGCCCCGGGCCACGCCCACGCGGCCAAGGCCGCCTACAAGGTGGAGATCGACGCCCCCAAGGCGCTCAAGGACATCCTTGAGGAACACCTCGACCTGGCCCGCTACACCACCCGCACCGACATTTCCGACGACCAGTTCCAGTACATGGTGGAGACCGTGGGCGACCAGGTGCGCCAGTTCGCGTCCACCGAGGGCTGGTTCGACCCGGTCACCAAGGCCACCGTGGAAGGCCAGGGCGACAGCCGCGTGGTCCACATCACCGTCGACCCCGGCGCCCGCACGCTGATCCGCCGGGCTGATGTGGAGGTGGCCGGCCCGGCGGCCACCCAGTCGCCGGCGCAGATCGAGGCAATGCGCCGCAAGTGGGGCCTGCCCGTGGGCGACCCGTTCCGCCAGGCCGACTGGGACAAGGCCAAGGAAGACGCGCTGGTGCAGTTGCAGAGCCAGAGCTACTACGGCGCCCGGCTGGCGTCGTCCCGGGCGCGGATCGAGCCCGACGAGCACGCCGCCGACCTGAGCGCGAAGTACGAGAGCGGGCCGGCCTATGTGCTGGGGCCGCTGGAGATCGAGGGCACGCGCCGCTATCCCGAGCAGATCATCCGCAATGTCAACCCGCTGCGCGAGGGCGAGCCGTACCGCGTGGAGCGCCTGCTGGAATTCCAGCGCGCGGTGCAGAACCAGCCCTATTTCTCGAACGTGCAGGTCGAGCTGGAAGAGCCGCCCGCCGCCACCTCGGCCGAGGCCGCCGCGCAGCAGCAGACCGTGACGGCGCCGGTGCGCGTGAAGGTGCGCGAGTACCCGACGCACCGGCTCAGCTCCGGCGTCGGTTTCACGACCGATACCGGCGCCCAGGTCGAAGGCCGCTACTCGTACTACAACCTGTTCAACCGCGCCTGGGTGTTCGACTCGCAGGCCCGGATCGAGCAGAAGCGCCAGTATGCGTTTGCGGAAATGGCCATGCCGCCCGATTCGCACACCTATCGCAACAGCCTCTACACGAGCTACGAGCGGACCATCGACATCGAGAGCACCGACACCAAGAGCTGGCGCGCCGGCCTGAAGCGGTCGCGCTCGCGCGAGAAGTACGACACCACGGTCTCGCTGGACTTCTACTACGACATCCTGACACCGTACGGCCAGCCATCGCAGTACTCGAAGGCGCTGGTGCCGGCGTTCGCGTGGACACGCCGCGACGTGGACAACCCGGTGTTTCCCCGCCGTGGCAACGTGATCAACACCCAGGTCGGCGTGGCCGTCAAGGGCGCGCTCAGCGACGCCACGTTCCTGCGCGTGTACGGCCGCATCCGGCAGTACGTGCCGGTGGGCAACCGTGACCTGTTCGTCGCCCGGCTGGAACTGGGCGCCAACATGACCTCCGACGACCCGTCGCTGATCCCGGCCACGCTGCGCTTCCGCGCCGGCGGCACCGATTCGATCCGCGGCTACAGCTACCAGTCGATCGGCACGCCGAACGGCCAGAGCGTGCTGCCGGCGCGCTACCTGGGCACCGGCAGCCTGGAATACCAGTACTGGTTCAAGCCGGACTGGGGCGCGGCGGTGTTCTGGGACATGGGCACGGCCACCAACAACCTCGACGGCATCACGATCTACCACGGCGTGGGCGTTGGCGCGCGCTGGCGCAGCCCGGTGGGGCCGGTGCAGCTGGACATCGGCTACGGCATCCAGCAGCGGCAGTTCCGGCCGCATATCTCGCTCGGGGTGGCGTTCTGATGAACATGCCGGACATGCCGCCCGTGCCGCGCGAGGACCGCGACGCCCCGCGCCAGCCGCGCCGGCCCCGCCGCCGCATCTGGAAGGTGCTGGGCTGGACCGTGGCCGTGCTGCTGGCGCTGCTGGTGGCGCTGGCCGTCACGACCGTGCAGGCGCTGCGCACGGAAACCGGCACGCGCCACCTGTGGAACATCGCCACGCGGCTGTCGGCCGGCATGCTGGCCGGGACGTACGAGGGCGGATCGGTGGCCAGCGGGCTGCGGCTGCGCGACGTGGTCTACGCCAGCGGCGACACGCGCGTGACGGTCGACCGCATCGACGCGCGCTGGCAGCTTTCGTGGTCGCCGCGGCGGCTGCACGTGGAATGGCTGCGGCTGGGCAAGATCGACGCGCGGCTGCCGGCGTCGGCCCCGAGCACCGAGCCGGCCCGGATGCCGGATTCGCTGACGCTGCCGCTGGCTGTCGACGTCGACACGCTGACGGTGGCCGAGCTGTCGCTGTTGCAGGGGCCACCGGCCACGTCGAGCCCGCTCGTGCTGTCGGACCTGTCCGGCGCGCTGCACAGCGACGGGCAGCGGCATCGCGTGGTCGTCGACCGGCTGGTCACGCCGTACGGCAAGCTGCAGGCCAACGCCCAGATCGGCGGCACCACGCCGTTCCCGCTGTCGGCCGAGGCCCTGCTGGAAGGGCGCTGGAAGGAAGAGACGTATGCCGTTTCCGCCACCGCCAGCGGGTCGCTGGACAGCCTGCGCGCCGAACTGGAAGCCAACGGCGACCGCATCCGCGCGCGCGGCAACGCCGACGTGACGCCGTTCGGCAAGGTGCCGTTCACGCACCTGATTGTCGATGGCGAGCGCATCAACCCCCGGCTGTTCAGCCCCACGGCTCCGCAGGCCAACCTGACCGTCCATGCCGAACTGCGCCCGGTGGAGGCCATCGCGCCGCCGCCGCAGGTGGCCCAGCCCCGGCCCGGCGAATCGACGGCCAGCGCCGTGGCGGCTGCGTCGGCCGCGTCGGCGTCGGCGCCGGTGCCCACGCCGGCCGCGCCGACCAGGAACCCGCTGGCCGTGGCCGGCGAGGTCACGGTCCGCAACCTGGAGCCGGGTCCGATCGACAAGGAACGGCTGCCCGTGCACGCGGTGCAGGCGCGCGTGGAACTGAGCGAGATGACGCAGACGCTGCGCGACCTGCGCATCACGCTGCCGGGGCGCGCCGAGATCGTCGGGCAGGGCACGCTGCACGATGGGCGCGGCGGCTTTGACCTGGACGTGCGGCGGCTGGACGCCGCGGCGCTGCACACGGGCATGGTGGCGACCAACCTGTCCGGGCCGGTCATCGTGCGGCTGGAGCCGGGCCGGCAGAGCGTGGCGCTGGACGTGGAGGGCGGCGAGATCAAGCTGTTCGCCGATGCGCGGATCGATGCCGAGGCGGTCACGCTGGCGGCGCTGCGCGCGGGGCTGGGCAGCGGCACGCTGACGGCCGACGGCAAGCTCGGGCTCAAGGACGCGCAGGCGTTCGACTTCAAGGGCAAGCTGACCAACTTCGACCCGGCGCGGCTGGCCAGGGTGGCACCGGGCCGCATCAACGCCGATTTCTCGGCCAAGGGGTCGCTGGCCAACGTGCTGCGCGTGGCGCTGGACTTTGCGCTGGGCGAGAGCGAGTACGCGGGGCTGCCAATGACCGGCAACGGCAAGGTGCGCGTGGAGGGCGAGCGGCTGCTGCCCAGCGAGGCGTCGCTGCTGATGGCGGGCAACCAGGTCAACCTCAGGGGCAGCTTTGGCGCGCGGGGCGACAGCCTGCGGGTCAACGTCGACGCGCCGCAGCTGGATCGCCTGAAATTCGGCGTCGGCGGCCGCGCCCGGCTGGACGCCGTGGTCACCGGCACGCTGAAGAAGCCTGAGGTGGTGGGCGACTACAGCGCGCAGGCGCTGGTGGTGGGGCCGCACAAGGTGGCCAGCGCCGATGGCCACGTGGAACTGCGCGGCGGGCTGGACGGCACGCTGGCCGCCCGGCTGGCCGCGCGCGACTACCAGGGCCCGCAGGCGTCGATCCGTACGCTCGACGCCACGCTGAGCGGCACGCAGGCCAATCACACATTCGACGCCCGCGCAGCCGGCACGATGCACGGCCAGGCGATGCAGCTGGCGCTGGCCGGGCAGGGCGCCTGGCGCGGCGAGCAGGGCTGGAACGGCACGATCCGCACGCTGGAAGAGCGCGGCGCGGTGAACGTGCGGCTGCTGGCGCCCGCGCAGCTGATGGTGGCGGACCAGCGCATCCGGCTGGGCCCGGCGCAACTGCAGTTCGCGCGGGCGACGATGCGCGTGGACGGCTTCGAGTTCGATCACGGGCGCATCCGCACGCAGGGCAACTTCAACGGCGTGGAAGTGGCCAACCTGCTCAAGCTGATGGAGACGTGGACCGGCGAGGCGCCGCCGGTGCGCTCGGACCTCGTGCTCGATGCCAACTGGAACCTGAACCTGGCCGAGACGGCCACCGGGTTTGCCGAGGTGCGGCGGCGCAGCGGCGACGCGTCGGTCAACGCCGGCCGGGGCTGGACCACGCTGGGGCTGGGCGAGACGGCGCTGCGCGCGGACTTTGGCGGCAACCGCGTGACGCTGCGCGGCGGCACCACGTCGCAGCGGATCGGCAAGGTGGCCGTCGATGCGTCGGCCGGGCTGGTCACCGAGCAGGGGTTGCTGACGGTGGGGCCGGCGTCGGCGCTGGGCGGCACGGTCACCGCCGACGTGCCGCGCCTGAAGTCGCTGGAAGCGCTGACCGGGCCGCAGTACGCGCTCCAGGGCAAGCTGGCGGCGGCGCTGCGGCTGGCCGGCACGGTCGGCAATCCGCTGCTGACCGGCACCGTGGATGGCAGCGACATCGGCATCACGCTGTACGACCTTGGTATCCGGCTAACCGATGGCGAGGTGCACGTGGTGCTGGACCAGAACACCGTGGAACTGCGGCAGGTGCGCTTTCGCGGCGGCGACGGCACGCTGACGGCCACGGGCGCGGTCAAGCTGGGCCAGACCGATCCGAACATCACGGGCCGGATCGTGGCGGACCGGCTGCAGCTGTTTGCCAGCCCCGAGCGCACGCTGATCGTCTCGGGCGAGGCCGGCATCGCCAACGAGAACCAGCAGCTGGCCATCCGCGGCAAGTTCCGCGTGGACCGCGGGCTGTTCGACCTGCCCAAGGCCAGCGCGCCGGTGCTGGGCGACGACGTGGTGGTGGTGCGCCGCAAGGATGAGCGCGAACTGAAGACGGCGGCCACGCCGGTGGTGCCGGAGTCCAAGCCGGCCAGCCGCTTCAGCCCGCTGATCGACGTGACGATCGACCTGGGCAACGACTTCCGCTTCCGGGGGGCCGGGGCCGACATCCTGCTGGCCGGGCAACTGGGCATCCGCAGCGAGCCGCTGTCGCCGATGCGCGCGACGGGCACGGTGCGCGTGGTGGACGGCACCTACGAGGCATTCGGGCGCAAGCTCGACATCGACCGCGGCACGATCAACTTCAACGGCCCGGTGGACAACCCGAACATGTTCATCCGCGCCATGCGCCGCAACCAGGAGGTGGAGGCCGGCGTGGAGGTGACGGGCACGGTGCGGCTGCCGCGCGTGCGGCTGGTGTCCGAGCCGAACGTGCCCGACGAGGACAAGCTGTCGTGGCTGATGTTCGGCTACGGCGCCGAGAGCGCGGGATCGAGCCAGCAGCGGCAGTTGAGCGGCAGCGCGCTGGGCGGCGCGGCACTGGGCATGATCGGCGGCAAGGCCGGCAAGAGCGTGGTGTCGCACTTCGGCATCGACGAATTCTCGATCGGCCCCAGCACGGCGGGCCTGAACGACCAGCAGGTGGTGAGCATCGGCAAGGCGGTGTCGGACCAGATCTCGGTGGGCTACGAGCAGAGCCTGACGTCGGCATCCAACGTGGTCAAGCTGACCTGGGCGTTCTCGCGGCGCTGGTCGCTGATTGCCAAGGGCGGGTCGATCAACGGGCTGTCGGTGCTGTTCAACCGGCGCTTCAACAACTGGAGTACGCTGTTTACCGGCGGGTCGGGGCGGCGCTCGAACGCGGCGGCCGATGCCGCCGTGGAAGGCGCCAGCGCGCCGGCCGGCGATCCGGTCGAAGCGATCAAACGATGAATCGAAGCCTGCGATGAAACCTTTCTACCGCGCGTCGCGCAGACGCCTAGCCGCCATGGGACTGATAGCCAGCCTGCTCGCCCTGTTCGGGTGCGACCAGCAGAAGGTGGACGAAGCGATGAAGAAGGCGCGCGACGTGGCCACCGACACGTGGAACAGCGTCAAGCCGGACAGCCAGTTGTTCAAGGGCATCGAGATCGGCAAATCGACCGAGGACGACGTGCGGCGCCAGGCCGGCAAGCCCGAGATCGTCTGGGAAGAGCCGGACGGCGGCCGCCGGCTCGAATACCCGCGCGGGCCCGAAGGCACGTCGACGTGGATGGTCACGACCAACCCCGACGGCACCGTGCGCGCCATCGAACAGGCGCTGACGGCCGCGAACTTCGCCAGGGTGCGGCCCGGGATGACCAAAGACCAGATTCGCCGCCTGCTGGGCAAGCCGACCAAGGTGGAGGCGTTCCGGCTGAAGCAGGAAGAGGTCTGGGGCTACCGCTGGATGGAAACCCCGACCGACCGTGCGTTTTTCAACGTTCATTTCAACCCTGATGGCACGGTCGGCACGACGTCGCGGAGCGACGATCCATCGAAGATGGGCGGCGGCTAGTCAGTCCAGGCGTCCGCGCATCTTCAGGTCCCGCCTAGAGTTCATCGGAGAAGCGGAATCCAACGCGGGCAATCTCCGCGGATGGCGCGGTTGCCACATTGGTATTGACGATGCGTACGCCACGCTGCCGGGCGTAGTCCAGGAAGGCCGCAAGCGCGAATCCACCGGCGCCACGCAGCGCACCCTCACGGTACGGCAACTGGACATTCGACGGCATGCTCACGGCAGACCCGATATCAGCGCTGGTCCCGTCACCGAAAAAATAGCCGCGCAGTACCGCCACGACCTGGCCGCGGAACGATACGGCTACGACGACGATGTTGGGACGGGGTCCGATCGCCATACGCTGCTGCAAGCTACGGCTCAGGGACACGCCCATTTGCAGCAGTCGCGCATAGCTGCTGTCTCCGCCGGTGCTTGCGGCAGCCGCGGCGGCCCGGTAGTCGGTTTCCCATTGCGCAAGGGCTGTGCTGATTTCCCCCAGTCGTTGGGTATCAGTGCTGACGAGAATTTCCGCGGAGAATGCGTCTTGCGTTTCGACCCACTGGCCATTCGACCATAGGCGCGGCGGTCGAGAGGCGGGCGGGCGATAGTCGCGCATGTCGAGCGTGTACCGGCCCAAGGCAGCCGATGCGGCCTGCGTGACGTTTGCAAAGCGGGTACTTGGGCCAGGCCCTGGCGGCATGGCGGCACGCGCCGCAGCGTACTGGGCGGTGATGTTCTCGAAATCCATCGAGCCATACGTCGAGTATTGATACAGAACGTTGGCTTCGTGGAAGCTTTGCGTGATCTGGTCTAACTCGGTGACGCGGGCCATGACGGCCGATGCCAGGCGCTGTGCGCTGCGCTCGTCGTTGGTGGGATAACCAGCGCGGCCTGTACGGCGGATGTTATCGATAATGGTCGTGAAATCCTGCAGGTTCCAGTATTCGCTGAAAGCTGCCTGGTAAAGCGTGATAATGGCCGCCGTCTGGAAACCGCAATCGACGTGGTCATCAACGCCACGACGCTCGCGCGATCGGATGACCGCAGCCAGCGACTTGTCGCAGACGCGCGCAGCCGCGTGAATCGCCATGGGGTTCTGCCCGATGCCGATAATTTCATCGAGCAGCGCGGTAGTGCCGGCATTTTCATGAACGGCAGGAAATGCGGCTGATTCGTTTGCTTTTTCCCCGGCGATGAGTGTCAGGTTATTCTCGGGTTTATCCCGGTCGTCAGCGTAGAAACTATCGGCACTGGGCGTCGAACAGTTTCCGGAAAAGAAGTTGATGACAGCCAGTACGGGGTTGTTCCAGCAATGGGTGCCTCTGCGGACGCGCCGGCTGGCGGGCTGGTCCTCGACAGCGAACGAGGCGGCGGTCAGCGATAGCGTGCCCAGCGAACGTCCTGGTACCACGGTGTTGTGAATGGCCAATGTCGAATTGGCCCCCATTTGCAGCGATCTGGTAATGATCGGCGTGGCATTCAGATACCGTCGGTTCTTGTCTGTCAGGAAGACCTGTGTCGAGATGAAGTTTCGTCCATCCGTGGCGAAGGCGACGACCCCGTATGCGGCAGATGGCGCGACCTGGATGGTGCTCAGGCGGGTCACGGAGCGTGGGAGCGATGGCATGGTCTCGATGGTGGCGCTGGAGCCATCAAACCTGACGCTCATGCCAAACGTCTGGACTGTGAATGGGTGGTTGCGGCGCAGTTCGAATGCCAGACTCACATGTCCGGCCTTGGATTGGGTCCAGTATTTCTCGAACTGGGTTTGCAGGTCATAGGCGTTCTCAAGAAGGATCAGGCAATTCTTGGTGCAGTCTGGCTGCAGCCGGGAAACCTGGAGCGATCGGGTCAAGTCATTCATGCCGATGCGGGCCAGAACCGGGTAGTCAAGGTCGCGGTCTGTGCCTAACCCTCGGCCATCGCCAAGTTGTTCGGTGAACAGCAAGGCTTTCAAGCCGCGCGGCACCCGAACCGAGGAAATCTTCCGGTCGATCCACGGGGGGAGTACATCGTGGAGCTTGCCCGGTCCCACGCAGAATTGCGCGCCGCGGAACCCTGCGTGCTCGTAGAAGCAGACCTTGTCATTGGGCCCAACCTGGGCTTGCGCAGGACTGGGTAGTAACAAGGGCATGAACAATGCGACTGCGATTGAGATGACCCGGGCAAGCACACAGGCATCCAACCAGCGGTGAATCACTTTTGGCATGCTGAACTCCTTGGCGTATGCGGCATACGGAGGTGTATGCCGGATCCACGCTAGAAACTGCGCACGCGCTAGTGAATAGCCGCTTTACGAATCTGAACGCCCCTGCGTGACGAATCACCGATCTGTTGATGGCGGCAGGCTTGTGCAGGCTTCGGGATTGGGACGAACGGGAGGGGAGACGCGCCCGGTACGAGCGCTGGCGAATGGTCCGGGCAGATTCCCGGACGCGCGGTTCAGGCTATGCATGGCCAGTGGCCGGTCTCGGCCACTGGCGGCAGTCACAACGAAGGGCGTCAGCGGATCCGCATCCCCGGCACCGCACCGCTGTGCGGTTCCAGGATGTACAGGCCCGGGTTGGCCTTCTCGTCGGCGGCGGAGGCGGCCAGGACCATGCCTTCGGACATGCCGAACTTCATCTTGCGCGGCGCCAGGTTGGCCACCACCACGGTCAGCTTGCCCACCAGCTGCTCGGGCGTGTAGGCCGACTGGATGCCCGAGAACACGTTGCGCGTCTTGCCTTCGCCCACGTCCAGCGTCAACTGCAGCAGCTTGTTCGATCCTTCCACCTTCTGGCAGGCGACGATCTTGGCCACGCGCAGGTCGATCCTGGCGAAGTCGTCGATCGTGATCGTGTCGGCGATCGGTTCGATGGCCGCGCCGGCGGCGTCCGGGACGCCGGCCGGGTTGGCGGCCTGCAGCGATTCCTTGTTGGCGGCCAGCAGCGCCTCGATCTGCTTGGCGTCGACGCGGGTCATCAGGTGCTGGTAGGGCTGGATCGGACGGTCGGCCGACAGTTGGCGGTCGATGGCGCGCCAGTCGAGCGGCTCGACGTTCAGGAACGCCTCCACGCCGGCGGCCACGGTGGGCACCACGGGCTTCAGGAACACCGTCAGCAGGCGGAACGCTTCCAGCGAGACCGAGCAGGCGGCGTGCAGCGCGTCGCGCTTGGTCTCGTCCTTGGCCAGTTCCCACGGCTTGTTGGTGTCGACAAACGCGTTGACGGCGTCGGTCAGCTCCATCACCAGGCGCAGCGCCTTGCTGTACTCGCGGCCCTCGTAGTACGCGGCCACCTGCGGCGCGGCCTGGCGCAGCTGTTCCAGCAGCGGGTTGGCCAGCGCGGCCTCGTCGACCTTGCCGTCGAAGCGCTTGACCAGGAAACCGGCCGCCCGGCTGGCGATGTTCACGTACTTGCCGATCAGGTCGCTGTTCACGCGCGCGACAAAGTCGTCCAGGTTCAGGTCCAGGTCTTCCATGCTCGCGTTGAGCTTGGCGGCGAAGTAGTAACGCAGCCATTCCGGGTTCATGCCGGTGTCGATGTAGCTCTGGGCCGTGATGAACGTGCCGCGCGACTTGCTCATCTTGGCGCCATCCACGGTCAGGAAGCCGTGCGCAAAGACGTTGGTCGGCGTGCGGTAGCCCGAGAACTTCAGCATCGCGGGCCAGAACAGCGTGTGGAAGTACAGGATGTCCTTGCCGATGAAGTGGTACTGCTCGGCCGTGGAGTGCGGGCCCACCCAGGCGTCGAAGTCGATGCCGCGCCGGGCCGCCAGGTTCTTGAAGCTGGCGTAGTAGCCGATCGGGGCGTCGAGCCAGACGTAGAAATACTTGCCCGGGGCGCCCGGGATCTCGAAGCCGAAGTAGGGGGCGTCGCGCGAGATGTCCCAGTCGGACAGCGTCGATGCCTCGCCCTCGGCGCCCAGCCACTCCTGCATCTTGTTGCTGGCCTCGGGCTGCGCCAGGTCGGCCACCCATTCGCGCAGGAACGACTCGCAGCGCGGATCGGACAGCTTGAAGAAAAAGTGGGTCGACGACTTGCGCACCGGCGTGGCGCCGGACACCACCGAGTACGGGTTCTTCAGGTCGGTCGGCACGTAGGTTGTGCCGCAAACTTCACATGAGTCGCCGTATTGGTCCTTCGCGCCGCACTTCGGGCATTCGCCCTTGATGAAGCGGTCCGGCAGGAACATGTTCTTGACCGGGTCGAAGAACTGCTCGACCTCGCGCTCGGCAATCAGGTCCTGGTCCTTCAACGCCAGGTAGATCTTCTCGCAGAGTTCGCGGTTCTCGTCGGCGTCGGTGCTGTGGTAGTTGTCGAACGACACCAGGAAGCTGTCGAAATCGCGCTTGTGCTCGGTCCAGACGCGGTCGATGAGCTGTTTGGGCGTGATGCCTTCCTTTTCCGCGCGCAGCATGACCGGGGTGCCGTGGGTATCGTCGGCGCCGACGTAGTAGACCTCGTTGCCCATCATGCGCTGGAAGCGCACCCAGATGTCGGTCTGGATGTATTCCACCAGGTGGCCGATGTGGATCTGGCCGTTGGCGTACGGCAGGGCGGAGGTAACAAGGATGCGGCGTGCGGTCATGAAGTGGCCGTTCAGTGGGGATCGGTGCGCGCCCGGCGGCTGCCGGACGAAGGAACCGGCTATTTTAGCAACTGCGACGCCGGCTTGCTCGGGATGGCGGCCGGGGCGGCACAATCGGGCCGCCAGGGGCGGGAATCGGGCCAGAACTGGCCGATTCGGCGGCGAACGGCCAAAAAAAAGCGCCGGTTAGTCACCGGCGCAGCTTTCCACAACGGAAAAGGAGGAGAAATCAGGTACCGCCCGGGAGGTCAGCCACCCATCGCGAGCCAGCAACGGTGGCAAGCGGTACCTGAACTCTATGACTGGTCACCCCGAAATTGGTTTCAAGAAAATTTCGACACGGCGATTCTGGGCCCGGCCGGCCTCGGTGCCGTTGTCGGCCACGGGCTGCGTCTGGCCCCGGCCTTCGGCGGTCAGGCGGTTGCGCGAGACGCCGTGGTCACCCAGGTACGACGCCACGCTCTGGGCGCGACGTTGCGAAAGCTGCATGTTGTAGCTCGGGTTGCCGGTGCTGTCGGTATGGCCGACGACGTTGGCCGCCACGTCCTGGTGCTGGCTCAGCGTCTGCGACACCTGGTCCAGCACGCTGCGGAACGACGGCTTGATCGTGGCGCTGTCCGTATCGAAGGTCACCTGGCTCGGGATGTTGACCTTCAGCGACCCGTCCGGCTGCTCGGTGATCTGCGTGCCCGTGCCGGCCGTGTCCTTGTTCAGCTTGCCGCGGATGGCGTTCCAGTTGTACCCGGTGGCGCCGCCCAGCGCACCGCCCACGGCCGCGCCCACCAGCGTGCCGGTGGTGTTGCCGCCGATCAGGTTGCCCAGCCCTGCGCCGACCGCCGCGCCAACGCCGGTACCCACCGCGGTGTTGGTCTGCTGCTCCGTGGCGCAACCCGCAAGGGCGGCCGCCGCGACGATCGAAACGGTGACGAGCTTGAAGTTCATGCTTTCTCCTTCTGAGTTTCCCGTGAAATTTTTGCCAACGGCCTGCCGCATGGTAACGCGGGCCGCGCATCGGCGGCCATCCCGCGACAAGATTCAACATTGCGTATGAAAACGCTCAAGACCCGGGCCGCGCCGACACGTCGGGCGGCCTTGCGGTCAGGCTGGCGGCACTACAATAGGCACATGGCGTGCCAGGCACAAGCCTGAGAATGTGAGAGATGTAAATGTCTGTAATCCCCCACTTAAGCCAAGGTTAAAACGGGGCGATGCCCCGCACGGCGGCCGGACCTGCTACCTTGGCCGCTGTCCCGGCGAGCCGGCATGGCGCGCCTGCCGTACCCATTGAATCCCCACTATTCCAATACAGAGCGGAGTCCGTCTTGACTGCCACCATTGAACAGGTAACCGAAGCCCTGCGTACCGTCATCGATCCCAACACGGGCAAGGACCTCGTCTCCACCCGCGCCGCGCGCAACGTGCGGGTCGACGGCGGCAACGTGTCACTGGAAGTGGAGCTGGGCTACCCGGGCAAGAGCCAGTTCGACCTGATCCGCGGGCTGGTCACCGACGCCGTGCGCAAGCTCGACGGCGTGGCGGCCGTCAACGTGACGGTGTCGATGAAGATCGTGGCCCACGCGGTGCAGCGCGGCGTGAAGCTGCTGCCCGGCGTGCGCAACGTGATTGCCGTGGCGTCCGGCAAGGGCGGGGTGGGCAAGTCCACCACGGCGGTGAACCTGGCGCTGGCGCTGGCCGCCGAGGGCGCCCGCGTGGGCATGCTCGACGCCGACATCTACGGCCCGAGCCTGCCGATGATGCTGGGCATCTCCGGCCGCCCGGAATCGACCGACGGCCAGACCATGATGCCGCTGCAGGGCCACGGCCTGCAGGCCAACTCGATCGGCTTCCTGATCGAGCAGGACAACCCGATGGTGTGGCGCGGCCCGATGGTGACGTCGGCGCTGGAACAACTGCTGCGCCAGACCAACTGGAACGACCTGGACTACCTGATCGTCGACATGCCGCCGGGCACCGGCGACATCCAGCTCACGCTGTCCCAGAAGGTGCCGGTCACGGGCGCCGTGATCGTGACCACCCCGCAGGACATCGCGCTGCTGGACGCCCGCAAGGGCCTGAAGATGTTCGAAAAGGTGGGCATCCCCATCCTGGGCATCGTCGAGAACATGGCCGTCTACTGCTGCCCGAACTGCGGCCACACCGAGCACATCTTCGGCACCGGCGGTGCTGAAAAAATGAGCAAGGACTACGACGTGGACGTGCTGGGCAGCCTGCCGCTGAACCTGTCGATCCGCGAGCAGGCCGATTCGGGCCGCCCGACCGTGGTGGCCGACCCCGACGGCCAGATTGCCGCCATCTACCGCGAGATGGCCCGCAAGGTGGCGATCAAGGTGGCCGACAAGGCGCGCGACATGAGCAACAAGTTTCCGAGCATCGTCGTCCAGAACACCTGAGCACCGGGCCGGCCGGGCCAAAATGGGACGCCGTCCGACATTGTCGTGCCGGGCGGCTGTCCTACAATCCACCCGGCAGGGCGTCGCAACCACGCGCATCGATCGCGCTCACAAGCAAGAAGAGGAGGAACGCATGAAACGGGTACTTTTCGGATTGACCATGGGCGCCGCCGCCGTGCTGGCAGCGGGATGCTCGCAGCCGGGCAAGAGCCCGTCCGCCGCGCCGATGGCCACCACGGCCGCCGCCGCCGCGCCGGGTGCCACGCGCGCCGCGGCGCCGCTGACGCCCAAGAGCGGCACGAACACGTCGGGCCGTGTCACGTTTGACCAGCAGCAAGGCGGGGTGATGGTCGTGGTGGCCGTGACCGGCCTGCCGCCGGGCACCACGCACGGCTTCCATATCCACGAGAAGGGCGACTGCTCGGCGCCGGACGCCATGAGCGCCGGCGGCCACTTCAACCCGGGCGGCAAGCCGCATGGCCAGATGTCGATGGCCGACCACCACGCCGGCGACATGAACAACCTGACCGCCGATTCGGCCGGCAACGCCCGCGCCCAGTTCATGATGTCCGACGTGACGGTGGGCCCCGGCCCGAACAGCGTGATCGGCAAGGCCGTGATCGTCCACAAGGACCCGGACGACTACCGCACCCAGCCCACGGGCAACGCGGGCGGGCGGATCGCGTGCGGGGTCATCGCCGCCTCGTAGCCGGGCATGCCGCGCGACCCTTCTCCCGCCGCGCGGGGGAGGGGGCCGCCCCGCGGGGGAGACGGGCCATATGGTTGTACAATGCGCCCCAATTCGCGTGCGGCGCCCGGCTGGGCCGGCCCGCCGCCCGTCCACCCTGCCACGTCTATATGAGCATCAAATCCGACAAGTGGATCCGCCGCATGGCGGAGCAGCACGGCATGATCGAACCGTTCGAGCCCGGCCAGGTACGGGAGTCGGCGGGGCGCAAGATCGTTTCCTACGGCACCTCAAGCTACGGCTACGACATCCGGTGCGCCGACGAATTCAAGATCTTCACGAACATCAACAGCACGATCGTCGATCCGAAGAACTTCGACGAGAAGTCGTTCGTCGACTTCAAGGGCGACGTCTGCATCATCCCGCCGAACTCGTTCGCGCTGGCCCGGACGATGGAGTACTTCCGCATCCCGCGCAGCGTGCTGACGATCTGCCTGGGCAAGAGCACCTACGCGCGCTGCGGCATCATCGTCAACGTGACGCCGTTCGAACCCGAGTGGGAAGGCTACGTGACGCTGGAGTTCTCGAACACCACGCCGCTGCCGGCCAAGATCTACGCGGGCGAGGGCTGCGCGCAGGTGCTGTTCTTCGAGTCCGACGAGGTCTGCGAGACGTCGTACCGCGACCGGGGCGGCAAGTACCAGGGCCAGCACGGGGTGACGCTGCCCAAGACCTGACGGCCTGTCATCTTCCCGGACTAGAATGCCGGCGGCCCGACCCCGCCGGGGGCGCCGCCGGCCATGAACCGGCCCGGCGCCGGACCTGACCCAAGAGCCACATGCCGCCGCCGCACAGCAAGGCCGCGGGCCATGTGGCTCAAGTCTTTACAAGCACCTCATCAAGGATTGCCCGATGAAATTCCGCTTCCCCGTCATCATCATCGATGAAGACTTCCGCTCCGAGAACATTTCCGGCTCGGGCATCCGCGCGCTGGCCGAGGCCATCGAGCGCGAGGGCATGGAAGTGATGGGCCTGACCAGCTATGGCGACCTGACGTCGTTCGCGCAGCAAGCCAGCCGGGCATCCACGTTCATCGTGTCGATCGACGACGACGAGTTCGTCCGCGCCGACGACCAGCCCGAGGCCGCCGCGATCGAGAAGCTGCGCGCGTTCGTCAACGAGGTGCGCCGCCGCAACACCGACCTGCCGATCTTCCTGTACGGCGAGACGCGCACTTCGCGTCACATTCCGAACGACATCCTGCGCGAGCTGCACGGCTTCATCCACATGTTCGAGGACACCCCCGAATTCGTGGCGCGCCACATCATCCGCGAGGCCAAGGTCTACCTGGACACGCTGGCCCCGCCGTTCTTCAAGGCGCTGATCGACTACGCGCAGGACAGCTCATACTCGTGGCACTGCCCGGGCCACTCGGGCGGCGTGGCGTTCCTGAAGAGCCCGGTAGGCCAGGTGTTCCACCAGTTCTTCGGCGAGAACATGCTGCGCGCCGACGTCTGCAACGCCGTGGAGGAACTGGGCCAGCTGCTGGACCATACCGGCCCGGTGGCGGCGTCCGAGCGCAATGCGGCCCGGATCTTCAATTCCGACCACATGTTCTTCGTGACCAACGGCACGTCGACGTCGAACAAGATGGTCTGGCACGCCAACGTGGCGCCGGGTGACATCGTGGTGGTGGACCGCAACTGCCACAAGTCGATCCTGCACGCGATCATGATGACCGGGGCGATCCCGGTGTTCCTGATGCCGACGCGCAACCACTACGGCATCATCGGCCCGATCCCGAAGAGCGAGTTCGACCCGGAGACCATCCGCCGCAAGATCGCCAACCACCCGTTCGCCAGCAAGGCCAAGAACCAGAAGCCGCGCATCCTGACGATCACGCAGGGCACGTACGACGGCGTGCTGTACAACGCCGAGCAGATCAAGGAGATGCTGGCGTCCGAGATCGACACGCTCCATTTCGACGAAGCCTGGCTGCCGCACGCGGCGTTCCACGACTTCTACCGCAACATGCACGCGATTGGCCGCGACCGGCCGCGCAGCAAGGACGCGCTGGTGTTTGCCACGCAGTCCACGCACAAGCTGCTGGCCGGGCTGTCGCAGGCGTCCCAGATCCTGGTGCAGGATTCCGAGTCGCGCAAGCTGGACCGGTACCGCTTCAACGAGGCGTACCTGATGCATACGTCGACCAGCCCGCAGTACTCGATCATCGCCTCGTGCGACGTGGCCGCGGCGATGATGGAAGCGCCGGGCGGCACCGCGCTGGTCGAGGAAAGCATTGCCGAGGCGCTGGACTTCCGCCGTGCCGTGCGCAAGGTCGAGGCCGACTACGACGTGGTCAACAACGGCGACTGGTGGTTCAAGGTCTGGGGCCCGGACTCGCTGTCCGAGGAAGGCATGGCCGAGCGCGACGACTGGCTGCTCAAGGCCAACGAGCGCTGGCACGGCTTTGGCGACCTGGCCGACGGCTTCAACCTGCTGGACCCGATCAAGGCCACGATCATCACCCCGGGGCTGGACGTGGACGGCGAGTTCAGCGAGCGCGGCATCCCGGCGGCCATCGTCACCAAGTACCTGGCCGAGCACGGCATCATCATCGAGAAGACGGGTTTGTACTCGTTCTTCATCATGTTCACGATCGGCATCACCAAGGGCCGCTGGAACTCGCTGGTCACGGAGCTGCAGCAGTTCAAGGACGACTACGACCAGAACCAGCCGCTCTGGCGCGTGCTGCCCGAGTTCGTCGGCAAGTACCCGCAGTACGAGCGGATGGGCCTGCGCGACCTGTGCGACGCGATCCACAGCGTCTACAAGGCCAACGACGTGGCCCGCGTGACCACCGAGATGTACCTGTCGGACATGGAACCGGCGATGAAGCCGTCGGACGCCTGGGCGATGATGGCGCACCGCGAGATCGAGCGCGTGCCCGTGGACGAGCTGGAAGGCCGCGTCACGGCCATCCTGCTGACGCCGTACCCGCCGGGCATCCCGCTGCTGATCCCGGGCGAGCGCTTCAACCGGACGATCGTCCAGTACCTGAAGTTCGCCCGCGAGTTCAACAAGCTGTTCCCGGGCTTCGAGACCGACATCCACGGCCTGGTGGAAGACGAGGTCGACGGCCAGAAGGCGTACTTCGTCGATTGCGTGAAGCAGTGACGTAGCGGTTTCGCCAGTTCTGGGCGGACAAAGAAAAAACCCCCGGCCTCGCGGCGCGGGGGTTTTTTGTTCTGGCTGGCGGGTTACTTCGACTTCTCGAACTGGAACTGCGGCGCGGCCGGCTCGCTTTCCTGCGGGGCCGAAGGCAGCTCGGGCTGGCTCTTGCCTTCGGCGCCACCACCCAGCGACGGCGCCTCGGGCGCGGGCCCGGACGGCGCGGCGGGGGTCGGCGCGGACTGCTGCAGGTCGATGCTGAGATCGCGCGTGATGCTGCGGTCCTGCTTCGGGCCGGTGCCGGTGCTGACGATGCCCGGGAAGGCGATGATCAGGCCCACCATGACAAGCTGGATCACGACGAACGGCACCGCGCCCCAGTAGATGTCGGTGGTCTTCACTTCGCGCGGCGCCACCGAGCGAAGGTAGAACAGCGAGAAGCCGAACGGCGGGTGCATGAACGACGTCTGCATGTTCACGGCCAGCAGCACGCCGAACCAGATCAGGTCGATGCCGAGCTTGTCAGCCACCGGGCCCACCAGCGGCACCAGGATGAACGCCAGCTCGAAGAAGTCCAGGAAGAACGCCAGCAGGAAGAACAGCACGTTGACGGCGATCAGGAAGCCGAGCTGGCCGCCGGGCAGCGCGGTCAGCAGGTGCTCCACCCAGATATGGCCGTCCACGCCGTAGAACGTCAGCGAGAACACGCGCGCGCCAATCAGGATGAAGATCACGAACGCCGACAGCTTCAGCGTCGATTCCATCGCCTGCTTGGTCAGACTCAGGTTCAACCGGCCCTTGATCAGCGCCAGGACCAGCGCGCCCAGCGCGCCCATGCCGCCGCCTTCGGTGGGCGTGGCCACGCCGATGAAGATCGTGCCCAGCACCAGGAAGATCAGCGCGAGCGGCGGAATCAGCACAAAGGTGACCTTCTCGGCCATGTGCGACAGCAGGTTCAGCTTCAGGCCCTTGTTGATCACGGCCACCAGGAAGGCGAACGTGATGCCGGCGCCGACGCTGATGACCAGGCGCTCGTCCAGCGGGGCCTCCGGCTTGTAGAGCTTGTCCACGGCAACCGCCACGGCCACCGACAGCACGGTCAGCACCAGCACCGACCGGCTGCCGGTCTGCCCGCCGGGCTCGCGGAACGTGCGCGCCTCCAGGGGCAGCGCGGGCGCGGCGTTCGGGCGGATCAGCGTCACCAGCAGCACGTAGAGCATGTACAGGCCGGTCAGCACCAGGCCGGGCACGAAGGCGCCCTTGTACATGTCGCCGACCGAGCGGCCAAGCTGGTCGGCCAGCACGATCAGCACCAGCGACGGCGGGATGATCTGCGCCAGCGTGCCCGACGCCGCGATCACGCCCGACGCCAGCCGCTTGTCGTACTTGTACTTCAGCATCAGCGGCAGCGAGATCAGGCCCATCGAGATCACCGACGCGGCCACCACGCCGGTCGTGGCCGCCAGCAGCGCGCCGACGAAGATCACGGCGTAGGCCAGGCCGCCCCGGATCGGGCCGAAGAGCTGGCCGATCGTGTCCAGCAGGTCCTCGGCCATGCCGGAGCGTTCCAGCACCAGTCCCATGAACGTGAAGAACGGAATGGCCAGCAGCGTGTCGTTCTCGATGATGCCGAACAGGCGGCTGGGCAGCGCCTGCAGCAGCTCGGGCGGCAGCATGCCCAGCTCGATCCCGATGAAGGCGAACAGCAGCCCGTTGGCGGCCAGCGCAAACGCGATCGGGAAGCCCGACAGCAGGAATACCACCAGGCTGGCGAACATGATCGGCGCCATGTTCGCGGCGACAAATGACATCATGGCGCGTCCCTTATTGTTTTGGTGTCGGCGGCAGCGAGTTGGCCTGCGCGATGGCGGCAATCTCCTCGGCCGGGTCGGTGGCGTGCTTGCGGAACGCCGAGAACGGCAGCAGGCCCTTCAGGTAGGCCACGCGCTTGATCAGCTCGGACAGGCCCTGCAGGATGATCAGGAAGAAGCCCGCCACGATCAGGAACTTGGCTGGCCAGCGGATCAGCCCGCCCGCGTTGCCCGACATCTCGTGGCCGGCGTACGACAGCCAGAAGTACGGGATCGACAGCCAGAGGATGATCGAGCAGATCGGCAGCAGGAAGAACAGGATGCCGAAGATGTCGATCCAGACCTGCTTGCGCTCGGACAGGTGGCCGGCCACCACGTCGATGCGCACATGCTCGTCGCGCCGCAGCGTGTACGGCGCCCCCAGCAGGAACACCCCCGCAAAGAGGTACCACTGCAATTCGAGCCAGGCATTGGAGCTGATGCTGAAAGCGTAGCGGATGATGGCGTTCCCGGCGCAGATCAGCACGGCCAGCAGGATCAGCCATTTCGCCCACTGCCCGATGAAATCGTTCACGGCGTCGATAAGCCGCGAGATTTTCATGAGGAAAGACATGTGATCGTCCCAGGTGGAGATACAAAAAGGTGGCGCGTCAGTCTACGGGTTTCGGCGCGGGGCGACGCTAGGGTGAATCCCCAGTGCGTCACTTTTTTGCATCGGCGGGACAGGGCGCGCGTGGCGTGGCGAGCGGCTTTCAGACCGGCGTAAGGTCCGCGTAAGGTAGGCGGGAAACGAGCGGGAAACGAGCGGGACAGCAGCGGGAAAGCAGGGGGGAAAGGTGGCGTCAGCCGGGGGGACGCGGGGCGGCGGATGCGCCGCCCCGCCAGGGCGTGGCGCGGCGGTCAGCCGGCCAGCGTGGCGCGGGCCGCGGCAATGGCAGCGCGCACCTGGTCCGGCGCGGTGCCGCCGATGTGGTTGCGCGCGGCCACCGAGCCTTCCAGCGTCAGCACGGCGTGCACGTCGTCACCGATCAGCGACGCCTTGTCGCCCAGGCCGGACGCCTGGCGCAGTTCGTCGACGGAGAGGTCTGCCAGGTCGCAGCGGCGGTCGTCGCAGGCGCGCACGGCATGGGCCACGGCCTCGTGGGCATCGCGGAACGGCAGGCCGCGCTTGACCAGGTAGTCGGCCAGGTCGGTCGCCGTGGCGTAGCCCTGCAACGCGGCGGCGCGCATCGCGTCGGGCTTGACGCTGATGCCGGGCACCATGTCGGCAAAGATCCGCAGCGTGTCGACGATCGTATCCACGGTGTCGAACAGCGGTTCCTTGTCTTCCTGGTTGTCCTTGTTGTACGCCAGCGGCTGGCCCTTCATCAGCACCAGCAGGCCGCTCAGGTGGCCGAACACGCGGCCGGTCTTGCCGCGCGCCAGCTCGGGCACGTCCGGGTTCTTCTTCTGCGGCATGATCGAGCTGCCCGTGCAGAAGCGGTCGGCGATGTCGATGAAGCCGACGCGCGGGCTCATCCAGATCACCAGTTCCTCGGAGAAGCGCGAGACGTGCGTCATCACCAGCGACGCCGCCGCGACGAACTCGATGGCGAAATCACGATCCGACACGGCGTCCAGCGAATTGCGGCACACGCCGTCAAAGCCGAGCTGCTGCGCCACGAACTCGCGGTCGATCGGATAGCTGGTGCCGGCCAGCGCGGCGGCGCCCAGCGGCAGGCGGTTCACGCGGCGGCGGCAGTCGGCCATGCGCTCGGCGTCGCGTGTGAACATTTCGACGTAGGCCAGCAGGTGGTGGCCGAACGTGACGGGCTGGGCCACCTGCAGGTGGGTGAAGCCGGGCAGGATCGTGTCGGCGTTCTTCTCGGCCAGGTCCAGCAGCGCGCCGCGCAGGTCGCCCAGCAGGCCGATGATGTTGTCGATCTCGCTGCGCAGCCACAGGCGGATGTCGGTGGCCACCTGGTCGTTGCGCGACCGGCCAGTGTGCAGCCGCTTGCCGGCGTCGCCGACCAGCGCGGTCAGGCGGGCCTCGATGTTCAGGTGGACGTCCTCCAGGTCGAGCTTCCACTCGAACTGGCCGGCCTCGATCTCGCCCCGGATCTGCGTCATGCCGCGCTCGATCTCGGCGCGGTCGGCCTCGGCGATGATGCCCTGCCTGGCCAGCATGGCCGCGTGGGCCAGCGAGCCCTGGATGTCGAACAGCGCCAGGCGCTTGTCGAAGAACACCGACGCGGTGTAGCGCTTGACGAGGTCGGACATCGGTTCGGAGAAGCGGGCGGACCAGGCTTCGCCTTTCTTGGCAAGTTGGGAGGTCATGGCAGGGGCAGGGCGGAAAATCGGAAACGGCGATTATATCGCCTGGGAGGGGGACAAACGCTGGCGGCTGGCTCCCCTCTCCCGCTGCGCGGGCGAGAGGAGAAAACCGCCGGCTACGGCACGCATCAGCGACGATTCACCCGCTGTTGCGCAACCCCGCCGCCACGCCGTTGATCGTCAAGTGAATCCCGCGTCGCACGCGGACGTCGTCGGCGTCCTTGCCGGCGCGGTAGCGCTTGAGCAGTTCCACCTGCAGGTGGTTCAGCGGGTCCAGGTAGGCAAAGCGGTTCTTGATCGACCGCGCCAGCAGCGGGTTCTCGGCCAGGCGCTCGGTGCGGCCCGTGATCAGGCTCAGCATGTCGCAGGTCAGGTGCCATTCGGCGCTGATGCGCGAGAACACGGTCTTGCGCAGCGCGGCGTCGTCACACAGCGCCGCGTAGCGCGACGCCACGGCCAGGTCGGTCTTGGCCAGCACCATGTCCATGTTCGACATCAGCGTGCGGAAGAACGGCCACGTCTTGACCATGCGCTTCAACGTGGCCACGCATGCCTTGCGCGATTTCTCGTCCGGCGCCTCGTCCAGCAGCGCCTTGACCGCGCTGCCGAAGCCGTACCAGCCCGGCAGCAGCAGCCGGCACTGGCCCCACGAGAAGCCCCACGGAATGGCGCGCAGGTCCTCGATCTTGCGGTGCTTCTTGTCCATCAGCTTGCGCGAGGCCGGGCGCGAGCCCAGGTTCAGGTCGGCAATCTCGGTGATCGGCGTGGTGGCGAAGAAGTAGTCCTTGAAGCCGGGCGTCTCGTAGACCAGGTGGCGGTAGGCGCGGAAGGCCCGGTCCGACAACTGCTGCATGATGCCCTCGAACGTGGCCAGCCCGGCCGGCGCGTTCTGCGTGGGCAGCAGCGACGCCTCCAGCGTGGCCGCGATCACCGTTTCCAGGTTGCGCCGGCCGATCTCCGCATTGGCGAACTTGCTATTGATGATCTCGCCCTGCTCGGTCAGCCGGATCTGGCCGTTCACAGTGCCCGGCGGCTGCGACAGGATGGCCTCGTAGGTCGGGCCGCCGCCGCGCCCCACGGTGCCGCCGCGGCCGTGGAACAGCCGCAGCTTCACGCGGCGCGCCTCGAACAGCTTCACCAGCGCCAGTTCGGCCTTGTACAGCTCCCAGTTCGACGTCAGGAAGCCGCCGTCCTTGTTCGAGTCCGAGTAGCCGAGCATCACTTCCTGCTCCACGCCGTGGTGGCGGATCACCGCGTCGAAGCCGGGCAGGTCCAGCAGCGACTCCATGATGCCGGCCGCGTTGCGCAGATCCTCGATCGTTTCGAACAGCGGGATGACCATCAGCTCCATGCGGGCCGGATCGGTCTTGCTGCCCAGCGTGCCGCGCAGCAGCCCGGTTTCCTTCTGCAGCAGCATCACTTCCACGAGGTCGGACAGCGTCTCGGTATGCGAAATGATGTAGTTGCGCGCCACGCGGTTGCCGTAGCGGGCGCGCAGGTCGCGCGCCATGGCGAAGATGGCCAGCTCCTTGCGCGTCTGCTCGGAATAGTCGTGCCACGGCAGCATCAGCAGGCGCGGCTGGCGCAGTTCGGCCAGCAGCAGTTCCAGCTTGCGGGGCTCGGGCAGCGCCGCGTAGTCGGGCGCGATGCCGGCCGCCTTGAACAGTTCGGCGATGACGGCCTCGTGCACGTCCGACACCTGGCGCATGTCCACCGACGCCAGGTGGAAGCCGAAGATCGCAATCGCGCGCACCAGCGCGTCGATCCGGCCCCGGGCCAGCGCCTCGCCGTGATGCTGGCGCAGCGAATCGAGCACGATGCGGATGTCGGCCGCGAACGCCTCGGCGTTGTCGTACGGCGCCACGTCGGCCACCGGATGGCGCGGGGCCACGTGGCCGGTCAGGCGCTCGGTGGTGGCGGCCAGCCGCGCATAGATGCCGATCAGCGCGCGGCGGTACGGCTCGTCGGCGCGATGGTCGGAGTGGTCGGGCGAGGCATCGGCCAGCGCCAGCAGCTCGGCGCTGGCATCGACCATCAGCGACGACAGCGGCAGTTCCGCCCCCAGCGCGTGCACTTCGTCCAGATACCACTGCATGATCAGCGACGACTGCTGCTGGGCCGCGTGCTGGAGCGTCTCGGCCGTCACATTCGGATTGCCGTCGCGGTCGCCGCCGATCCAGGAGCCCATCTGCAGGAACGGCGCCAGCGGCTCGGGCACGGCGCCGGCCTTGCTGCGGCGCGGGAACACCTGGGCCAGGTCCTCCTCCAGGTCGGCCATCAGCCGGGGAATGCCCTGCAGGAACGTCGTGCGGTAGTAGGACAGCGCGTTCTCGATCTCGTCGACCACCATCAGGCGCGTGTTGCGCAGCATGCGGGTCTGCCAGAGCGTGGTCACGCGGGCGCGCAGCTGTGCGGTGTTGTGGTCGCGCTCGCGGGCCGTCATCGGCAGGTCTCGCTCGGCCAGCAGGCGGGCAATCTCGCGCTCGGCGTCCAGGATCGACTTGCGCTGCACCTCGGTGGGGTGCGCGGTTAGCACCGGCATGATCAGCGCGTCGTTGAGGAAGTCCCGCACCTGCTTGCCGGTCACGCCGGCCGCGTCGATGGCTTCCAGCGCGCGGGCCAGGCTGCCCGGCTGCGGCGGCGATCCGGCCAGCGCGTGCACGCGGCGGCGTCGGTTGTGGTGCTGGTCCTCGGCGATGTTGGCCAGGTGCGAGAAGTAGCTGAACGCCCGCACCACGGAATTGGTCTGGTCGCGCGACAGCCGCTTGAGCAGGCGGTCCAGCTCGGCGCCCGCGGCGCGGTCGTTCTCGCGGCGGAAGCGCACGGCCGTCTGGCGGATGGTTTCCACGAGGTCGAACGCGGCATCGCCTTCCTGCTCGCGCACGCAGTCGCCCAGCAGGCGGCCCAGAAAGCGGATGTCCTCGCGCAGCGGCACGTCCTTGTCGGCGGTGCGGCGGGCCGGGGCGACGGTGTTGCCTTCGGCGGTCACCACGGACAGCGTGGGCTTGGCGCGCGGGGCGGCGTTGCGGGACGGGGTTTTGCGGGGGGTGGCGTCCGGGGCGGCGCCCGGCGCGTCATGCTGGCCCGAGGCGGGCGATGCGGGCGAGGTGGGCTTGCGGCTGGTGGAACGGGTACGGCCGGTGGGGCGCGCAGCAGGCTGCGTCATTCACTATCTCCTCTTCTCGGTACGTCTTATATATGTATCGAACCCCGGACAGGTGCCCCGGGCCAACCGGCATCAACAACCGTCCGGAAAGTCACTTTCGGGCCGGCCATTGTGGCGGTTTTGCGAGGGGGTGCGTGCTAACATGCGCGCATGCAAGCACCCGCCCACCCGTCGTCTTCGTCCGCTGCTACGTCACGCAGCCTGCCACAAAAGCTCGTCATCGCGTCGCGCGAAAGCCGGCTGGCGATGTGGCAGGCCGAACATGTCCGTGCTGCGTTGCAACAATACTATCCCCAGTGCGATGTGTCCATTCTCGGCATGACGACAAGGGGTGATCAGATTCTCGACAGGACCCTGTCCAAGGTAGGCGGCAAGGGGCTGTTCGTGAAGGAACTGGAAGTGGCCATGGCGGAAGGGCGCGCGGACCTGGCCGTCCATTCGCTCAAGGACGTGCCGATGGAGCTGCCCGAGGGCTTTGCGCTGACCGCCGTCATGGAGCGCGAGGACCCGCGCGATGCGCTGGTGTCCGCCCAGTTTGCCTCGCTCGACGAGATGCCGCCCGGCACCGTGGTCGGCACGTCGAGCCTGCGCCGCGAGGCCGCCCTGCGCAGCCGTTATCCGCATCTGGTCATCAAGCCGCTGCGCGGCAACCTGGACACCCGGCTGGGTAAGCTGGACCGTGGCGAATACGGCGCGATCATCCTGGCCGCGGCCGGCCTGAAGCGGCTGGGGCTGGGCGAACGCATCCGCGCGCTGATCGAGCCGGAAAGCTCGCTGCCGGCCGCCGGACAGGGCGCGCTGGGCATCGAGATCCGCGCCGACCGGCCCGAGGTGGCCCAGTGGCTGGCGCCGCTCAACGATGTGCCGACGCTGCTGGCCGTCTCGGCCGAGCGCGCCGTGTCGCGCCGGCTGGGCGGGTCCTGCCAGGTGCCGCTGGCCGCGCATGCGCGCTGGCACGGCACGACACTGCAACTGGATGCATTCGTCGCGCTGCCCGACGGCAGCCGCAACGTGCGGGCCCACGCCACCGCGCCGGTGGATTCGGTCCAGGCCGCCGAGCAGCTCGGCGCCGCCGTGGCCGGCGACCTGCTGGGGCAGGGTGCCGACGCGGTACTGGCCGCCCTGTCGACCGCCGGACCCGCCTGAGGATCGCCCGATGCCCCGCCCGACCGTCGTAGTCACGCGACCCGCCGGGCAGTCCCGGCAACTGACCGAGGCCCTGCACAACGCGGGCCTCGACGTGCTTGGTTTTCCGCTGCTGGCCATCGGCCCGGCCGCCGACGACGCGCCGCTGCGCGCGGCGCTGGCCCGGCTCGATACCTATGCTCTGGTCGTCTTCGTCAGCCCCAACGCGGTGTCGTTCGCGCTCGATGCGCTGGCCCAGGTCCAGAACACGGCCGGCGCCGCCCAGTGGCCCGCCGGCGTGCCGGTGGCCGTGGTCGGGCCGTCGAGCGTGGCGGCGCTGGCCGAGCGCGGCATCGCGCCGCCTACCCATCGCGTGATCGCCCCGGCCGGCGCGCAGGACGGCACCGACCCGGCCGCCGATACCCCGCGTTTCGACTCCGAGGCGCTCTGGTCCCAGCTCGACACCGCGCCCGGCGCGTTTTCCGGCCGGCAGGTTCTGATCATCCGCGGCAACGGCGGGCGCGACTGGCTGGGCGACCGGCTGCGCGAGTCGGGCGCCACGGTCGAGGCCGTGGAAGCCTACAGCCGGACGCTGCCCGAGCCCACCACGATGCAATGGCAGGCCGTGCGCGACAGCCTGCGGCCCGGCGCGCCGCCGTATGCGTGGCTGCTGACCAGTTCCGAAGCGGTACGCAACCTCGACGCGCTGGCGCGGCTGCACCTGTCGCCGCAGGAACACGAGCGTCTGAAGCAGATGCAGTGCATTGCGCCGCATGCGAGAATTGCCGCGCAGGCCCAGGCGCTGGGCTTTGCGCACGTACTGCCCGCCGCGCCCGGCGATGCCGGCCTGCTGGCCACGTGCACGCAGTGGGGCAACGCGCATGCGGGCCCAGCGGCGCCTGTGGCGATGGCCGATCCGGTGCCGGTGCCCGTGCCGCAGCCCGAACCGGCCGCCGCGCCGGCATCCGCCCCAACCGATAAAGAACCAACAGGGTCCCCCGGACCCACGACAACGAAGGTCGAACGCGTGACGCCAGACACCACGTCCCCCTCGTCGAGCCATGCCGCGCCGTCCGGTGCCGCCGGCGCTACCCACACGTCCCACGCGGCCGGATCGGCCGCCCGCCGCAACATGGCGGCCTGGTGGGTCATCGCTGCCGTGTTGCTGCTGGCCATTGCCGGCGGCTTCTTCTGGCTGCAGATGCGCGTGGAGCACCTGACCGAAGAGCTGGCGCGCCGCCAGCAGAGCAACGACGCGCTGGTGCAGGAAACGCGCGTGCTGTCCAGGAACGCGCAGGACATCGTCAAGGAACTGCAGGCCAAGGTTGGCGCGCTGGACGGCCAGGTGGTGGAAGCCCGCGACAAGCAGGCGGCGCTGGAACAGGTCTACCAGGACCTGATGCGCAACCGCGACGACTGGGAAATCGCCGAGATCCAGCAGTTGCTGACCAATGCCGGCCAGCAGCTCCAGCTGACCGGCAACGTCCAGGTGGCGCTGGCCGCGCTGCAGAGCGCCGACGCCCGGCTGGCGCGCGCGGACAAGCCGCAGTACAACCAGTTGCGCCGCGCGCTGGCCCGCGACATCGCGCGCATGAAGGCCGTGCCCGACACGGACCTGACCGGCGCCGCGATCAAGCTCGACGAATCGATCAACCAGATCGACGCGCTGCCGCTGCTGTCCGGCGAGCGCATGCTGGACCGCGTGCCGGGCGAGACCGACCGCGCGGTGGGCCCCGGCGCCAAGGGGGCCTCGGCGCCGGCCGCGGCCGGATCGGCCAGCGGCGGCAACGTGCTGACCCGCACCTGGGACTACGTGCTGGCCGAACTGGGCCAGGTGATCCGCGTGCGCAAGGTGGAAGACGCCAACGCACTGCTGCTGTCGGGCGACCAGGGCTGGTTCCTGCGCGAGAACGTCAAGCTGCGGCTGCTGAACGCCCGGCTGGCGTTGCTGTCGCGCAACGAGCCGGTCTTCCGCAACGACCTGGCCGCCGCCCAGGCGATGATCGGCCGCTATTTCGACACCCGCTCGCGCCGCGTGCAGGGCGTGCTGACGCTGCTGAAGCAGGCGCAGGCCAGCGCCGTGAGCGTGTCGCTGCCGACCATGGCCGAGAGCCTGGGTGCGCTGCGCGCGCTGAAGAAGGAGTAGCCGCATGCGACTGCTTTTCTGGGTAGCCGTACTGTTTGGCGGCGCGGTCGGGCTGGCGCTGTTCACGCAGTTCAATCACAGCAACGTGGTGCTGTTCTATCCGCCGTACCGGGTGGAGATGTCGCTGAACCTGGCGCTGGCGCTGCTGCTGCTGATGTTCTTCGTGGTCTGGACCGTGATGTCCACGGTGCGCCACCTGTCGGAAATGCCGCGCCGGGCCGCCGCGTACCGCGAACGCAGCCGCATGAGCAAGGCGCAGGCCGCGCTGCGCGAGTCGATCGAGAACCTGTTTGCCGGGCGCTTTGCGCGCGCCGAGCGGGCCGCCAAGGAGGCCCAGTCGTGGCCCGAGCAGGCGCAGACGGCGGCGCTGGTGGGCGCGCGGGCCGCACATCGGATGCAGGAATCGGAACGGCGCGACGCCTGGATGTCGCAGGTCACCGATCCCGAGCGCGAGCAGGCCCGCCTGGTGTCGATGGCCGAACTGCTGGTCGACGCGCGGGACCCCGAGGGGGCGCTGGAGACCATCGCCCAGTTGCAGGAAAAGGGCGGGCGCCAGATTCACGTGCAGCGGATCGCGCTGCGCGCGCACCAGCACCTGAAGAACTGGAGCGAGGTGCTGCGGCTGGCGCGCACGCTGGAAAAGCGCAACGCGCTGCATCCGGTGCTGGCGCTGCGGCTCAAGCAGATGGCGGTGGAGGCGATGCTGGAAGAGCGCCGCCACGACGCGGAATCGCTGTACCACTTCTGGCGGTCGCTGTCGGCCGACGAGCGGCACGCGGTACGCATCGCCGAACAGGCCGCGCGCTATTTCTCGGCGCTGAACCGGCAGAACGAAGCGCGCCGGATCGTCGAGGAAGCCCTGAAGGTGAACTGGGACAGCCGGCTGGTGCAACGCTACGCCGACTGCGCGGAACCGGGCAAGGCGCTGCCGCAGATCCAGCAGGCCGAGAAATGGCTGGTCGAACATCCGAACGATGCCGACCTGTACTACACGCTGGGCGTGCTGTGCCTGGGCGAGCAGCTCTGGGGCAAGGCCCAGTCGAACTTCGAACGGGCGCTGCGCTACGCCAACCGCGAAAGTCAGCGGCCGATCTGCGTGCGCAGCCACCTGGCGCTGGCGCGGATGTTCGAGGAAACCGACCGCCCCGAGGATGCGCAGAAGCACTATCGGGAAAGTGCGATGCTGGCGGCTTGAAGCAAACCCGGGGCCGTGCCTGGCGTCTTACTCCTCCACCGCCTTCGCGCCTTTCACCGCGCCGTAGCGCTCCAGCGCTTCCATGCGCGCCACCTTGTGCTGCACGATCGGGTGCGGATAGTTCTCGCCCAGCTTCACGCCGGCTGCGGCCAGCACGTCGGCCGGCGCGGTCCATGGGGCGTGGAGGTAGCGGTCCGGCAGCCGTTCCAGCACGGGCAGGTACTTGCGGATGAAGCGGCCCTGCGGGTCGAACTTTTCCGACTGGGTGACCGGATTGAAGATGCGGAAGTAGGGCTGCGCGTCGCAACCGGTGGACGCCGCCCACTGCCAGCCGCCATTGTTGGCCGAGAAGTCGAAATCGTTGAGCTGGTCGGCGAAGTACTGCTCGCCGCGCCGCCAGTCCACGCCCAGGTCCTTGATCAGGAAGCTGGCCGTGACCATGCGCAGCCGGTTGTGCATGTAGCCGCTCTGGTTGATCTGCAGCATCGCGGCATCGACCAGCGGGTAGCCGGTCTGGCCCCGGCACCAGGCGTCGAAGTAGCCGTCGCCGGTGTGGCCGTCGACCCAGCGCAGCCCGTCGTATTCCGGGTGGTATGACTTGCCGTCCGCCAGGTGCGGATGGTGGTGCAGGATCATGAAATAGAAATCGCGCCAGATCAGCTCGGACAGCCAGACGGCTGCGCCATTGGCGCCTGCGCCGCCGGTCTCCATGGCCTGGTGGGCGGTGCGGGCGAGCGTGCGGATCGAGATGGTGCCGAAGCGCAGGTGGACCGACAGGTAACTCGGGCCGCGCAGCGCGGGGTAGTCGCGGCGGCGGTCGTATTCGCCGATGCGGGTCAGGAAGTCGTCGAACAGAGCCTGTGCGCCGTCGGTGCCGGTGGGCAGCGCAAGGTCGGGCAGGTTGCTCGGCGCGAAGCCCAGCGACGCGAGCGTCGGCAGCGGCTTGTCGAGCCGCGACGGCACGGGCGCCAGCGCCTTCCGGTACGCGGTGACCGGGTAGGCGCGCAGGTCGAACGGCGTCACTTCGCGCAGCCAGGCGTTCTTGTACGGCGTGAAGACGCTGAACGGCCGGCCCTGGCCGGTCAGGATCTCGTCGGCCTCGAAGATGACCTGGTCCTTGAACGTCAGCAGCGCGCGCGATTCGGCTTCCAGCGCCTGGCGCACGGCCGCGTCGCGGTCGTTGGCGGCCGGTTCGTAGTCGTGGTTGGCAAAGACGGCCTCGGCGTCAAGGGCTGCTGCAAGTCGGGGGATGGCGTCGCGTGCCCGGTCGTCGAGCACGATCAGGCCGCCGCCGGCCGTGGTCAGCGCCTGCCGCAGCGGCGCCAGCGATGCGAGGATGAACTCGACGCGCCGGTCGGCCTTCAGGCCCCGTTCCAGCAGCGGATCGAGGATTTCGCGGTCGAACACGAACACGCACCACACCTGCTCGCAGTGCTTGAGGGCATAATGCAGCGCCGCGTGGTCGTCGGCGCGCAGGTCGCGCCGAAACCAGACCAGGCCGCGCGCGTACCGCCGGTCGATCCGGTAGGGCAGGCGCGCGCCCGCGGGGGCGACGGGGGAAGGTGATCTTGGCATCGCCGTAACCTAACATAGCCCGCATATCCTTCACATCACCGACACGCAGTTCATCCATGGCCACGACACTCGACCGCATCCTGCAATCCCAAGGCTTCGGCACCCGCCGCTATTGTGGCGACCTGGTGGAGGCCGGGCTGGTCGAGGTCAACGGCGAACTGTGCGAAGACCCGGGTGCACGCTTCGAGGTGGACGGCCTGCGCCTGACCGTGGACGGCGAGGAATGGCTGGCGTGCACCAAGGCGTACCTGATGCTGCACAAGCCCACCGGCTACGAGTGCTCGCAGAAGCCGCGCCACCATCCCAGTGTGTATAACCTGCTGCCGGTGCCGCTGCGCCAGCGCGAGGTGCAGGCCGTGGGCCGGCTCGATCACGACACGACCGGCCTGTTGCTGCTGACCGACGACGGCCAGTTCATCCATGCGCAGACGTCGCCCAAAAAACAGGTGCCCAAGGTGTACGAGGTGACGACCTTCGATCCGGTCACGCCGGAGCAGGTCCAGGCCCTGCGCGACGGCGTGCAGCTTGACGACGAGCCGGCGCCCATCGCCGCCCATGCCTGCGAGGCCACTGGCGAGCGCAGCCTGCGGCTGGCGCTGCTGCAGGGCAAGTACCACCAGGTCAAGCGCATGGTGGCTGCGGCCGGGAACCATGTGACGGCCCTGCATCGCAGCGCCATCGGCGGCCTGCGGCTGGACCCCGCGCTGGCGCCCGGCGAGTGGCGCTGGCTGACGCCCGAGGACATGGTGGCGCTGAAGTCGGCGGGCGACTGAGGCCCGGCCGGCGTGCCCGCCGGGTGACGGCGGCGGCAGAAGTTTTCCGCGGCAGCCGGGGTGTGATTTGGTAGAATGCAAGCCATGGCGACGCCCGAAGCTTCCATCAATCTCACCAATCAGTTCCTGATTGCCATGCCCGGCATGGCAGATCCGACGTTTTCGGGTTCCGTTGTCTACCTCTGCGAGCATAACGAGCGCGGCGCGCTTGGCCTGGTGATCAACCGGCCGATCGACATCGACATGGCCACGCTCTTCGACAAGATCGATCTCAAGCTCGAAATCCAGCCTGTTGCCCACCAGCCGGTCTACTTCGGCGGCCCGGTGCAGACCGAGCGCGGCTTTGTGCTGCATGATCCGGTCGGCATCTACGTGTCGTCGCTGGCGGTGCCCGGCGGGCTGGAAATGACCACCTCCAAGGACGTGCTGGAGGCTGTGGCCAACGGCAGCGGCCCGCACCGGTTCCTGCTGACGCTCGGCTACGCGGGCTGGGGCGCCGGGCAGCTGGAGGAAGAGCTGAGCCGCAATGGCTGGCTGACCGTCCAGGCCGATCCCGAAATCATCTTCAGTGTGCCGCCCGAGGAACGCTTCGCGGCGGCCGTGCGCCTGCTCGGCATCGACGTGACGATGCTTTCCGGCGAGGCCGGGCATGCCTGAGCTGCCGGGGCGCGAGACGCCCCGCGACGGCACGGTGCTCGCGTTCGACTACGGCGAGAAGAAAATCGGCGTGGCGCTGGGAAATTTCATCACGCGGCAAGCCTCGGCGCTGACCATCCTGCCCAATGTGACGGTCGAAGGCCGTTTCGAGGCCGTGGGCGCGCTGATCCGGGAATGGACGCCGGTGCGGCTGGTGGTCGGCATGCCGGTCAACCCGGAAGCCGGGCCTGACGACGCGGAACAGGCGTCGATGCGGCTGGCGCGCCGCTTTGGCAACCAGCTCAACGGGCGCTTCAACCTGCCCGTGGAATGGGTGGACGAGCGCTACTCGTCGCGTGCGGCCTCGATGGCCGGGGCGCGGCGCGGGGCGCTGGACGCCGAAGCCGCCCGGATCATCCTGCAACAGTATTTCGACGAAATCCCGCTATGACCCAGACTTCGACTCCCGATGCCGAGGCGCTCTACCACGCGCTGCGCGACCAGGCCCAGGCCCTGATGCCGTCTGCGGACCGCGCCCGCTGGTCGGTGGCCGGCATCCACTCCGGCGGCGCCTGGATTGCCGAGCGGCTGGCAGCCGACCTGAAGCTGGGCGAGCACGGCGTGATCAACGTCGCCTTCCACCGTGACGACTACGCCAAGAAGGGCCTGCACAGCCAGGCGCAGCCGACCACGCTGCCGTTTTCGGTGGAAGACCGCAACATCCTGCTGATCGACGACGTGCTGGCCACGGGCCGCACGATCCGCGCCGCCGTGAACGAGCTGTTCGACTACGGCCGCCCCGCGCGCGTGGCGCTGGCCGTGCTGGCCGACCGCGGCGGCCGCCAGTTGCCGTTTGCCGCCGACTACGCCGCGGCGACCCTTGAACTGCCGCAGGACAGGACGCTGGTGCTGTCGCGCCAGGGCGAGGGCGCCGCCACGCGCTTTGCGTTTGCCACCGAGGCCCGTGCCTGAGTGTCAACCCGCGCCGCCGCCTGAACGTCAAGCACCGAAGCCGTACTTAGACCGTATCCGCCCGACCGAACCCGCCAGACCGAATCGCGCCCCGACCCACCTGCCATGACCAAGATGTTCCGCAACCCGCAGCTCACCCGGAACGGCGAGCTCAAGCACCTGTTGTCGATCGAGGGGCTGTCGCGTGACATGATCACGCACATCCTCGACACCGCCAGCCAGTTCGTCTCGCTGTCCGACTCGGACCGCGACGTCAAGAAGGTGCCGCTGCTGCGCGGCAAGAGCGTGTTCAACCTGTTCTTCGAGAACTCGACGCGCACGCGCACCACGTTCGAGATTGCCGCCAAGCGGCTGTCCGCCGACGTGCTGAACCTGAACATCAACGCGTCGTCGACCAGCAAGGGCGAGTCGCTGCTGGACACCATCAACAACCTGTCGGCGATGTCGGCCGACATGTTCGTGGTGCGCCACGCCAGCTCGGGCGCGCCGTACCTGATTGCCCAGCACGTGGCGCCGCATGTGCACGTGATCAACGCCGGCGACGGCCGCCACGCGCACCCGACGCAGGGGCTGCTGGATATGTATACGATCCGGCACTTCAAGAAGGACTTCACGAATCTGACGGTGGCCATCGTCGGCGACATCCTGCACTCGCGCGTGGCCCGCTCGGACATCCACGCGCTGACCACGCTGGGCGTGCCCGAAGTGCGGGCGATTGGCCCGCGCACGCTGCTGCCGTCGGGGCTGGAGCAGATGGGCGTGCGCGTCTTCCACAACATGGAAGAGGGCCTGAAGGGCGTGGACGTGGTGATCATGCTGCGCCTGCAGAACGAGCGGATGAGCGGGGCGCTGCTGCCGTCCGCGCAGGAATACTTCAAGGCGTACGGCCTGACGCCCGAGCGCCTGGCGCTGGCCAGGCCCGACGCCATCGTGATGCACCCGGGACCGATGAACCGCGGCGTGGAGATCGACTCCGCCGTGGCCGACGGTCCGCAGTCGGTGATCCTGAACCAGGTGACGTTCGGCATCGCGGTCCGCATGGCCGTGATGGGCATCGTCGCCGGCAACAACGACTGAGCAGCACCTTGGGTACAACGAACCGCACATCGCAGGAAGACATGAAGATCCGCATCCAGGGTGGCCGCCTGATCGATCCGGCCGCAAACGTCGACGCCGAGCAGGACCTGTACATCGCCGCCGGCAAGATCGTGGGCGTGGGCCAGGCGCCGGCCGATTTCAACGCCAACAAGACCATCGACGCGCGTGGCCTGATCGTGTGCCCGGGCCTGGTGGACCTGTCCGCGCGCCTGCGCGAGCCGGGCTACGAGTACAAGGCGACGCTGGAATCCGAGGTGGCCGCGGCCACGGCGGGCGGCGTCACGAGCCTGGTCTGCCCGCCCGATACCGACCCCGTGCTCGACGAGCCGGGCCTGGTGGAAATGCTCAAGTTCCGCGCCCGCAAGCTGAACCAGACGCACGTCTATCCGCTGGGCGCGCTGACCGTCGGCCTGAAGGGCGCGGCGCTGACCGAGATGGGGCAACTGACCGAGGCCGGATGCGTGGGCTTCAGCCAGGCCGAGATGCCGATCCAGGACACCAAGGTGCTGCAACGCGCGATGCAGTACGCGCAGACGTTCGGCTTCACGCTGTGGCTGCGGCCCGAGGACCCGTTCCTGGGCGGCGGCGTGGCCGCCAGCGGCGCGGTGGCGTCGCGGCTGGGCCTGTCGGGCGTGTCCGTGATCGCCGAGACGGTGCGGCTGCACACCATCTTCGAACTGATGCGGGCCACCGGCGCGCGCGTGCACCTGTGCCGGCTGTCGTCGGCGGCCGGGCTGGAGTTGGTGCGCCAGGCCCGCAAGGAAGGGCTGCCGGTGACCTGCGACGTGAACATCCACCACGTGTCGCTGACCGACATGGACATCGGCTTCTTCAATAGCCAGATGCGCTTCACGCCGCCGCTGCGCGGCGCGCGCGACCGGGACGCCATCGTCGCCGCCTTGGCCGACGGCACCATCGATGCGTTGTGTTCCGACCACACCCCGGTCGATGACGACGAGAAGCTGCTGCCCTTCGCCGAAGCCACGCCGGGCGCCACCGGCCTGGAACTGCTGCTGCCGCTGACGCTGCGCTGGGCCGCCGAGCACAAGGTGCCGCTGGTGAAGGCGCTGGCCCGCATTACCAGCGAGCCGGCCCGGGTGATCGGCCTGCACGCGGGGTCGCTGACCACGGGCAGCGCCGCCGACGTCTGTGTGTTCGATCCGAAGCACGTGTGGAAGGTGGAACGCGCCGCGCTGAAAAGCCAGGGCAAGAATTCGCCGTGGCTGGGCTACGAAATGGAAGGGCGCGTGCGCACCACGCTGGTCGACGGCCAGGTGGTGTACGAGCAGCGCTGATCGCCGGTTGCCGGCAGGCTCCAGGATTCGATGATGATCTGGCTACGCAAGCTGCGGCTGGGATTCCATTTGCTGCGCGGCATCTTCGTCTGCGCAACGGTCTTCCCGTGGGCGAGCACTCACGTACGGGAGCGGCTGATCCGCGGCTGGTCGCGCAAGCTGCTGGCCATCTGCGGCATCACCGTGGAAGTGCACGGGCTGCCACCGGGCGGCGCCCCGCGCGGGGCAATGCTGGTGGCCAACCATATCTCGTGGCTGGACATCTACGTCATCCATAGCTGGCAGCCGGTAAGGTTCGTCGCCAAGTCGGAAATCCGCAGCTGGCCGGTGATCGGCTGGCTTTGTGACAAAACCGGCACAATTTTCATAGAACGCGCCAGCAAGCGCGACGCCCACCGTGTGCTGCACCACATCACCGACGTGATGCGGCAGGGCGACCTGGTCTGCGTGTTCCCGGAAGGCACGACCACCGACGGCAGCAAGGTGCTGCCCTTCCACGCCAACCTGATGCAGGCGCCGGTGTCCGGCGGACTGCCCGTGCAGCCGGTGGGCCTGAGCTACCTGGACGCCGCAACGGGCCAACCGACGCTGGCCCCCGCGTATATCGACGATATCTCGCTAGGCCAATGCCTCGACGCCATCCTGCGCTCGCCACCCATCACGGTACGGCTGACGCTGGGGCCGCAATTGCTGGCGCAGTCGGCAAGCCGCAGGGAGCTGGCGGAGGCTGCGCGGGAGGTGGTGGTGCATCTGGTGGGGGGGATGCCGGAGGCGGCTGGGAGTGTGGCCGAACGGTTGCACCATGCCGCGAAGGACGACGCGCCCACGGCGGCGGCCGCCCCATCCTGACAGGTCGCAGCGCGGCCAGGGCACGCGCGGCCAGCGATTCCGCTTCGGGTAAACTACCCGGCTTTATCGCAAGCGTTGCAGTTTCCTTGCGCAATCGATTCCCCATAACGGTATGACTGGCAAGACCGACACCGCCTGCGCCGCACGCAAGGCGTCACGAAAGGGAACGACATGAAATCCGTGGCTATCGTCCAGTCCAACTACATTCCGTGGAAGGGCTATTTCGATATGATTGCCAGCGTCGACGAGTTCATTCTCTACGACGACATGCAATACACGCGTCGGGACTGGCGTAACCGAAATCAGATCAAGACGCCCCAGGGTGTGCAGTGGCTGACGGTGCCTGTTCAGGTCAAGGGCCGTTACGACCAGAAGATCCGCGACACTGAAATCGACACGTCGACGGAATGGGCCCGGACACACTGGCGTACGCTGGAACAGAACTATCGGCGTGCGGCTCACTTCGACGAAGTGGCAAAGTGGGTGGCCCCGCTGTATTGCGACGCGGTCTACGGCAATTTGTCCGAGATGAATCGCGTCTTTATCGAGGCCATTTGCGCGTACCTTCGGATCGACACCAGGATCTCGAACTCCTGGGATTACGTGCTCACCGATGGCAAGACCGAGCGACTGGCAGACCTTTGCGCCCAGGCGGGGGGCACGAGATACGTGTCCGGACCTGCCGCGCGAGATTATGTCGACGAAGCCGTTTTTGCCGATCGCGGTATTGAGCTCCACTGGTTCGATTACGGCGGTTATGCGGAATACCTGCAGCTCTGGGGCGAATTCACGCATGGCGTATCCATTCTCGACCTGCTGTTCAACTGTGGCGCCGACGCGCGTCGCTATATGAAATACGTCCAGCCATGAAGCTGTCGATTGTTGCCACGCTTTACCAGTCGGCGCCGTATATCGAGGAATTCTGTACCCGGGCAAGTGCGGGCGCGCGAGAACTGGTCGGCGAGGATTTCGAGATCGTTCTCGTCAACGATGGTTCGCCCGACAACAGCCTGCAAATTGCGGTGGAGCGCGCCGAGCGCGATGCGCATGTCGTCGTCGTGGACTTGTCGCGCAATTTCGGGCACCACAAGGCAATGATGACCGGGCTCGCCCATTCGCGCGGCGACGAGGTTTTCCTTCTCGACGTAGATCTGGAGGAGGAGCCCGAATGGCTGCTGACGTTTGCCGCCCAACGCCAGGCGCAGGCATGTGATGTCGTGTACGGCGTGCAGGAAGCCCGCAAGGGTGGATGGTTTGAACGGTGGAGCGGTCAGTGGTTCTATCGCCTGGTGCGTTTGCTGACCGGCCTGTCGCTGCCCGAGAATGTCGTCACCGCGCGGCTGATGAGCCGGCGTTATGTCGATGCACTGATTTCTCATGAAGAACGGGAAGTCTTCATGGCAGGGCTGTGGCATATCACTGGATTTGCCCAGTGCCCGCAGACCGTCCGCAAGCACAGTACCAGCGAGACGACCTATACGTTGCGCCGCAAGATGTCGCTGCTGGTGAACTCGGTCACGTCGTTCAGCAATGCTCCACTTGTTGGTATCTTCTATTTCGGGCTTGCCATTTCCGCGGTCGCCCTCGTCTATATTGCGTACCTGATCCTGAACTGGATGTTCCTTTCGCATCCCATGAGCGGTTGGACTTCCGTCATGGCCTCGATCTGGCTGCTCGGTGGACTGATTATCTCGTTCATCGGCGTGGTCGGCCTGTACCTGTCGAAGGTCTTTTCCGAGACAAAGCGCCGGCCCTATACGATCGTGAGGAAAATCTATGGCAGACGTGGGGAAATGGCACGCGCGCCTGTCATGTCATCGTCACCGTGCGCAAACAGGGAGATCGGCGAATGAAAACACCCTTGGTTATCTTCGGAGCGGGTGATATCGCGCAGTTGGCCCACTACTACTTTGGCCATGATTCAGAGTACGAGGTGGTGGCGTTCTGTGTCGATGCGGCCTTCCTGAAGGAAGAGACATTCTGCGGCCTGCCTGTAGTGCCCTTCGAGGACGTGGACGCCCGTTTTCCGGCCAACCGTCATGCCATGTTCGTGGCGATGAGCTACGCAAAGGTCAATGGCGTACGCAGGGCAAAATACGAAGCCGTGCGGGAAAAGGGCTATCGCCTCGCCAGCTACGTTAGTTCGCGCGCCACGGTGCTCAATGATGGGCAGATCGGCGAGAACTGCTTCATCCTGGAAAACAACGTGATCCAGCCGTTCGTGACGATTGGCAACAACGTCACGCTCTGGAGCGGCAATCACATCGGCCATCATTCGACGATCGGGGACCATTGCTTCCTGGCGTCGCACGTCGTGGTGTCGGGTGGGGTAACCATCGCGCCCCAGTGCTTTATCGGCGTCAACGCCACGCTACGCGATCACATCACCATTGGCGAACGATGTGTGATCGGCGCGGGCACGCTGATGCTCGCGGACGCCGAAAGCGAAGGCGTCTATGTCGAGCAGGCCACGCCACGCTCTGCCGTGCCCAGTTCGAGGCTGCGGAAAATATGAGAAGGACCGGGCAATGGCGCAAACTGGGTCGGATCTTTTGTCCGGACGGCTCGGTTGAATGGATGCGCACCCATGCGGCGGTGCCTATCGCGCAACCGCTTGGTGGCGATCTGTATCGCATCTACTTCAGTGCGCGGGACGCTGCCAGCCGAAGCCATACCGGTTATGTCGATATCGATATCACGCGACCTGAAATTATTCTCGCGTGCGGCAAGGAGCCGGTGTTATCCCCTGGCGAACTCGGCGCGTTCGACGACAGCGGCGCCATGGCGACCTGGCTGACGCAGGCACCCGATGGCGATCGGCTTTATTACATTGGCTGGAACCTCGGGGTGACGGTGCCATTTCGGAACGCCATCGGCCTGGCGGTGGCGCGTAACCCGAATGCATTCGAGCGCTATGCGCGCGGTCCCATTGTGGATCGGACCGCCAGCGAACCTCACTTCTGCGCAAGCTGCTGCGTGTTGCGCGACGAGACGGGATGGCGCATGTGGTATCTCGCCTGTACGGAATGGCGGCAGACGGCAAAAGGGCCGGAGCATCGCTATCACATCAGGTACGCGACGTCCGATGATGGTATCCACTGGCAACGCGACGGAACCGTGGCGATCGACTATGCCAGCGACGCCGAGGTGGCGATCTCCCGGCCTTCGGTGATCCGGGACCCGGATTGCTGGCGCATGTGGTACTCCCACCGCATCGATCGTTACCGCATCGGTTATGCGGAGTCGGACGACGGCATCCATTGGGTCCGGAAAGACGAAGAGAGCGGTATCGAGGTATCGGAGAGCGGGTGGGATGCCGACATGATCGAGTATCCTTTCGTGTTCGACCATGCCGGGCGGCGTTATATGCTCTACAACGGCAACGGTTACGGTGCGACCGGTTTTGGTCTTGCCGTGCTGGATTGAGAAAATGACACGCGCTCTCGATTATCTCTACATTCTCGCCACGATTTTGCTGACGACGTACGGTCAGCTCATCCTGAAATGGCGCATCGGCAAGTTCGGCGCCATGCCGCAGGCCCCTTTGGAGAAGCTGCGCTTCCTGGTGCTGCTGCTGCTGGATCCGCTTATTTTCTCGGGATTCTTTGCTGCCTTTCTGGCGTCGCTGGCCTGGATGGCCGCCATGACGAAGTTCGACCTCAGTCAGGCCTACCCTTTCATGAGCCTGAATTTCGCCATTGTGCTGTGCCTGAGCATCTGGTTCCTGGGCGAGCCGTTCTCCGGACCTAAATTGGCCGGTGTGGCACTGATCATGCTGGGCACCGTAGTCGCGGCACGCGGGTAAATTCAATGAACGATCAAAACATTCCATTCAACGCACCTCATCTCACCGGGGATGAGTTTTCGTACGTGGCCGAACTTGCCCGCACGCGCAAGCTGGCCGGCGATGGGCAATTCACGAAGTGGTGCAGCGACTGGATAGAGCGGCGCACAGGTTGCGCGCGTGCCCTGCTGACGCATTCCTGTACGGCGGCGCTGGAGATGGCGGCGCTGCTGCTCGATATCGAGCCGGGCGATGAAATCATCATGCCGTCCTACACCTTTGTCTCGACTGCCAACGCATTCGTATTGCGTGGCGGTGTGCCGGTGTTCGTGGATATTCGAGAGGACACGCTGAATCTCGATGAGCGCCTGCTTGAGGAAGCGATTACGCCGCGGACGCGCGCAATTGTTCCGGTGCACTACGCGGGCGTGGCGTGCGAGATGGACGCGATCAACGAGATCGCGCGCCGTCACGGCCTGAAAGTCGTGGAGGATGCCGCGCAGGGCGTGATGGCAAGCTATCGCGGCCGTCCGCTGGGAACGCTCGGCGATATGGGCGCGTTCAGTTTCCACGAAACCAAGAACGTGATATCCGGAGAGGGCGGCGCGTTGCTCGTCAATGATCCGGCTCTGGTTGCGCGTGCCGAGATCATTCGGGAGAAGGGTACGGACCGCAGCCGCTTCTTTCGCGGCGAAATCGACAAGTACACGTGGCAGGAAGTGGGCTCTTCATTTCTTCCCAGTGAATTGATTGCAGCATTCCTGCGGGCGCAGTTGGAACATGCCGATGCGGTGACCGCCGATCGTATGGCGAGCTGGGACCGTTATCACGCGGCATTCTCCGAGCTGGAGAGCCGCGAATGGCTGCGCAGACCGATCGTACCGACGCACTGTGAGCACAATGCCCATATGTATTACGTGCTGCTGGCTGACGGCATCGATCGACAAGCCGTGCTTGAGAAACTCAAGGCATCGGGTATCTCGTCTGTCTTTCATTATGTGCCGCTGCATACGTCGCCGGGCGGCCAGCGGTACGGCCGGCCGCATGGCACGCTGGCCGTCACCAATCGTCAATCCGAGCGACTGATCCGTCTGCCGCTATGGGTGGGCATGGATGCGGACATGCCGGGCAAGATCGCGCACGCCATGGCGCAGACGATCGCACAAACGATGGGTAACGATACGAAGGGCCGGGAATGAACCAGGAACGCACAGACCTGCTGGGCGAGGTGGCCGGATATTACTCCGCACGACTTGCGGAGCACGGCGAGACCGCGCAAGGCGTGGACTGGAATGGAGAGGAAAGCCAGTTTCTTCGCTTTGCGCAACTGAGCAGGGTCATTGGCGACAGAACCGAGCCGTTCAGCGTGAATGACCTGGGATGTGGCTACGGCGCACTCAGGGAATACCTCGGCAAAAGCTACCCGCAGCTCAGCTATACCGGCATCGATGTGGCGGAGGAGATGATTCAGGCTGCATCCCGGCGCCTGGGCGGCGATCCGTCCACGCGGTTCATCGTGGGAAGCGAACCCGATGAGGTAGCCGATTTCGGAATCGCCAGCGGTATCTTCAACGTGCGCATGGCTCGTGGAGACGCGGAGTGGCTGGATTACATCAAAGGCGTGCTGGACATCATGGACAGGACCAGCCGCCTGGGTTTCGCGTTTAATTGCCTGACCTCGTACTCCGATGCCGACAAGATGCGCGACACGCTTTATTACGCGGACCCTTGCGCGCTATTCGACCATTGCAAGCGGCGCTATTCGCGCAACGTCGCGCTGTTGCACGACTACGGACTCTACGAATTCACCATCGTCGTTAGGAAGGGCGGCGCAGGCACGGCGTAGTCGCCCAGGTGGGCGGTATCCGGGGATGCCGCGCCAACTCAGTGTTTGTCCACCGCAGCTTGCGTGCCGCGCGTAGAACCGGGGCGCAGGCAACGCACGTGATGGATGACGAAGCCCGGGCGTTCATGAATCACCTTGTCGTCGAGCGTCGATTGCAGGTGTTCCCGGCAATAGGTGCGCAGGCGCTCAAGCCGCCCGTAGGGCATGCTGATATTCAACCCCGCTTCCGTCGTCAGGCGCGCCAGAAAGCCCCGTCCGGCCTGTTCTTCCTGCATGGCTACGGAGAACGGTGCAAGCGTCGAAACACCCATCGGATAGATCTGTACCGACCGGGCGTCAGGAATGCCGTGAAACGGCGTGAACGCGGCCTCGTAGGGGAATGCCGGCCCCCAGACAAACAGGGTTCCTTTGGGAACGCCTTCCAGTTGCAGCCGGGTCTGCGCCACGCGCGATCTGGCTTCCAGTTGGTGGGGCCAGGCGGCATGCAGGGCGGCCGCGCCTGCCAGAACGAGCGCCAGCGTAGCAATGCCGCGTGACCGTGCAGGGCGTGCTGGCAATGCGCAGATGGCGGCAACAAGCAGGAACGCCGCGAGCGGATAGTAGACGCGAGTCACGCCGGGCCTTCCAATGGCACCGAGCGCAAACACCGCGGCCACCACCAGCACGCCAAGCATGATCACCACGCGCGACGGGCTGACGAACGCGATCAGGCAGGCGCAAGCCAGCAAGGGCCACATTTGGTCCACCAGCAGTTGGCGTAGCGACTCGATACCCAAACCGAAGCCACGCTGCACCCACTTGTGCAGCTTGATGTCGTCGAGCATGCCGTTAAGCTTGGCCGGGTCCATCAAATGCGGGTCGACAAAGAACCAGTCGCTGACAAGATCGATATCGTTGGCCGAGAAACCGTGCCGGGCCAGGACATCCGGCCGCTCCTTCACCTGGACGCCGGCGCGAAAGTCGGTGTAAGGCGCGCGGGCGATGTTGAATGCATGGAAACTCTTCCAGGCTTCGGTGTCGTAGGCAGCCTTGTTCAGATACGCGGCACCACCGATCATCACGGCCAGAAGGACGACGGAAGCCTGCATGGCCCGCTGACGGGCGAGCGCTTTCCATGGCAGGAATGGCAGGCCGACGGCCAGCACGAGCCAGAACTCCTGGTCCCGTATCAGGTAGGCGAAAAAGCCGAGCAGGCTGGCCACGGCCAGGCTCGACATCTCGCCAGTCTCGGCGAACGTTCGCCAGCCCAGCACAGCCGCCACCGCCAGCAAGCCCGCGTTCAGCGTGAACTGGGGAAACAGCACCGGCCAGAGGAATATCAGCGCGACGGCAAGGACCGCATGGAGGCGCGCCACCCCCAGGCGCATCATGAAATACAGAATGGCGGCGCCCGCCAGCACGATGACAAGCGTCGACGCGACAGTGTAGCCAACCACGCCGCCGAACTGCGGCATGGCCCGCACGATACGGCCCCAGATGACGTTGGAGAAAATCAGGTTGGGCGAGCTTTCGGCAACAAATCCGTAGCCATGGGCAATCATCGACATGCCAACGTCATCGTTGGTTTCCCACATGGGCATGAACCATGCCGAAAGCAGGAAAACCAGCGCAACTGCAGTGCCAACTGCCAGCAGGAGATGCTGGTGCCCGCGGGTCCGCGGCACGCCAACACTGTTCTCGTAGTGATTCTTGTACATCGAAGGAATATTCCGTGGCCTTCTGATTGATCGGGGGCTCAGCCGGCGGCCATTCTACGTTGCGCGGCACGGGGATGGTTGTCACTGTCCTTGCGACGGACAACCCATCGCCTGCGATTACGCCAGCGGATCGCGATAAGCCGGGCAATCGACCTGAATCACATCGCGGCGGGCGGGGTCCGGCGAGAGCCGGGCTGCCGTCAGTTGGCCGCCCCAGACGCAGCCGGTGTCCAGTGCCATCAAGTCGGGACGCATCACGAGCCCCAGCGTCGACCAGTGGCCCACCACCATGGTCACATCGGTAGTACGACGTCCCGGAACGTCGAACCAGGGCATGAAGCCATCGGGCGCGCTGCCCAGGCCTTCCTTGGTCTTCAGATCCATCACCCCATCCGCATTGCAGTAGCGCAGCCGCGTCAACGCGTTAACGATCACGCGATGGCGTTCAATGCCCCGCAGGCCATCATGCCAGCGGTCGGCCGCGTTGCCGAACACATCGGCAAGAAAGCCCTGCCAGTTGGCGCCACGGAGCTGGTCTTCCACTTCGGCGGCGAGGTCCATTACCTGTGCCGCGCTCCATTGCGGCAACACACCGGCGTGGACAACGAGAAAATCGTCGATGCGCACAGCCAGCGGACGGCACCGCAGCCAGTCGAGCAGCGCGTCGCGATCGGGCGCCGCGAGGATTGCGTCCAGCGTGTCCGACTTGCCGGCCTTGCGGACGCCTGCGCCCACCGCAAGCAAGTGAATATCGTGATTGCCCAGCACCGACCGCGCCCGGGCACCCATGTCGCGAATAGTGCGCACAGTTGCCAGGGAATCGGGCCCGCGATTGACGAGATCACCGACGAAGCACAATCCGGCGTCGGCCGGCACCCGATCTAGAAGCGCCTGAAGGGAAGGGTGGCATCCCTGCAGGTCGCCGATGGCGTACAGGCCGGTTTCCGGGGAGTTTGCAGTCATTGGCATGGCGTCGCCCGGGCAGGGCGGGGGCTGGTGGGGTCATGCGAGGCCGGACGCGGCGCGCCCGGATCGGGTCCGGACTTCGGATAGAATATGCGGCACCTCAAAGCGGACGCGCCAATTTTGCCATTCAACCGGTGTAAACCGGAAGCCATATCGAGGTAGCGCCGCCTCTACCGTCCTTCTCCCGTCAGCAGAAATGCCGCTGTGTGGCGCTCGCGTGCCGGACCGGTAGGATTTCGAGACCCAGTACGGAGCCACAGCAATTGCCCAATATTCTCGTCACCGGGGGAGCCGGTTTCATCGGAGCCAACTTCGTGCTCGACTGGCTGGCGGATCCGCAAGCCGACGGCGTGGTGAATGTTGACAAGCTGACGTACGCGGCCAATCTCCAGACGCTGGCACCTCTCGATGGCGATTCCCGGCATGTGTTCGCGCGCGTGGATATCTGCGATCGCGCCGCGCTCGATAGCCTGCTGGCGACGCACCGGCCCCGCGCGGTGGTCCATTTTGCTGCGGAGAGCCATGTCGACAGGTCGATCCACGGGCCAGCCGACTTTATCGAGACCAATATCGTAGGCACCTTCACGCTGCTGGAGGCGGTTCGCGCCTATTGGGGGACGCTGGATGCAAATGCGCGACAGGCGTTCCGGATGCTGCATGTGTCCACCGACGAAGTCTTCGGATCGTTGGGGCCTGACGATGCCCCGTTCTCCGAGACCACCGCATACGCGCCGAATAGCCCGTATTCCGCCTCCAAGGCCGCATCCGATCATCTGGTCCGGGCGTATTTCCACACCTATGGCCTGCCGGTCCTGACGACCAATTGCTCGAATAACTACGGTCCTTACCAGTTTCCCGAGAAGCTTATCCCGTTGATTATCGCCAACGCGCTGGCCGGTAAATCGCTGCCGGTCTACGGCGATGGTCTCAATGTGCGGGACTGGCTGCACGTCTCGGACCATTGTCGCGCGGTGCGCGAGGTGCTTGCGCGCGGCGTTCCTGGCGAGACTTACAACATTGGCGGCCTGAATGAACGGACCAATCTCGATGTCGTTCACACCATCTGCGACCTGCTTGACGAGATGCGCCCGGACGCAGCTGGACCGCGACGGCGCCTGATGACTTTCGTGCCGGACCGGCCCGGACACGATCGACGCTATGCGATCGATGCCGGCAAGCTGACCCGCGAGCTGCGGTGGGCCCCGCTGGAGACCTTCGAGAGCGGGCTGCGCAAGACCGTCCGCTGGTATCTGGACAATCAGGCTTGGGTGGCTTCGGTGGCGTCGGGCGAGTATCGCCAATGGATTGCGCGGCACTATGCAGCGTAGCGAGCGGCCAACCCTTCTTGTACTGGGCGCCAACGGACAGCTTGGCTTTGAACTGCGCCGTAGCCTGGCCTGCCTGGGCGAGGTGGTGGCACTCGACCGTTCCGGTTGCGATATCGCCGAACCCGACCGGTGCCGCGCAGTGCTTGCGCAGCACCGGCCGAGCGTCGTCGTCAATGCGGCTGCCTACACGGATGTCGAGCAGGCGGAACGAGATCAGGACGCGGCTTTCCTGATCAACGCTGCGGCGCCGGGCTGGCTGTCGGAAGCCGCGCGCGATGCCGGCGCGCTGTTTGTCCATTATTCGACCGATTTCGTGTTCGATGGCCGCAGCGGACGTCCCTACACGGAAGCGGACGTCCCGGCGCCCCTGTCAGCCTACGGCGCGACAAAGCTCGAAGGGGAGCGGGCGGTGATGGCTGCCGGCGGGCCGGCGCTCGTGCTGCGCACGGCGTGGCTTGCTGGTCTGCACGGGACAAACTTCCTGAAGACGATTCTCGCGCGCGCGCTTGCCGGCGATCGGCTGCGCGTCGTGTCGGATCAGATCGGCACGCCGACATCGGCCGCGCTGGTCGCCGATGTCACTGCGCAGATCGTGGCGCGGCACTGGCTGGGGGGCGCCGCACGTGCCGCGTTTCCGACCGGTCTGTACCATGTCGCGGCGGGCGGCGAGGTCTCCCGGCACGGCTACGCATGCGAGATCCTGCGGTACGCCCTGGCCTGTGGCGCGAATCTACAATCAGGACCCACAGACGTGGAGCCCTGTACGGCGGGGGAGGTTGGCGGCAAGGCGTCACGCCCCGCCCATGCCGTGCTGAATACCGACCGCCTGCGTGAAACCTTTGGATTGCACCTGCCTCCGTGGGAGCAGGGCGTCCACTGGCTGCTGGAACAAATCATCTGGGGAAAAAGCACCCATGCGTAAGGGCATCATTCTTGCCGGTGGATCCGGGACGCGTCTTTATCCGGTTACACGGAGCGTTTCCAAACAGTTGCTGCCGGTATACGACAAGCCGATGATCTACTATCCGCTGACCACGCTGATGCTGGCTGGTATCAGGGATATTCTGATCATCACGACGCCTGAAGAGTCGTCGCGTTTCGTTGAACTGCTCGGTGACGGCTCGCGTTGGGGGCTCAATCTTTCCTATGCAGTGCAGCCTTCGCCGGACGGACTCGCGCAGGCATTCCTGATCGGTCGTGATTTCATCGCCGGCCAGCCGTGCGCGCTCGTGCTTGGCGACAATATTTTCTATGGTCATGATCTGGCTCGCCAGCTGCGCGCCATCTCGGCCAAGGAAGCGGGAGCCACGGTTTTCGCCTATCACGTGCAGGATCCGCATCGCTACGGTGTCGTGGAGTTCGACGACGAGTACCGCGCCATCTCGCTAGAGGAAAAACCCGCTCATCCGCGTTCGCACTACGCCGTGACCGGCTTGTATTTCTACGATGACCAGGTTTGCGACATCGCGGCGGACGTCAAGCCGTCGGCGCGTGGCGAACTTGAAATCACCGATGTCAACAAGCGCTATCTGGAAGCGGGTCAACTGGACGTCACGATTTTTGGCCGCGGACATGCGTGGCTGGATACGGGCACCCACGAATCGCTGCTGACGGCAGCCAGTTTCATTGCGACGCTGCAGAACCGGCAGGGGCTGATGGTGTCGTGCCCGGAGGAGATTGCGTACCGGAGTGGCTGGATTACCGCCGAGCAGGTGGTCGAGTTGGCGGAGCCCCTGCGCAAGGTGGCCTACGGCCAGTATCTGCTGCGCGTCATCAATGAACTTTCCGGCGAGATGCGGCCTTGAAGATCACGGCGACGCGGCTGGCATTGCCCGAGGTGATGTTGATCGAGCCGCAGGTTTATCACGACCCGCGCGGGTTTGTTTTCGAAGCGTTCAATGCGGCGGACTTCGCCAAAGCCACGGGGCTGCAACGCGAATTCGTACAGGATAATCATTCGCGGTCGCGGCGGGGTGTGCTGAGGGGCTTGCACTACCAGTTGCCCTATCCCCAGGGCAAGCTCGTACGCGTGGTGTCCGGCGAGATTTTCGATGTTGCCGTGGATATTCGCAGAGGTTCGCCGACTTTCGGGCAATGGGTGGGCGCGACGCTTTCCGGTGACAACCATCGCCAGATGTGGGTGCCCGAAGGATTCGCGCACGGTTTCGTCGTGACTTCCGATGGCGCCGACGTGTTGTACAAGACGACCGATTACTACCATCCCGAAACGGAGCACTGCATTCGCTGGGATGACCCAACCATCGGCGTGGCATGGCCGGATCCGGGTGTCCCGCTCATCATGGCAACAACGCGCCTGGGCGTCCCCCTCTCTCAAGCGCAGCTTTTCTGACCACTTTGCATATCGTGAAAACAGGCAACCGTTGGGCGTGGCCGGCGTGGGCAATTGTTGCGGTCTTCGGGGTGGTGCTCGCCACGGGCATTTTCGTACCGGTCTACGCGGACGAAGCCGCCGGTGTGCTGATGCGCGGCATGTTCCTCGCCAATGATTGGCGCCTGAACACGCTGATGCCGCAATGCGGTCCGGGCTTCTTGCAGTCCGTGCAATGGCTGCATCTGCCGGGCGCACTTGTATCCGATCTGATCATGCATGCCGGCACCCCGCTGGGGGTCCGGGTGCGTGGTCTCGCGATCGGTTTCGCCTGGCTCCTGGCGACATGGATGGTGTTCCGGGCGCTGATCCGTTCCGATGTCTTGAGGATCTGGCTCTTTGCGGGGTTCGTCGCGGTGCTGGGTGTGGGTGTGCTGCCGCTGACGCTGGTGATGATGCGCGGAGAACAGATGATGCTGTTCCTGCTGTCGGTGCTGCTCGTCCTGCCGCTCGTTCTCAGGCGGGACGGAGCGGCCGGCCATCAGGGCGCCACGGCAGGGCTGGCCGCGGCATTCTGCCTTGTTACCAGCCTGTTCTTCTATACCCACCCCAAGGCTGTTTTCTTCATTCCGCTGGTACTGCTCTCGGCGGTGGCGACGTTTGGACCGCGAAGCCGGTATTGGACGGCGATTGTCGCAGCGGTGGTCCTTGGCGCGGCCTGGCAGACGCTGAAGTTCGCGGCCCAGGTGTCCTCGTGTCCGGGCGCGCCCCAGATGTCGGCGATCCTCGCCGGAAACACGGTATCGCTCGGCGGTGCCTGGGCTGCGCCTGGCGCCTTCGTGCAAACGCTGATTGCAAACGTCCAGGCCGCGCCTGAAGCGATGCTGCGGCACATCGTGTTTGCCGACAACTATCAGTCGGCCTGGCTGGCTTCGGTACCCGGGCTGGAGCAATGGCAGCCGGCGGCGTCGATCAACGCCTGCATCGGCTATGTCGTGCGCGGCACCTACTGGGCCGCGCTACTGTTCCCGCCCGTGCTGATCGTCGTCCAGGCCATTCGGCGGGCGCCGGCGGGTGCAGTGTGGTGGATGGCAGCGTTCTGGCTCGCCCTGGTCGGCCACGCCGCACTGTTCAAGACGTGGAATTTCTATGCCGCATCGCTGCTGCTGCCGATCGCGTTGTGGTGCCTTGTCTTCGCCATCGCTACGCTGCTTGACCGCTGGCGTGCGGCGGATACCGCGCGTACCGGCCATGTTGTCGCCGCCGTACTGTCTCCGGTGCTGGTCTTGTTCCTCGCCAGTGCAGCCGTCCTGGTGCTCCGGGCGTTACCGCCGACCATCGAGTCGTCGCGGTCGGCAGGCTTCGGCTTGCCCAGGCAGGGCCTGTCCATCCCGACGCTCGACTACGCGAAACAGCGACCCGGGATACGCGCATTTGCACGCCAATGCAACATCCAGGGCGACGGCGCGCGCCATCTGGTCGTCGACAACCTCACGTACTTCGCCTTCGACGATCTCCGTGAGCCGTTGCAGTCTGACTATCTCTACGAGCAGGGCTTCGGCGTCGACCTGAAGGGCGATGCGCTGCCCGCGTTGCTGAAACGCCTGGGGGCGCCGGGCATCATCGCCCAGTGCACCATGTTCCCCACGGTCTTCGCCCCGCGTATGCGACGCGAAGGCAATCTCTGCTGCGTCGACCTTTCGAACGGGCAATGACGACCAGCTACGGCGTGGATCGTGAAAAGTTGTTGCTGAATGTGGCTTTGTGACGGCTTATGGGGTGGTCAGTAACACCCCGCTACAAATGTCCGATTTTGGTCGGAAGCGGTGCACCACGTCGGATAGAATGTCGCCCGACATGACATTGGCGTGACGTGGCGAGAACGAAGTCATCGTTTGAAAGTTGCTTATAAGCCACTTACAACGGGCTGCGCCACGCTTTCGGTCCGCTGGTGAACGAGAAATGCTGCTCCGCAGCAACAAGGTGGCAGTAGCCTGGCTGCCGGTGATTCCCGTCATTCGCCCGGCCTTGGTCGAGGCGATACCAACGGAATGGCAACTCTATAACTATGAACAGAACCGGCCTCCACAACCTGGCTCATGCGTGACTTCAGAGTAATCGGCTTGCTTGCCGGTGCTACGCTGGTCAAGGCGCTGGCCGGACTGGCTACCGCAAAAATCATTGCCACGTCGGTAAGCCTGGGTCAATTTGGTCAGCTTTCCCAGTTCATGGCCCTTACTGCCTTTGCCGGGATGCTCGCGGCAGGCGGTATCGCGCCGGGCGTCACCAGGGCCATCGCGGCGCACAAGGGTAGCGAGCGGGAGCAGGACTGGATCGACGTCATCACGCAGATTTACGTGGCAACCACGGTTGTCATGGCCGTGGCCGTCCTCGTTTGCTCGTCGGCACTTTCGACGCTGGTGTTCGGAGCGCAGGATTATCGGTGGATTGTCGCGCTGCTCGGTGTCACCCAGGCCTTGGTCGGTTTTTGTGCCCTTTACCAGGCGTTCGCGTCGGCTTATGGACGGTATGGCGTCATTCTGGCGTCAAACGCTGCGGGTGCCGTTATCGGCATCGCCCTGCTGGCGGCGCTGACTCACTACGGCGGGTATGCCGGGGCGGCGTTGGGCGTCGTGTTGTTGCCTGCTATGCCTGGCGCAACCCTCCTGGTCATGAAGTTCCGGAGCGTGCGGTCGCGCGTAGCCGTGGACTACAGGCGCGTGGACATGGCCAAGGTGCGCCATATGTTCTCGTTCTCGGCCATTACGCTTGCGGGTGCGGCCAGCATTACGCTGGGGCAGATGGCGGTGCGGGATCTCGTCGGCGCGGTCTCGGGCTGGGACCAGGTCGGATTTTGGCAATCGACGATCCGGATTTCGGACGTCTACATGCAGTTCGTCAGCGTGTTCCTGCTGAGTTATGCGATGCCGAAGCTGGCCGGCATGGAAGACCGGCAGATTCGCCGGGCTTTTGTAGGGATTCAGGGCAAGGTCCTTGTGCTGTTCTTTCTGGGCGGACTGTTCCTGTGGCTTGTCCGTCATGAACTTTATCGCCTGCTGTATTCGGCGGAATTTGTCGGGGCCAGCACGCTGCTGGTGCCGCAGTTGATCGGGGATGCCTTTCGGGTCGTGGCAGTAAGTATTTCCACGCTGTTCATGGCCCGTGGCACGGTGCGGGTCTCCCTGGTGTACGAAATCCTGCAGGGGGTGCTGCTGTTTGCTGGCACGGCCCTGTTGGTGGATCACTGTGGTGGCCGCGCTCCGGTTTATGCCTATGGCGCAACCTATTTCGGACTCATGGTGGGTATGATACTGATGTACCGATTGCGATTCAGGATGTCCGCGGAATGAAGATCGTGCTGCTAAGCACCGGCTATTCGCTGGATGCGGAAACTCCTTCGCTGTCGGATGAAATGGCCGAGGCGTTCGTTCGCAAAGGCCACGACGTCAGTGTCTTCGTCGTGAACTGGTCGAAGCGGCCGTACGGCAAACCGGTTTCCGTGCGCAACGGGCGACTGAGCGTCTATATCGCCGACCCATTCCAGCTCAGCTTTGGTCCGCCGCTGATCAGGAAAATCGCGAAGTGGACGCTGTCTTCGGGCAGCGTTGCCGGGCAATTGCTGAAGTTCCGGCGCGAAAACCGCGCGGACGTCGTCATCGGGTTTTCTCCTGCCACCGCCATGCTGGTGCCGATTATCGTCATGACGGCATTTACTCGGGCGCGGACTTTTCTTGTGCAGTGGGATTTCTTTCCCAACCATCACGCACAGATTGGTCTGCTCAACGGCAAGGCGCTCGTGCGCGGTCTGAAAAAACTCGAAACCTGGCTAATGCGGCGCTTCGAAGTGATCGGCTGCATGTCGCCCAGGAATATTGCGTACCTGCGCGACAACTACGATCTGTCGCCAACGCAGAAAATTGTAGAATTGCCAATTTGGTCGTCATTTCCCGCGTCTTCGAGCGAGGCGCGGGATGCCGCGCGGCAGGCGTTCGGTTTGCCGCTCGACGCCACCATTCTGGTATTCGGTGGACAACTGTCCAAGGGACGCGGCATCGAGGACATCCTGAGTGCGGCCCAGGCGGCAGCGGAGCGGGCGCTTCCATGTATCTTTTTGATTGTCGGCAATGGTGAGCAGGAAGGGATGATCAAGGATGCCATCAATGCAGGTGCCCATAATGTCATGCACATGGCCGGCCTGACGCGCCAGAAGTACCTTGCCCTCCTGTCGGCGTGCGACATCGGTATTGTCAGCACGGTGCGCGGCGTCGATGTCCCGACTTTCCCTTCGAAGACGCTGGATTACATCAATATCGGTCTGCCGGTGCTGGCTTCGGTGGAAGAGGCGACCGATTTTGGCGAGTTCGTGGAGGGCAGCGGGATCGGACTGTCGGTGCCCGCCGGGAATGCCCAGGCATTTGTCGACGCCGTAGACCGAATGATTTCTGCCGGACCGTCCGCTCCCTGGAAGGATGCGCGGGCATTTGCAGAGACCAAGCAGCGTTTTCAGGTGGATCGGGTGTCCGACCATCTGCTGGAAACGGTAGGGTGCCACTGAATGCAAACCGGGGTATCAGGGTTTTTGGCTTCCGAGCAAGCATGGCGCGCCACTTCGGTGGGCGTCCGCTTTGCGCCGCTCGTTTTCTTTTGCGGCTGGACCCTGTTGCCCCTGTTCCTGATTTTCTGGGGCCCCTTTGATTTTCGGCTCAGCCAGCCGGACGCGCTGGTGGGCTTCATCTTCGCGTGTGTCCTGGCATTTGCGATGGGCTATGTCCTGTTTGCCTCGACCGCCGCGCCGCGTGTCGAGCTGGCGCCGGCCCCGCATCCCTGGATCAATCGCCTGTTTCTTGGCGCCTGCCTGCTTTCCGTCATGCTGATCGAGCCGTCGATCTATGCGTACACCGGCAAGCATGTCTGGCAGGTGGAATCCGTGCTGAACCAGCGCGAGGTCTATCTGCAGTTGCTTACGGGCCTGGAGCAGTCATCGCCCTTGCGCAAAGTGATGTCGGCGTTGCGGGGACTCGCGGCGCCTATCGTGCTCCTGGTCCTGCCCACGGCGGCGGTCTACTGGCCGGATCTCGATCGTCTGGCCCGCCGTGCAGTGCTTGGCGTCGTGGCATGTTTCCTGTTGTTTTCCCTGTTTCGGGGCACTGACAAGGAAATGGGGGACTTGCTGGTCTTCTTCTTTGTCGGCCTCGGTATTGCCGCGGGATTTCGGGCGATTCGTGGCATCCAGATGAATGTCCGGGCATTCCGGCGCGGCAACCTGCTAGCCGTCGGCGTGGTATTGGTCTTCGTGACCCTGTTTACACTGCGCAAGGCCGCCCGCATGCAGGGCGCGCTGTCGTTTTGCCTATACAACGACGTCGCGTGTTTCACGGTCGATAGCGGCTCAGACATTATCAATCTGGTCCGTTTTGCGTTCGGCATGCTGACCGCGTATCTGAGCCAGGGCTATTACGGCCTGAGTCTGGCATTGAATACCGATTACAATTGGACCTACGGTATCGGCCACTCGTCGTTCCTGGTGTCATTCTTCAGTTCGTTTATCGACACGGACGCGATCTACAAGGACGGTTTGATGTATGCCCTGCGGGCATCCGGATGGGATGACCGCTATGTCTGGTCCTCGGCGTTTCCGTGGCTGGCATCGGACCTGACTTTCTGGGGCGTACCGCCCCTCATGTTCCTGATCGGCGCTATTTATTCGCGCGCGTGGATGGCCGCCATCGCATGGCGGAGCCTGTCCGGGATCATGGTATTTGCGTTGCTGTCGATATTCATCGTCTATTTGCCCGCGAATAATCAACTGGCACAGAGTCCAGATTATTACGTCGCGACAGTCGTTTGGTTAGCTATCTTTGTACTTGAGGGTGTGCGAAATGTTTCTCGGAAAGACTTTGTTGATCACGGGCGGAACCGGCTCGTTCGGTAACGCAGTGCTGCGCCGTTTCCTGAATTCGGACATCGGCGAAATCCGCATCTTCAGCCGCGATGAAAAGAAGCAGGACGACATGCGCAAGCGCTATGCCGATCCGAAGCTCAAGTTCTACATTGGCGATGTGCGCGACATCAGCAGCGTTGCCGCTGCGATGCGCGGCGTCGACTACGTATTTCATGCCGCCGCACTGAAGCAGGTGCCGTCCTGCGAGTTCCACCCGATGCAGGCGGTACGTACCAACGTGCTCGGCACGGAAAACGTGCTTGAAGCGGCCGTGAATGCCGGCGTCAAGCGCGTGGTATGCCTGAGCACCGACAAGGCCGTGTACCCCATCAACGCCATGGGCATCAGCAAGGCGATGATGGAAAAGGTCATGGTGGCGGCCAGCCGCAATCTGGAAGGCACTGGCACCGTCATCTGCGGCACGCGCTATGGCAACGTCATGGCGTCCCGCGGTTCGGTCATTCCGCTGTTCGTGGACCAGGTGCTGGCCGGTCGTCCGATCACCATCACCGATCCGACGATGACCCGCTTCATGATGACGCTGGCCGATGCAGTGGATCTGGTGCTCTACGCGTTCGAGCACGGCAACAACGGCGACATCTTCGTCCAGAAGGCGCCGGCCGCCACCGTGGAAGTGCTGGCCAAGGCCATCCTCGATCTGATGAAGAAGCCCGAGCACACCGTCAATGTCATCGGCACGCGTCACGGCGAAAAGCTGTACGAAGCGCTGCTCAGCCGCGAGGAGATGGCGTGCGCCGAGGACATGGGCGAATACTTCCGGGTCCCGCCCGATGGCCGCGACCTGAACTACGAGAAGTTCTTCGAGAAGGGCGAGCAGCGCATTACGCAAAGCCTACATGGCGAGGACTACAACTCCCACAATACGACGCGTCTGGACGTGGAAGGCATGAAGACGCTTCTGCTCAAGCTGGACTTCATGCAGCGCATTGCGCGTGGCGAGCACGCCGTCGCGGAGGAGTGAGTCCGTCATGCGAGTCCTGATCACTGGCGCCGACGGCTTCGTCGGCAAGAACCTCCGGCTCGTCCTGGCCGAGCGCAAAGATGTCGAGGTCAGTGTCTTCACGCGCGCGGACGATCCGGCCACGCTGCCGGCGCGGGTGGGCGCGGTCGATTTCGTGTTTCACCTGGCGGGCGTGAACCGTCCCAAGGACCCGGCGGAGTTTGTGTCGGGTAACGCGGGCCTGACCCAGGCGCTTGCCGATGCGCTGCGGCAGGAAGCCGTGGCCAATCAGCGGCGCGTGCCCGTCATCTACACGTCGTCCACGCAGGCCGAGCTTGGCAATGCCTACGGCGCGAGCAAGCGCGACGCCGAGCAGGTCCTGTTCGACCTGAAGGAAAGCCACCAGGTGCCGGTGCATGTGTTCCGCCTGCCCAACGTGTTCGGCAAGTGGTGCAAGCCGAACTACAACTCGGCGGTGGCTACGTTCTGCCACAACATCGCCCGTGATCTGCCGATCCAGGTCAACGACCCCGCGGCGCCGGTGACGCTGGTGTATGTCGACGACGTCGTGCAGCGGTTCGTGCAACTGATGGACGGCGCAGATGCCCAGGTCGACGCCCGCGGCTTTGCCACGGTGACGCCCCAGTACTCCACCACGGTAGGCGAACTCGCCGACAGCATCCGGGCGTTCCGCGAAAGCCGCAACACGCTGATGACCGATCGTGTCGGCACCGGGCTGATGCGCGCGCTCTACGCGACCTACGTGAGCTATCTGCCGGTGGAGTCGTTTGCCTATCCCGTACCTCAGTATGGCGATGCGCGCGGCGTGTTCGTCGAAATGCTGAAGACGCCCGACTGCGGGCAGTTCTCGTATTTCACGGCCCATGCCGGCATCACCCGTGGCGGCCACTACCACCACACCAAGACCGAGAAATTCCTCGTCATCAAGGGCCAGGCCCGTTTCAAGTTCCGCCACATGCAGACCGGCGAGACCCACGAGCTGGTGACCAGTGGCGACAAGGCCGAGATCGTCGAGACCGTGCCCGGCTGGACGCACGACATCACGAACATCGGGCAAGACGAAATGGTGGTCATGCTGTGGGCGAACGAAGTGTTCGATCGGGCTCGCCCGGACACCTTCGCCTGCCCGCTGTGACGGGACCTCTCAGACAGAAGCAATCTACGATGAAGAAACTCAAAGTCATGACCGTGGTCGGCACCCGACCCGAGATCATTCGCCTGTCCCGTGTCCTGGCGCGCCTGGACGAGTACTGCGACCACGTGCTGGTCCACACCGGCCAGAACTACGATTACGAGCTGAACCAGATCTTCTTCGACGATCTCGGCATCCGCAAGCCGGACCACTTCCTGAACGCGGCCGGTGGCAACGCGGCGGAAACCATCGGCAAGATCATCATTGCGATGGACGAGGTGCTGGGCCGCGAGAAGCCCGAGGCGCTGCTGGTGCTGGGCGACACGAATAGCTGCCTGTCCGTGATTCCGGCCAAGCGCCGCAAGATCCCCATCTTCCACATGGAAGCCGGCAATCGATGCTTCGACTTGCGCGTTCCGGAAGAAACCAACCGGCGGATCGTCGACCATACGGCCGACATCAACCTGACCTACAGCTCGATCGCGCGCGAATACCTGCTGCGCGAAGGCTTGCCGCCCGACATGGTGATCAAGACCGGCAGCCCGATGGCCGAGGTGCTGGCGCATTACCGCCCGGGCATCATGGCCTCCGACGTGCTGACGCGCTTGGGCCTGCAGGAACACCAGTATTTCGTCGTGAGCGCGCACCGCGAGGAGAACATCGACTCGGACGCCAACTTTGGCAAGCTGGTGCAGTCGCTGAACGCTGTCGCCGAGCACTACAACCTGCCGGTCATCGTGTCCACCCATCCGCGCACCCAGAAGCGCGTGGATGCCATGGGCGCGCGCTTCCACGGCAACGTCAGGCTGCTGAAGCCGCTCGGGTTCACGGATTACAACAAGCTTCAGGTGAGCGCCCGCGCCGTCCTGTCCGACAGCGGCACGATCAACGAGGAATCGTCGATCATGAATTTCCCGGCGCTGAACCTGCGCGAGGCGCACGAGCGCCCCGAAGGCATGGAAGAGGCCGCGGTGATGATGGTGGGCCTGGAAGTGGACCGCGTCATGCAGGGTCTTGCGATCCTCGAAGACCAGCCGCGCGGCGAGCAGCGCCTGCTGCGCCAGGTTGCGGACTACAGCATGCCGAACGTCTCGGACAAGGTGCTTCGCATCATCCAGAGCTATACCGACTACGTGAACCGTATCGTCTGGAAGAAGTATTGATCCATGGCGCCTCGCGTTCTTCTCCTGACACAGTGGTTCGATCCGGAACCCACCTTCAAGGGACTCGTCTTCGCGCGCGAACTCGTGCGGCAGGGTTTCGAGGTGGATGTGCTGACCGGGTTCCCGAACTACCCCGGGGGCCGGCTGTACCCCGGGTATCGCATGCGATGGCGCCAGCGGGAACTGATCGACGGTGTGCGGGTGACCCGCGTTCCGTTGTACCCCAGTCACGACAACTCCGCGATCCATCGCGTGCTGAACTATGTCAGCTTCGCGGCGGCCGCACTGTTGCACGGGTTGTCCGCCCGGCCGTGTGACGTGGTCTATGCCTATCATCCACCGCTGACGGTCGGCATCGCCGCGTCGATCCTGCGGCTCGTCCGCCGTACACCGGTGGTCTACGATATCCAGGACATGTGGCCCGACACGCTGCGCGCCACCGGCATGATCGGCAATCCGCGGGTGCTCGATATCGTGGGCAAGGTCTGCGCGTGGGTTTACCGGCGCGTCGACCACATCGTCGTGCTGTCGCCGGGCTTCAAGCAGCTTCTGGTGGAACGCGGCGTCCCGGCGAGCAAGATCGACATCATTTGCAACTGGGCTGACGAGGCGTCGCTGGCACAGCCGTCGGGGGTCTTGCCGCAGGGTTTCCCCGGGCCGGAACGCTTCCGTATCGTCTACGCGGGCAACATGGGCCGGGCGCAGGCGCTGGACGTCGTGCTGGATGCCGCCGCGCTGCTGAAGACGCGCGGCGCGCCGGTGAGCTTTGTCCTGGTTGGCGGAGGCCTCGACGCGGAGCGGCTATCGAAACTGGCCATCGAAAGAGGGCTCGATAACGTGACATTCCTGCCGCCGGTGCCGATGCGGGAAGTCGGGACGCTGCTCAATGCGGCGGACGCCTTGCTGGTGCATTTACGTCGTGATCCGCTGTTCCGGATCACGATCCCGTCCAAGACGCAGGCCTACATGACGCAGGGGAAGCCCCTGCTGATGGCGGTCGACGGCGATGCCGCCGACCTGGTGCAGGCGGCGGATTGTGGCGTGGTCGCGGAATCGGAAGATGCCGCGTCGCTGGCGGATGCCGCGGAGCGCCTGGCGGCAATGCCGCCCGCGGAGCGGGACGCCATGGGCAGCCGTGCCCAGGCGTATTATCGTCAACACCTTAGTCTGGAAGTCGGCACGTCCCGGTTCGGGGATATTTTCAGGAAGCTGGCACGGGATCCCTCGGCATGAAGCGCTTTTTCGATGTTTGCGTCGCCTTTTCGGCGCTTGTGGTGCTGGCCATCCCCTTGTGCTGCCTGGCGGTGCTGGTGCGTATCAAGCTCGGCAGCCCGGTCCTGTTCGCCCAGACGAGGCCGGGCAAGGACGGCAAGCCGTTCCGGATGGTCAAGTTCCGCACGATGACCGACGCCCGGGGCAGCGATGGTAAATTGCTGCCCGATGCCGACCGGCTGACGCCATTTGGCCGCCTGCTGCGCTCCACCAGCCTCGACGAGCTGCCGGAGCTGTGGAACGTGCTCAAGGGCGACATGAGCCTGGTGGGCCCGCGTCCGCTGCTGATGGAGTACTTGCCGCTGTACTCGGCGGAGCAGGCACGACGCCACGAAGTGCGGCCGGGCGTGACCGGCTGGGCCCAGGTCAACGGGCGCAACGCGCTGAGTTGGGAAGAGAAGTTTGCGCTGGACGTCTGGTACGTCGATCACTGGTCGTTCTGGCTGGACATCAGGATCCTGTGGCTGACGGTACGCAAGGTGCTGGTCCGAGAGGGCGTCAGCGCAGCGGGAGAAGCCACGATGTCCCGGTTCACCGGTTCGAAACATTAATGCGACCACGATAACTATGAAGAGATTTGCGATTTTTGGAGCCAGCGGGTTCGGCCGTGAAGTCATGCCGGTGCTTCGTGAACAGCTGGAGCGCACCGAGTCGGAACCGTGGGACCTCGTGTTCGTCGATGACAACCCCGGCGCCGAAAGCCTGAATGGCCATCGTGTGCTGACCTACGCGCAGTGGCTGGCCGAGCCGGCGAGCTATCGTGGCATCAGCCTGGCCATCGCGAACAGTGCGGTCCGCGAGAAGCTGGCGGCGCGATGCGTGCAGGACGGCGTGGCGTTCGTCGAGCCGCGCGCCGCCAACGTGGTGACGATGGACGACGTGACCGTGGGCGAGGGCGCCATCCTGTGCGCGTTCGTGATGCTGACCAGCAACGTGCGCATCGGTCGCCAGTTCCACGCAAATATCTATAGCTATGTGGCCCACGACTGCGTGGTCGGGGACTATGTCACGCTTGCACCGGGCGTGAAATGCAATGGAAATGTCGTGATCGAGGATCACGCGTACATTGGCACCGGCGCCATCCTCAAGCAGGGCAAGCCGGGAGAGCCCCTTGTCATCGGTCGTGGCGCGGTGGTCGGCATGGGCGCGGTGGTGACGAAGAACGTACCTCCTGGTGTGACGGTGGTGGGCAATCCTGCCAAACCGCTCGAACGCCGTACGAATTAAGCTGCCGGTCGGAGACGCCATGCTGAATACCCCGTTTTCCCAATGGCCCAGCTTTACCGCGGAAGAGGCCGAAGCCGTCCAGCGCGTACTGCTGTCCAACAAGGTCAATTACTGGACCGGCACCGAGTGCCGCGAGTTCGAGAAGGAATTCGCTGAGTGGACCGGCACGCGCCGCGCACTGTCGCTGGCGAACGGCACGCTGGCTCTCGATGTCGCGCTCAAGGCGCTCGATATCGGGCCCGGTGATGAAGTCGTCGTCACCCCGCGCACGTTCATCGCCAGCATTTCCTGCGTGGTGAACGCCGGCGCGACGCCCGTGTTCGCCGACGTCGCGCCCGATAGCGGCAACCTGTCGGCAGAGACGATCGCCGGGGTGCTCACGCCGCGCACGCGCGCGGTCATCTGCGTCCATCTGGGCGGCTGGCCCTGCGACATGGACCCGATCATGGCGCTTGCGGCCAAGCACGGGTTCAAGGTGATCGAAGACTGCGCGCAGGCCCATGGCGCCCGCTATCGCGGCCGAGCGGTCGGATCGATCGGCCACATCGGCGCGTGGAGCTTCTGCCAGGACAAGATCATGACCACGGGCGGCGAAGGTGGCATGGTGACCACCGACGACGAGGCCCTGTGGCGGACGATGTGGTCCTTCAAGGACCACGGCAAGAGCTACGAGGCGGTGTACGAGCGCCAGCATCCGCCCGGCTTCCGGTGGCTGCACGAGAGCTTCGGCACGAACTGGCGCATGCTGGAGATGCAGGCGGTCATCGGCCGGATCCAGTTGCGGCGCATGCGCGACTGGACGGCTCGCCGTACCGCCAATGCCGAAGCCATCTGGGCTGCCTGCCGCCCGTTCGCGTCGATTCGCGTGCCCGAGGTGCCGCAGGGCGTGGAGCACGCGCACTACAAGTGCTACGTCTACGTGAAGCCCGAGCACCTTGCGGCCGGCTGGACGCGCGACGGTATCGCCGAAGCCATCAACGCCGCCGGCGTGCCGTGCTACCAGGGCTCCTGCTCGGAGGTGTACCTGGAGAAGGCCTTCGACAACACGGGCTGGCGTCCGGCCGAGCGGCTGCCGGTGGCTCGGGAACTGGGCGAGACGAGCCTGATGTTCCTGGTGCATCCGACGCTGACCAGCGCCGAAATCGAGAAGACCTGCGCGGTGATCGCCAACGTACTGGAACAGGCCACCCGGTGAACAAACTGATCGCTCTCTTGTTGGGATTGCCGCGTCCTGCAAAGCGATGCGTGGTGGTGGCCGTCGACCTGGTCCTGTCTGTCGCATCGGTCTGGCTGGCGTTCTATCTGCGGATAGATCAGACCGGCCTGCCCGTGCTGCAGCAGAAGTATGTCTATCTGCTTGCACCGATCCTGGCGTTCCCGTTGTTTGTCCGCTTTGGCCTCTACCGGGCCATTTTCCGCTACACGGGCATGGCGGCCCTGGCAACGACGGCCAAGGCGGTGGGCATCTACGGCGTGTTGTTCTTCGCGGCGCTGCTGCTCGGCAAATGGGACGGCGTGCCGCGAAGCGTGGGCCTGATCCAGCCCATCCTCTTCCTGCTGCTGGTCGGTGCCAGCCGCGCGCTGGCGCGTATCTGGCTGGCCGGCAATATCGCGCGCAGCCGCCAGTGGGAAGGGCGGCTCCTGATCTACGGTGCCGGCGATGCGGGCGTGCAGACCGCGTCAGCCCTTGCGCTGGGGTGCCAGTTTGCACTGCTCGGGTTTGTCGACGACGATCCCGCGAAGATCGGCCGCACCATCAATGGCCTCGACATCATCGGTCCGGGCGAGGTGCAGGACGCGGTGGAGAGCATGGGTGTGACCGACATCTTGCTTGCCGTTCCCTCGCTGGGCCGTACCCGGCGTAACGAGATCATCGCCAGGCTGCGCGAACTGCCGGTGCACGTGCGCACGCTGCCCGGCATGGCGGATCTGGCGGCTGGCCGGGTCACCATCCGCGACTTCCAGGAACTCGACGTCGAGGATCTGCTAGGCCGCGCCCCGGTGCCACCGGACCAGGCGCTGCTGGCCAGGAACCTGGCTGACAAGTGCGTGCTGGTCACCGGCGCAGGCGGCAGCATCGGCAGCGAACTGTGCCGGCAGATCGTGCTGGAAAAGCCGCGCCGGATCTTGCTGGTCGAACATAACGAGTTCGGCCTGTACACGATCCATAGCGAACTCGAGGCGCTGTGCAGGGAAAACAATCTCGCCGTCGACATCATTCCGCTGCTGGCGAGCGTGTCGAAGCTGGGCCGCCTGCGCGAGATCTGCCAGAAATACCGCCCGGCGACGGTCTATCACGCTGCCGCGTACAAGCATGTGCCGCTGGTGGAGTGCAATCCGTCCGAAGGCGTGCTGAACAACATCTTCGGCACGCTCAACATGGCGCGCGCCGCGCTGGAGAGCGAAGTCGAATACTTCGTCCTGATCTCGACCGACAAGGCCGTTCGCCCGACCAACGTCATGGGCGCGACCAAGCGCATGGCGGAGCTGGTGCTCCAGGCGATGGCCGGTACGCAGACGCTGGATTTCGAGCCGCTCGATAACCGTCCCTGCGTGGTGTCGCGCACGCGGACCGTCTTCGCCATGGTCCGTTTCGGCAACGTGCTGGGCAGCAGCGGCAGCGTCGTGCCGCTGTTCCGCCGCCAGTTGCAGGATGGCGGACCGCTGACCGTCACGCATGAGGAAGTGACGCGCTACTTCATGACGATTCCCGAGGCGGCTCAACTGGTGCTGCAGGCAGGCGCCATGGCCCACGGCGGCGAAGTGTTCGTGCTCGACATGGGCCAGCCGGTTCGGATCATGGATCTGGCCCGGCGCATGGTCCAGTTGTCCGGCCTGACGGTGCGCGACGAGTCGAATCCGGCCGGCGATATCGAGATCAAGGTCACCGGCCTGCGGCCCGGCGAAAAGCTCTATGAAGAGCTGTTGATTGGCGACAATCCCGAGCCGACTGCGCACGAGCGCATCATGAAGGCGCGCGAGGAATACGTGGAGTGGGAGTCGTTCGTCAGGGTGTTGGCGTCGATGCGCCTTGCCGCCGAACAGAGCAACGATGCAGTGCTGAGAGGTATTTTTGGCGAGTATGTTCAGGGCTACGGCCAGCGGGAGCTGGCTTGCGGCGATACCACGCTGGCCTGAACGGAAGTAACTGTTTTGCGCCCGGGGTGCCGGGTTTCAGGGAGTGATAAAAAAAATGAATCACGGGTCGTTTCTTATCCGCGACAATTTCTTCTCGCCCGAGGAATTGGAGCCCATCAGGCAGCTTTGCCTGCAGCTCGACAAGCAGAAAAGCAATGTGCATGAAGCCGGCCGCTACAAGGACTTGCAGTGGCACAAGGTGGATCTGGTAGCCGAGGAGCATCCGTTTCTTGGCAAGATCTACGATTTCCTTGGCGCCAAGCGGGACGGCTTGTGCGTGTTCTATTACCTGTCGCCGGGTGCAATGCTGCATCCGCACCGCGACCTCACGGGTGCGTCGTCGAACGCGCGGATCCGCTTTCACGTGCCCGTGATCACCAACGACAACGTGTTCTTCGAGGTCTCGCGCAAGCGTGTCAGGATGCTGCCGGGCCAACTGTGGTCGCTCGACACGTCGTACCTGCACAGCGTGGAAAATCGCAGCGACCAAACGCGCGTCCATATCGTGATCGAGTGCGATATCGACGAGAACGTGATGCGGCATCTGCCGCCGAAGACCGTCGCCTCGCGCATCCACGACCTGCATTTCTTCTCGATCCTGGGCTGGGCGTTCGCCAAGGCCATGGTGATCAATTCGTGGAAGAACCCGAGCTACTTCGTCAACCAGCTTCGCATGATCGCCAAGTTCGTGGGCTGGCGGTTTTTGGGTCAGAGCCGCAAGGACATCTGAAACAACAATGCCGCGGCATCGGAATCCGATGCCGCGGCATTGTCTTTTCAGGTGGGGCTTGCGCCCGGCGATCAGGACCGGAGGCGCGAGAGGACGGTCAGCGCGATCCCGAAGATGATCCCGACCAGCGCGCCGAGGCCGATATAGACCGTCCGGCCCGGCGATGTGGGTGCGGTCGGCACGTACGGTGCGTCGACCAGCCGGCTCGGGTAGGTGCGGACCGGCTCCAGGCTGTACTCGAGCTGCGTCTTGCGCCGTTGCAGGTCCAGCACCTGGCGCGACACGGTCGCCGCGATGTTGGTCGCGAACAGGTCACGCATCGCGGTGCCTTCCCGTGCCTGCGACGTCTTCATCGCATCGAACACCTTCGCATATTCCTCTTCCGCTGCGGCCAGCCGGGCGTTGGTGTCCGCCAGGTCCTTCTTCATCCTGTCGACGGCATCGTTGAACATGTTCGTGTGTTCGCGCGTCAGCAGCGCGTACGAAGCACTCAGGACCTTCTTTGCCTGCTCGGGCGAGTTGGCATTGACCTGGACTGCCACCAGATCCGCACCGCGGCCGGGCGTGGCACGCAGCGATTCGAACACCAGCGTGGACTCCGCATGGCCCTCATAGGGCTTGGGCAGGCCCACGGCGTCCAGAACGCCGAAGCGGTAGTTCGGCTGGTTGACCAGCTCCACGGTCGTCAGCTGGGAATCCAGCGGCTTGATGGCGACGCCGGCATCGACGAAAGCGGTTACTTGCCCCAGCTTGACCAGCATCTTGGCCGTCCAGCGAGGCTCATGAAGCTGGAAGAGCGCGAAGCCAACAATCGCGCCAATAATCGCGGTGACGACGACGATTCTGATCGAGCGCGCGTAGGCCAGGCGCAAGTCTGCAAATATAGTGTTTTGTGTGCGGGGGCGATCTTGCATGGGGTGAGACGCTCGTTCCGGGAGGCGGTATTGTAGCGCTTTTGCTTCACGACTCAGCCTGAAGGCTGCGCTGGCCTGCCTCGTCCGCATCGATGGCAAGCACGTCGATCCATTGGCCGACGACCCTGTCCAGCGAATAGGCCATGGCATCGGCGCGTGCCGCCTGGCCAAGCCGTCGGCGACATGCCTCGTCCTGGATCAACTGCTTCAACGCCTCGGCCAAGGCCTGGGGATTTCCGTTGGCACTGACCAGGGCATTGTCCCCGTGCCGAAGGATCTCGCGCGGGCCTGCCTCGCAATCGGTCGATACGATGCCAAGCCCGAAAGACATGGCTTCGATCAGGACCAGTCCGAACCCTTCGTAGCGCGAGCTCAGGCAAAAGATTGCTGCATCGCGATAGCAGTCTTCGACGCGATGCTGCGCGCCCGGCATCGTCACGGCGTCGCCAAGGTTCAGAGCGAGGGCCATCCGTTCCAGGGCGGCACGGTCCTCGCCTTCTCCAACGATCTTCAGCACCCAGCCGGGCGCAGAGGGCGCGACCATTGACCACGCCTGCAGCAGCACGTCGAAGCCCTTGGCGCGGGTCAGCCGGCCCACCGCCAGCACGCAGTGCTCCGTACCCGGTGACGGCGCGGCAGGGAAGGGGAAAGGCAGCGGGTTGGCAATCACTTCCACGCGGCCCCGCGGCCGCACGCGGGCCAGCCAGACTTGCTGGTCCCGTTGGGTAAGCACCACGATCGCCTGATTGAATCGGCCCGCTACCCACCGCGCCACCCGCCGCGCCCGTCGGCCAAGATCCTCGTCGAAATGGCAATGCTCCCAGGCGATCCGGCGCACGGTCATGCCCAGCGTGGCCGGCACCGTGAACAGTGTCAGCATCGTGTCTACTTCGACCAGCACGTCGATCTGCTGCTGGCGGACAAAGCGGCGAATCCCCGCCACCGTGGCGAAGTACTGCCGCTTGAATGACGGCCGTGACGCGAACAGGGCGTCGTGGACGATGTTGCGGTGCAGCGGAAACACGGACGCCTGGTCCCAGAGGCTCAGGATCCTGACGCGATAACCGCGTTCGGCCAGCGCGTTGGCGATGACGGCGGTCATTCGCTCCGCGCCGGCAAAGGCATTGAGCGTGCCGGTCAGGAAGCAGACGGTCGGGCGCGAAGTCATGCCGATGCCATCTCGGAAACGGGCCGGAACCGCCACCAGAGTGCCGCCCCGAACAGCACGGCCACCCCGTTGCCGAAGGCATAGCCGGCAATCGCGCCCCAACTGCCGAAGCGGGGAATCAGGACGAGGTCGCATGCCAGGATCGTGGCCAGCACCAGCGCCCATTTGATGGCGATCCAGCGCGGCTTGCGCAGGTGCACCATCAGCAGGGTGAGCGCCACGTCGGCGAACACCAGCGCCGAGATGACGGCCGCCATGCGCAGCAGTCCCACCGTGGCCTCGAACGCCTGGCCATATAGCAGCTTGACGATCCAGGGCGCGCAGACCGCAATGGCCACCCCCCCGGCCAGCCCGACGGCGCCCATGCCGAGCACGATCCGGCCGATATTCGCGTGCGCGTCCTCGAACCGCGCGCGGGCGTACACGTAGCTCGGCGCGATGCCGGCGGCCAGGATCGTCGCGACCATCGTGAAGTTGTCGAGAATCTGCATGCAGGCGGCATAGGCGCCAAATTCCGTGGTCGGCACCGACGGCTGCAGGATCAACTGGTCGACGCGGCGCGCGCCCATCATCAGGATGAAGCTGACCCAGAACAGCGTACCGGCGCCCACCAGCTCGCGCGCCAGCGCCGGCTGCCAGCCGATGCCTCCCAGTGGACGCTCCCGGAAGTAATAGGCGGCCAGCAGCGCGGCCACGATCAGCGCTTCCAGGGCGAAGGCGACGGCGTAGCCGGACACCTCTCGCACATGGCTGGCGTAGAGCACGGCGACGATCACGACCTTCACCGTCAGCGCGGCCAGGCTGAACAGCGTGCCGGGACGATTGTTCGTGTGGGCCTGCATCCAGGCCGTCACCACGCCGAATGGCTCACGCAGGAAGATGGCAGTGCCCAGCCACAGCGCGGCCAGCCAGATCTCCGTCACCGCCGACGTGGCGGCCAGATAGACGCACAGCAGCCCATAGCCGATGGCGGCGCCGATGAATCGCAACAGGAACGCCTGGGTCAGCAGTTGATGCTGGGCGGCCGGCGCGGGGTTGGCCACCAGCCGGGGCACCACGACCTCGCCGCTGCAGACCAGGGCCAGCGACGCGGCGATCAGCACCACCGCCTGGGCGTACTGGAAGTGGGCAAACCCCTCCGGCCCCAGTCCGCGCGCGAGCATGGCGACGACGCCAATCCCCGCGCTTACCTGCAGGCCCCGCTCGACCAGCATCCACAGGAGATTGCCCGCCACCCGCGTGCGCATCAGGCAATCTCCGCTTCGTGCGCGGCCACGGTGCCGGCCAGGCCAGCGTAGATCGCCAGCCAGCGCCGCGCCACGGCGTCGATCGAGAACCTGGCCATCACGTGGGCCCGGCGCGAGGCTTCGTCCGATGGCGATCCGCGCCCTTGCCGCAGCGCTGCATCCATGGCCGCCGACAAGGCGCCCGCATCGCCGCGCGGCACGAGGGTGCCCTGGTCGGCCAGCACTTCGCGGACGCCCGGCGCGTCGGTCGCCACCACGGGGCAGCCGCTGGCGAGCGCTTCGACGAGGACCATGGGCAGTCCTTCGATATCCGATGACAGCACGAAGGTATCGGCCGCGTTCAGCAGGGCAGGCACGTCGTGGCGCGGGCCGAGCAGCGTCACGCGCGACGCCAGGCCCAGCGACGCGATCTGGTCCGCGAGCGCCTGCTGCAGCGGACCACCGCCGGCAATCAGCAGATGGACGGGCAGGGTGACGGGGTCGATGCGCGCAAACGCCTGCAGCAGCAGCGCCTGCGCCTTCTCGGGCACCAGCCGCCCGACGTTCAGCGCCAGCCGCGTGCCGGCACTGATGCCCAGCCGCGCGCGCATCGCGCCGCGCAACGCCGATGCGGGCCGGAACCGGTCGACGTCGATGCCGTTCGGCACCACGACGATCCGGTCGGCGCGCACCGCACGGGCCGCGACCATGCCCGCGCGGCCATCCTCGCTGACATGGCTGGTCAGTGCATGCCAGCGATCGGTCAGCCGATAGGCCGCCATGCGCAGCCGCCCGCCCTCACGGAAGCTGTGGGCCGTGCAAACCAGCGGCGGACAGCTCGCCACCCGCGTCAGCAGCCGCGCAAAGATGTTGGCGTGAATCATGTGGGCGTGGAGGACGTCGGGCCGCCACGACTTGACGAGCCGGCGGGCCTGCCACAAGGCGCGGGCCATCCCTGCCAAGGACTTGCGCATGTCGAGCTCCACCACGTACGCGCCCGCCGGCACCTCGATCTCGCGTCCCGGCGACAGGCTGACGATGGCAACGGCATGCCCCATGGCCAGGAAGGCGTGCGCCAGCGCCACCACCTGGTGTTCCGCTCCGCCGACTTTCAGGCCGGTGGTGACCAGCATGATGCGCATCGGTGCGCGTCCCGCCCCATCGTTCGATGCCATCACCGCGCCCCATACCCCGTCAGTAGCGTCCGCACGGTCTTCACTGCAATCAGCAGGTCCAGCGCGAACGAGCAATGCTTGACGTAGTACAGGTCATAGCTGAGCTTGGTGACCGTCTCGGCATGGGTGCCGACGTAACCCTGCTGCACCTGCGCCCAGCCCGACAGGCCGGGGCGCACCAGATGCCGGTACGGGTAGTAGGCGATGGTTTCCGAAAATTCCTCGACCATCGGCACCTGCTCTGGCCGGGGGCCGATGAAGCTCATGTCGCCGACCAGCACGTTCCAGAGCTGCGGAATCTCGTCCAGCCGGTACTTGCGGATAACCCGGCCCACGCGGGTCACGCGCGGGTCCTGGCGCAGCGCAAACTGGGCCGGCGCGTGCCGGTCCACACCCATGCTGCGGAACTTCAGCATCGTGAACGGCTTGCCGAACAAGCCCACGCGCCGCTGCCGGAACAGCGCGCCGCCTTCGGTCTCCAGGCTGACGGCCAATGCCACGGCCAGCCCCACCGGCACGGCCAGCGGCGCCAGGACCACCACGGCCACGATGTCGATCAGCCGCTTGATGTAGTCGAACAGGTAGTGGTCGGCGTAGTCGTCAAAGAAGTTCTCGTCGATATGGTCCAGCCCCACGCGGCCGGTCAGCATCTCGCCGATCCGCTCGACCGAATACATGCGCAGGTGGCCCAGCCGGTATTGCGTCAGCAGCCGCGTGCGATCCGGGTCGGCGGTCAGGCCGCGCTCGACCAGGATGCCGTCGCAGTGCAGGGCCTCCTCGATCGAGCCGATCTGCTCGAAGCGCGTCTTGGCCGGCGGCGTGGCGCCGGGCATCTCGATGATCCGGTTCAGATGCTGGAGCGTCTGCGGATCGAGATAGCCAAACAGCGGCACGTAGTTCTGGACGTAGCGCCGATAGCCGAACCAGATCCACGCCAGCGTCGTGCCGTAGCCCACCAGCACCGCCCCGCGCGAGTACTCGATATGGAAGCCGGCGTAGACGATCAGCAGCAGCGCGAAGGGCAGGGTGGTGGCCACCCCGACGATGCTGGCGCCTTCCATGGCCGGCAGATGCAGCGCCCGGTGCAGCAGCAGGAAGGCAGCCAGGTAGGGCACGATCGACCAGAGCAGCGTGCGCGGGAAGACATAGGTGACAAGCCCGGCCTGGTGGGCCACTTCAGACAGGGCGGCGTTGATGCCGAACAGGACCAGCCCGATGGCGGCCCATCCGATCATGCGGCTGGCGCGCCGGGTGGTCTCCGACCGTGCGGGGGCGCCGGTGCCATTGCGCCGCAGGGCGTCGGTGTGGGTGGAATTCATGATGCCGACGCCCGCGTGCCCACGGGGCGCGTGGCCGAGACCGCCTCGCGATAGACCGCCAGCGTGGCGCGTACCATCGGCTCGATCCCGAAGCGGGCTTCCCATCGCTGGCGTGCAGCCGTGCCCAGCGTGGCCCGCCGGTCCGGATGATCGGCCAGCGCGCGCAGGGCGTCGGCGAAGGCTGCCGCATCGTTGGCCACGAGCACGCCGCATTCGCCGTCATCCAACTGGTGCCTGATACCCGGCAGATCGCTGGCCACCACCGGCAGCCCGGCCCGCATGGCTTCGAGGACCGACAGCGGAAACCCTTCGTGGTCGGAAGCCAGCATGAAGACCTGTGCGTCCGCGAGCAATGTCGGGATGTCGTCGATGTTGCCGGGCAGACGCACGCGGCCTGGCGCCACCTGCCTGGCAAGGAACTCCAGCGCGTCGCGCTGCGGACCATCGCCCGCGATCACCAGTTCGCACGCGGGCAGGTTGGCCTGCGCGAATGCCTGGATCAGCACATCAGCACGCTTGGGCGCGGCCAGTCGCATGACGGCCACGATCCGGCGCAGCGGCTCGGCCGGCATTGCCCGCGCCGCCACGTCGGCAATGCCGTTCGGAATCACGCGGATATGCTGCGCCGGCATCGGCAGCCGTGCCGCCAGGGCGCGCTCGGCGTCGGCCACGCAGATCAGGCGCGTGGTCAGCGGGGCCAGCAACCATTCGGCGAGGCGGGCGACCGACCGCTGCTTCCACGGCGCCGCCGGCTTGAAGGCAAAGCCATGGACGGTATAGACGACAGGGATGCCGAGCAGCCGCCCGGCAAGCCGGCCCAGCGCGCTGGCCTTGGCACTATGGGTATGGATGACGTCCGGCGCGGCCTGCCGCAGCGCCCGCATGACCTCGCGCAGCGCGCCGATGGCCTTGACCGGCGACAGGGCATTGTCCATCGCCGCGAGCCGGATCGATGGAATGCCGGATTCCCGCGCCAGATCGAACAAGGGGCCGTCGCCACCCGCCAGCAGCACGGCATCCACCTGCCCGCGCATGGCGCGCAGCAGGTCGGCTACGTGGGTCTGGGCGCCGCCGATCTCGGAATTCGTGATCAGATAGGCGATGCGCGGCCGGTCTTGCGGCAAATCTGGCAACGTGAGCTGGATCAAAGGGGCAACGGCGCAAATGGCGCGGCGATGTCGATGTGGGGGCGCCGCGCGCACCGCCTGCCTGGTTGGACTGGAGCGCCGCCGCTACGTGCGCCGGCGGACCGAATCTACCCGAAAAGGGCCCAACAATTCCCCTGAGTGGGCGGTGACGGCGATTATAGCGCCTGCGCCACGCGCAATCCGGCACAATACGTCTTTTTGGCGCCCTGCCCGCGCCCCCTCCGGCAGGCCGGAACACCGGAGGGATACGCACGATGAACCTTGTCTCCAGGAAGCCACATGCAAATTGATCCCTCGATCTTCAAGGCCTATGACATCCGCGGCATCGTCGGCAAGACGCTGACCCCGGAAGTGGCCCGTTACATCGGCCTGTCCTTCGGTTCGGCAGCCGTCGAACTTGGCGAAAAAGCCATCGTGGTGGGCCGGGACGGCCGACTGTCGGGTCCCGACCTGCTGGGCGGGCTTGTCGAAGGGCTGCGCGCCGCCGGGCTCGATGTCATTGATCTTGGCATGGTCGCCACGCCGATGGTGTACTTCGGCACGAATATCGAGCTTGACGGCCGTCGCGCCACGTCGGGCATCATGGTCACGGGCAGCCACAATCCGCCCGACTACAACGGTTTCAAGATGGTGCTGGGCGGCAAGGCCATCTATGGCGACCAGATCCAGGCGCTGCGCCAGCGCATCGACGCCGGCAAGTTCACCGAGGGCGGCGGCAGCTACAAGCTCGTCGACGTCCGCCAGCAGTACCTGGACCGCATCATCGGCGACGTCAAGCTGGCCCGGCCGATGAAGATCGCGCTGGACGCCGGCAACGGCGTGGCCGGCGCCTTCGTGGGCGACCTGTTTCGCGGACTCGGCTGCGAAGTGGTCGAACTGTTCTGCGACGTGGACGGCCACTTCCCGAACCACCATCCCGATCCCGCCCACGTCGAGAACCTGCAGGATCTGATGAAGTGCCTGCGCGAGACCGACTGCGAGCTGGGCCTGGCCTTCGATGGCGACGGCGACCGGCTGGGCGTGGTCACCAAGGACGGGCAGGTCATCTTCCCGGACCGCCAGTTGATGCTGTTCGCCGAGGAAATCCTGTCGCGCAACCCGGGCCAGCAGGTCATCTACGACGTCAAGTGCACGGGCAAGCTGGCGCCGTGGATACGCCAGCACGGTGGCGAGCCGCTGATGTGGAAGACCGGCCATTCGCTGGTCAAGGCCAAGCTCAAGGAAACGGGCGCGCCAATCGCCGGCGAGATGAGCGGCCACGTGTTCTTCAAGGACCGCTGGTACGGCTTTGACGACGGCCTGTACACGGGTGCGCGCCTGCTGGAGATCCTGTCGCGCCACGCCGACCCGAGCGCCGTGCTGAACGCGCTGCCGAATTCCAACTGCACGCCGGAACTGCAACTGAAGGTCGCCGAAGGCGAGGCGTTCACGCTGCTCGACAAGATCCGCGCGAACGCGAAGTTCGAGGGTGCGAAGGAAGTGATCACCATCGACGGCGTCCGCGTGGAATACCCCGACGGCTTCGGCCTGGCCCGGCCGTCCAACACCACGCCCGTCGTGGTGATGCGCTTCGAAGCCGACAACGATGCCGCGCTGGCGCGCATCCAGGCCGAGTTCAAGCGCGTGATCCTGGCGGAAAAACCGGATGCAAAGCTCCCGTTCTGAGGCCGTGCAGGCGCAGCCCGGCACGCCCCCGCAGCCCCTGGCGGCCGTGGGGGCCTTCGCGCTGCCGGCGCGGCCGCGCATCCTGATCGTCAAGGTGTCGTCGCTGGGCGACGTGGTGCACAACATGCCGCTCGTGCATGACCTGCGCGCCCGCTGGCCCGACGCCGAGATCGACTGGGTGGTGGAAGAGGGCTATGTCGACCTGGTCAGGCTGCTGCCCGAAGTGCGGCGCGTGATCCCGTTCGCGCTGCGGCGCTGGCGCAAGCGGTTCTGGCAGGGCGAGACCTGGGCCGAGGTGGCGGCGCTGCGAGCGGCCATCCGCGCCCACGACTACGATGCCGTGCTCGAAACCCAGGGCCTGCTCAAGACCGCCATCGTGGCACGCACGGCCACGCGCGCCGATGGCGCGCCGGTGATCGGCCTGGGCAACGCCACGCAGGGCTCGGGCTACGAGCCGGCGGCGCGGCTGTTCTACACGGCGCCGGTCAAGGTGCCCCGGCAGACCCACTCGGTCCTCCGCTCGCGCCTGCTGGGCGCGGCGCTGACGGGTGTGACGCCGCCGGAGCCGCCGCGTTTCTTCGGTCCGGCCGCCAGCAGGCTTCATGTCGACGATCCGCTCTGGGCCGGCCTGCCGGCCCGCTATGCCGTGTGCTTCCACGCCACGGCGGGCGCCAAAAAGCGCTGGCCGGTGGCGAACTGGCATGCGCTGGGCCAAAGGCTGCACGCCGAAGGGCTGACCGTGCTGCTGCCCTGGGGCAGCGAAGCGGAGAAGCGCGATGCCGAGGCGCTGGCCGCGGGCATCCCCGGCGCGCAGGTGCTGCCGCGCTTCTCGGTCATGCAGGGGTTCGGGCTGATCAACCGGGCCGAGGTCGTGATCGGCGTCGATACCGGACTGGTCCATATCGCGGCGGCGCTGTGCCGGCCGACCGTCGAAATCTATACCGCCACGTGGCGCTGGAAGACCGAGGGCTACTGGTCGGACCGCATCGCCAACGTGGGCGACGACGGCATCGTGCCGGGCGTCGACGAGGTCCATGCCGCCGCGCGGCGCGTGCGCGGAGTCAGTCTCTGATGCTTCGAATCATCTATACCTTGCTGTGGCTGGTCATCCTGCCACTGGCGCTGCTGCGCCTGGCCTGGCGGTCGCGCAAGGAGCCGGGCTACGTGCAGCACGTGGGCGAGCGGCTGGGCCGCTATGACGACGTGCCGGCCGACGGCCCGTGGCTCTGGGTCCATGCCGTGTCGGTCGGGGAAACCCGGGCCGCGCAGCCGCTGATCGATGCGCTGCTGGCCAGCTACCCGGACCACCGGCTGTTGCTGACGCACATGACGCCCACCGGCCGCCAGACCGGCGCGCAGCTCTATGGCGACAACCCGCGCGTGCAGCAGTGCTACCTGCCGTACGACGTGCCCTACATGGTCCGCAGCTTCCTGGCGCATTTCCGGCCCGAGGCGGGAATGATCATGGAGACCGAAGTCTGGCCGAACCTCGTCCACGTGACCCGGCGTGCCGGCGTGCCGCTGTTCCTGGTCAACGCCCGGCTGTCGCCGCGCAGCTTCCGGCGGACCGCGCGCTTTGGCGGTGCCGCGGCGGCGCTGTACAACGATTTCACGATGGTGCTGGCGCAGACGGCCGGCGATGCTGAACGCTATCGCGCGCTCGGCGTGCGCGCGGTGCAGATCACCGGCAACCTCAAGTTCGACATGCAGCCGCCCGAGGCCGGGCTGGCGCGCGGCGCGCAGTTGCGGCGGGCCTTTGGCGGGCGGCAGGTGCTGGCCGCCGCAAGTACGCGCGAGGGCGAGGAGCCGCTGATCCTGGAGGCGTTCTCGCGCTGGCCGGGCGCCCGGCGGCCGGCGCTGCTGCTGGTGCCGCGCCATCCGCAGCGGTTCGACGAGGTTGCCGCGATGGCCACGCGCGCCGGCTTTACGGTCCAGCGCCGCAGCACGCTCGACATCGACAAGCCCGATGCGCCGATCACGGCCGACATCGTGCTCGGCGACTCGATGGGCGAGATGGCGATGTACTACGCGGCATCGGACATGTCCTATATCGGCGGCAGCCTGATCCCGCTGGGCGGGCAGAATCTGATCGAAGCGTGCGCCGTGGGCACGCCGGTGCTGATGGGGCTGCACACCTTCAACTTTGCCCAGGCAACGGAAGACGCCATCGCGGCGGGCGCCTGCCTGCGCGTGGCCAATGCCGACGAACTGATGGCGGCGGCGGCCGGCGTGCTGGACGATCCGGCCCGGCTGGCCGAGATGCGGTCCAACGCGCTGACCTTCGCGGGCCTGCATCGCGGTGCGACGGCCCGTACACTTGGCGCGCTCGCGCCGGTGTTGCGCTGACATACAAAGCGTGCGCCGGCGGCTAGACTGATCCGGTAGTGGTCCTTGCGCCGCTTGGCGCCGCCCAAACGCTGTGGGTGGCGGTTGGCGCACAGGGCCCGTTCGCTTCCAGAGCCGCCGAGGAGCCCCCATGCCGAATCGTCCCAAGTTTCGTACTGCTGCCGCAGCCCTGATGGCAGCCGCGACAGCCGCCCTGCTGTCCGCCTGCGCCACCGGCCCGATGCCCGACAACCCGTCCGCCAGCCCCACCCTGAACGAAACCCGTTCAAGCGGCCCGAGCCGCTGGGAACTGGTGCGCTGGCAGCGCGAGGACGGCAGCTTGCGGGACATCCCGCATGGCGACAACGGCGAGCCCATCGTCTTCAACTTCAGCGACGGCATCGATTCGTCGCAAGGCACAGTCAGCGGCACCAGCGGCTGCAACCGGTTCACAGGCGGCTATGGCAAGACCAGCAGCGGCATCAAGTTCGACCGCGTGGCCGGCACGCGCATGGCCTGCCCCGGCACGCGGATGGAAATCGAATCGGCGCTGCTCAAGGCGATGCAGTCGCCGTTCACGACCGTCGGCACCCAGCCGTCGGCGGGCACCACCGGGCGCCAGATTATCTGGAAGACGGCCGACGGCGAGCTGCTGCAGTTTGTGGAGCGCGAGGGCGTGGGCCGGCGCGGCGACAAGGTCGACCCGGCCACCGGCGCCGTGCCGGGCCGCGAGAAGATCGTCTACCTGGACTCCCAGCGCGTGGAATGCACCGGGGTCGGCAAGATGCAGTGCTACCGCTGGCGCGAATCGCCGGACGCCCCGTGGCAACTCTGGTACGGCCCGATCGAGGGGCTCGATTTCGAGCCGGGCGTCGGCTACAAGCTGCGCGTGCGCGAATACCAGGTGCCAAACCCGCCGGCCGATGCATCGGCCATCCGGTGGCAGTTGCTGGAGGTGGTGGAACGGCGTCAAGGGAGGTGAAAGGGGGATCGATTAGAATGCCGGGTCGGCTCAAACGGGCAAGTGACGAAGTGGTCGCTGACAGGCATTCGAAACCTCTAGCTATGATGAACTTCAGCAAACACGGGATCTCGACGCTCGCAGATGTTCTGGTCTTTGCGTTTCCCATCCTCGTTCTGTGCGTGCCGCGCGGCGCGGGCGTTTTCCTGGCCGGCGTCGGCCTGTTGATCCTGCTGGGCTGGCGTGGTATGGGGCGGGCATGGCGCGAACATGCCGATTTCCTGGTGCCGCTGGCGGTGTCGGTCGGGCTGTTCCTGGCGGTCTTCGTGTTCTCGAAGTTCTACCACGACACGCCCTGGAATGTGATCGATAATCCATCTCGTGCGTTGCTGGCAATCCTCGCGTGCTGGGTGATGGTGCGCACGGCGTCGGATCCGACCCATCTCTGGCGCGGCATCACGGTGGCGCTGGCCGGCGCGCTGATGATCGTGATCTATCAGAAGTTCGTGATGGGCATCCCGCGCCCCGGTGCTTGGGTCCAGGCCATTGCCTTTGCCAACATGGTCGCGGCGCTGTCGCTGGTCGGTTTTGCCCGGCCGGGTACCAGCCGGTTCGCCCATGCCGAAGCCTGGCTCAACGTCATCCTCGGCACGATGATCCTGATGCTCAATGGCACGCGCGGGGCGGTGGTGGCGATGCTCGTGGCCGTGGTGCCGATGCTGATGGTGCGCTACCGCCGTCTCAGTTTCCGGATGTTTGTCGTGGCGCTGGCCGGCGCCGCCCTGCTGGGCACCGCCGCCTATTTCGTGCCGGACAGCCCGGTCTCGGCCCGGGTCGACGACGCGGTGAGAGAGGTGCAGCAGTACCAGCACGGCCAGATCGAGACGTCGGTAGGCGTGCGGCTGAAGATCTGGCACCTGGGCATGCAGTATTTCGCCGAGCATCCCTGGACCGGGATTGGTGTCGGCCAGTTCGCCCGCATTCTCCACGCCTCAACGTTCTGCCAGCAGAACGAGTCGACGGCCTGCGTGCTCGAACATGCGCACAACGATTTCGTGGAAGCCGCATCGACCACCGGCATCCCCGGTCTGATCGTCTTCCTTGGCCTGTTCATCGTCCCCGCCGTCCTCTTCGCGCGCGTGATGCGTGCGTGCCGCGCCAACGTTTGCCCGAAGGGGGTGAGCCTGGGCGGCGGTGGGCTGGGCGTGGTGCTGTCGGCGTTGATCTGCGGATTGACGCAGGTGACCCTGGCACATCAGGCCAATGTCGTTTTCTATGCGGGATTGACTGGCATGCTGCTGGGACTGGCGGCGCGGGAAGCGCGCCTGGCGCAGCGCCATCAGGCCACGCCGGCGGCCAGCGCCAGCGTATCGCCCAACGCGATCCGGATGGCCGCGGTCGGCGCCGTCTGAATCGGTCCGCTCAGGAGCGCGGCGCCGGGACCGGCGCCAGGCTCTCGCGCCGGCCGCCCGCGCGGCGTGCCGGCGCGGACTGCGGCACCGCCCCCACCCGCGCCTTCTCCGGCAACCGGTACATCGCCCCCGGCAACTGCGTCAGCAGCGTATTGATCTGCACCACATCGGCCTCGGACAGCGTGCCGGTCGATGCCTTGAGCCGCATCCCGTTCATGATCGTGTCGTAGCGGGCCTTGGCCAGGTCGCGTCGGGTCGAGAACAGTTGCGCCTCGGCGTTCAGCACGTCGATATTGATCCGCACGCCCACCTCGTAGCCCAGCTGGTTCGACTCCACCGCGCTCTGCGCCGAGCGTTCGGCCGCTTCCAGGGCCTTGACCTGGGCCAGGCCGTTAAACACGCCCGAGTAGGTCTGCCGGGCCTGTTGGGCGGCCGTGCGGCGGGCGAATTCCAGGTCGCTGGCGGCCTTGTCGGCCAGGGCCAGCGTCTCGCGCACGCGGGACTGGGTGAAGCCGCCGGTGAAGATCGGGATATTGAGCTGCACGCCGACCACGCCGGAGTTGTAGCGGCTGCCGACGTTGCTGAGCTGCGTGGCCGTGCCCTGGGCGTTGGTGTAGCCGTAGGAGGCCACCAGATCCACGGACGGCAGGTGGCCCGCCTTGGCCTTGTTCGTCTCGCGCTGGGCGGTCTCCAGGTTGTAGTTGGCCAGGTTGACCTGCGGATTGCTCTGCTCGGCCTGCGCCGCCCACGCGTTGACGTCGGCCGGCAGCGGGCCGGGGATCTGCGCTTCGGGACGCAATCCCATCAGTTCGTCGACGGGCTTGCCGGTCACCTGCTGCAGCGTGGCGCGCGTGATCTCCAGCGCGTTCTGCGCGGCGATCTCGGTCGACGTGGCCAGGTCGTAACGAGCCTGGGCGTCGTTGGCGTCGGTGATCGTCGCCGTGCCTACCTCGAAATTGCGCTTGGCCTGCTCCAGTTGCTCGGCGATCGCCTTTTTCTGGGCGCCGGCCAGGTACAGGTTGTCCTGCGCGGCCAGTACGTCGAAATAGGCTTGTGAAGCGCGCGTGATCAGGTCGAGCTGGGCCTGCTGGAACGACACCTCGCCCGCCATCGCCGCCAGTTCGCCCTGCTTGTACGTCTCCCAGCGGTCCCAGCGGAACAGCGGCTGGGTAAGCTGCAGCGCCCACGTATTGGCGTTGAAATAGCGCGTGACTTCCACCGGCGAGCTGTAGTCGGCCATGGTCCGCTGCGCGCCAGCCGTGCCGGCTACCTGCGGCAGCAGGCCGGACAGGCCCTGCGGCAGCTTCTCGCGCGTGGCCAGCAACTGGGAGCGGGCGCTGGCGAACTGGGCGTCATTGGCTTGCGCGTCGCGGTACACCTGCAGCAGGTCGGCCGCGAGCGCGGACGGCACGTGCAGCCAGGTGAGCAGGGCAGCCGCGAGCACCAGGGGTTTCCTGGCCGCAACGGGCACGGCGGAAAGCGCAAAACTCATGACATCTCCAGCTCGGCCTGCGGTGCGCGCGGCCAACGTTCGGTTCAGTGCGACGGATAGGACAGCCAGGGCGGGGTACGGCGTGCTGCAAGAACTGCGGGTACGGCGGGTACGGCGGACAGGCGGGATGCGGCGCGGTGGCCCGGTGCCGCCCCGGAACGGGCCGGCACCGGGTCCGGATCAGTACTGCGGAACGGACGGATCGACCTGGGTCGACCACGCGTGGATGCCGCCGGTCAGGTTGTAGACCTTCGCGTAGCCCTGGCGCTCCAGAAAGCTGGCGACCTGCATGCTGCGCGCGCCGTGGTGGCAGATGCAGACGATCTCGGCGTCTTCGTCAAGATCATTCAGACGGGCCGGAATCTGGCCCATCGGGATATGCGTGATGCCGGGCATGGCGGCCGTGCGGATCTCCAGATCCTCGCGCACGTCCAGCAGCACCGGCTTGGCGCGGCTGGCATCGGCCAGCCACTGCGCCAGTTCGGGGGCGGTAATCACCTGCATGGCTGGCTCCGGTTCAGAACTTGAAGCGCGACGGCTGCGCGGCGCCTTGCAGCGGCTTGGCCAGCGTCTCGAACACGTTCACCACCTGGTACGCGGTCTCGGACACGCGCGTGATGATCCGCGCTTCCATGACCGGCGCCGTGCCGACGATGGCGGCGATACGGCCGCCCACCTTGACCTGCGACAGGATCGACTGCGGCAGCTCGGGCATCGAGCCGGAGATGCAGATCACGTCGTACGGCGCGGCCACGGCCCAGCCGTCGGCGGCGTTGCCTTCGGCCACTTCCACGTTGGTCACGCCGGCGTTGGCCAGGTTCTGGCGCGCCAGGGCCACCAGTTCGGGGCGGATGTCGACGGTCAGCACGTGGCGGGCGCGGTTGGCCAGCAGCGCGGCCATGTAGCCCGACCCGGCGCCGATTTCCAGCACGTTCTCGTGCTTGCGCACGTTCAGGTCCTGCAGGACGCGGGCTTCCACGCGCGGGGGCATCATGTTCTCGCCGCCCGGCAGCGGGATTTCCATGTCGACGAAAGCCAGTGCGGCGTACGCCTGCGGCACGAACGCTTCCCGCTTGACCACGGCCAGCAGGTCCAGGATTTCCTGGTCCAGCACGTCCCACGGGCGGATTTGCTGTTCGATCATGTTGAATCGGGCTTTTTCGAGATCCATCTTGCCTTTCCTTCCAGATGCTTGCGGGGTGGCGCGGCCGGCCGGTAAGCCTTGCCGTCAGCGCTGTTGTGTCGAGTGATGCCGGGTTTGCTGTGTCCCGGCCGGGCGCGCTGCCGCGGCTGGCCGGGATGTTACGCAAAAGCCCGCTATTTTACCCCTGCGGGCCCGGCTGGCATGTTTACAAACCGTTATCGTTGCGTGGCGGCACGCGGGGGCGGGGCGGGCGAGGGGGTATTCATGGCCGGGCGGGTTCGGTGTCGTCTTCGGCGGTGTCCTGCAATGCCGTAGCCGCCCGCTCGGCGTTCAGTTCGTCGCGTATCTTCTCCCAGATGAACGGGCCCTGCGGCGCCGGCAGCGGGGTATCGCGCGACGTGCCGGTTGTCAGGCCGAACAGCAGCACCTGCAGCAACTGGTCGACAAAGGCATCCGGGTCGATGGCCGGCACGTTCAACTGGCTGAACGCGCTGCGCCACAACATCAGGAACACCAGCGGGGCGCAGAGCAGCGTCGTGGTCGGATTGGCCGGCACTTCGCGGAACTCGCCCCGCGCCACGCCGCGCGCCAGCACGCGGGCGAACAGTTCGTCGCCCGGGCCCATGACCTCGTCCTGGTAGAACTGGGCAATGTCGGGGAAATTGCCCGATTCGGCGATGATCAGCTTGGTCAGCCCGGCCACCGGCGTGGCGCCGATCAGGCCCCACCATCCCAGCAGCAACTCGCGCAGCAGTTCGGGCGTGGAGCCCTGGAAGGTGTCGACCACCTCGGTGCCCTTGGCCAGCGCCAGCACCATGTTTTCGCGCACCACGGTCTTGAACAGCTCTTCCTTGTTGGCGAAGTACAGGTAGACGGTGCCCTTGGACACCCCGGCCGCGGCCGCCACGTCTTCGAGCCGCGTCGCGGCATAGCCGCGCTCGACGAACAGGGTCAGCGCGGCGGCCACCAGTTCCTGCGGGCGCGCGGCCTTGCGGCGGCTCCATCGGCGGGTGTCGGCGTCTTTCTTGGGCAGGGCAGGGGTCACGGGACAGGCGGCGCACGGGTTGCCGCGGCATTAAATAACTTGTCGGTCAGTAATGTAGGGGGCCGATCCGGGCGCGTCAAGCGGCGTGCGACGAACGGTGAAAGTGCGGTATCGCACGCATGTTGCCCTTTGTTGCAGGTCGGCCGCGCCCGCTCAGGCACAATGACGCCTCGGCCGCGCGACTGCGCTGCCGCTATTGTCGGCATCCGCCACTGAAACCTTCACCATGTCCTGCCAGTCTGAACCCACCTGCCGCGATGGCTGTGGCGCGTGTTGCATCGCCCCGTCCATCACGTCGCCCCTGCCGGGCATGCCCGATGGCAAGCCGGCCGGGCAGCGGTGCGTCCAGCTGATGCCGGACATGCGCTGCGCGGTTTTTGGCCGTCCCGAGCGCCCCGCGTTCTGCGGCGGCCTGCGGCCGTCGGCCGAGATGTGTGGCGATTCGCGGGAAGCGGCCCTGGTGTGGCTGACCCGGCTGGAGCAGGCGACGGCGCCCGGTGCGCTGGCCGCCTGACGTCCCGCCCCAGATGGAGAAGCATGCATGATCGCAATGACGCGCCGGCGCTGGCTGGCCGCAACGGGCTTGGCCGCGCTGGCCGGCGCGGGATGGCTGGCCGGCTGCAGCGTCTTCCGCAGCGAGTACACGTTCTCGCAGAGCCAGTTGCAGGATGCGCTGGCGCGGAAGTTTCCGTTCAACAAGCGCTATATGGAAGTGTTCGACATCCAGTTGGCCAATCCGCAACTGGTGCTCGATAGCCCCCGCAACCGGGTGCTGGTGAGCTTCGACGCGACCATCGACAACCGGCTGTTCTTCCGCCAGCCGCTGACCGGCCGCTTTGCGCTGGACAGCGCGCTGCGCTACGACCCGCCCACGCACTCGCTGGTCCTGCAGGACCCCGAGGTCAAGCAGTTCGACGTGCAGGGGCTGCCGGGCCAGTTCTCGCGGCAGCTCAATGCGCTGGGCGGGTTGTTGTCCGAGCAGCTGCTGCAGGGATACCCGCTCTATACGTTCAAGCCGGAGCAACTGCGGCTGGCCGGCACGAGCGTGGAGCCCGGTACAATCACGGTCCTGCCCGACGGTATCAACGTCAAGATCAATCGGCCGTAAATCCAGATCAACAATATTGCGGTGCCCGGCATCGCGGGCGGGTCAGACCGCCTTTCGCACGTACTTTTTCGAGTCCATATGGATATTGCACTTGCCCTCAAGGCCGTCATTCTCGGCATCGTCGAAGGACTGACCGAGTTTCTTCCCATTTCCAGCACCGGGCACCTGATCCTCGCCGGGCAACTGCTCGATTTCAACGACGAGAAGGGCAAGATCTTCGAGATCGTGATCCAGTTCGGCGCCATCCTGGCGGTCTGCTGGGAATTCCGTCGCCGCATTGGCGCGGCGCTGGGTGGCCTGGCGTCCGACCCGAAGCAGCAACGGTTTGCCATCAACGTGATCGTGGCCACGCTGCCGGCCATCGTGCTGGCGTTCGTGTTCGGCAAATGGATCAAGGCACATCTGTTCAACCCGATCTCGGTGGCGATGGCGTTCATCGTCGGCGGCGTGGTGATCCTCTGGGCCGAATGGCGCGAGGCGCGGCGGGGCATGGTGTCGCATCCGCAGGGCAACGCGCTGCTGGAAGCGGCCAAGGCCGGCGCGCCGCGCATCGAATCGATCGACGACCTGACGTGGCGCGATGCGCTCAAGGTGGGCGCCGCCCAGTGCTTCGCGCTGGTGCCCGGCACGTCGCGGTCGGGCGCGACCATCATCGGCGGGATGCTGTTCGGCCTGTCACGGCAAGTGGCGACCGAGTTTTCGTTCTTCCTGGCCATCCCCGTGATCTTCGGCGCCACGGTGTACGAACTCTACAAGGCGCGCGCCGTGCTGTCGGCCGACGATCTTGGCGTTTTTGCGATCGGCTTCGTGTTCGCGTTCCTGTCCGCGTTCCTGTGCGTGCGCTGGCTGCTGCGATTCGTCGCCACGCACGATTTCAAGCCGTTTGCGTGGTACCGGATTGCTTTCGGGATTATCGTGCTGCTGACGGCGTGGACCGGGCTGGTGTCGTGGCACGCTTGAGGCGCGCCGAAACGCACCACCCATGAAAAAGGGGCCGATCCGGCCCCTTTTTTTTACGCCTTGCGGAACACGACGTCCCAGACCCCGTGGCCCAGCCGCAAGCCACGCTTCTCGAACTTCGTCACCGGACGGTACTCCGGCCGTTCGGCAAAGCCACCCGGCGCCTGCGACGTATTCACCAGCGTGGGTTCGCCCGACAGCACCTCGACCATCTGGTGCGCGTACTCCTCCCAGTCCGTGGCGCAATGGAAGTAGCCGCCCGGCTTGAGTCGGCTGGCCAGCAGCTTGACCAGCGGCGGCTGCACCAGCCGGCGCTTGTTGTGGCGCTTCTTGTGCCACGGGTCGGGGAAAAAGATATGCACGCCGTCCAGTGACTGCTCAGTCAGCATGTGCGCAATCACCTCGACGGCATCGTGGTTCATGATGCGCACGTTCTGTAGGTCCCGCTCGCCGATCAGCTTCAGCAGCGCCCCGACGCCCGGCTCATGTACCTCGCAGCCAAGGAAGTTGTCGTCCGGACGCAGGCCGGCGATATGCGCGGTCGTCTCACCCATCCCAAAGCCAATTTCAAGGATCGACGGCGCCTGGCGGCCGAAGGTGGCCGTCCAGTCCAGCGGTTCGGGGCGGTAGGGCACGATGAACTGCGGGCCCAGGTCGTCGATGGCGCGCTGTTGTCCGGTCGACGTCCGGCCGGCCCGCCGCACGAACGACCGGATGCGGCGCGGGTGCGCGACCCCTTCGCCGGGCTGGGTGGGAGCGCTGGAAGCGTCTGCGGGAGTTCCGCTGGCGCCGTCGGCATCGTCGCCGGGCAGCGTGTCGGTATGCGTGTCTTGGGGAAGCATGGCAACAAAAAACCGCCGGGCAGTCTACCGGTCATCCTTCGACCGGGTGCCAGGGCGGCTTGTCAGGTGAGAACTGGAGCGGGCGATGGGAATCGAACCCACGTCTTTAGCTTGGGAAGCTAAGGTAATGGCCATTATACGACGCCCGCTATGGCTTACTGGGGGCGGATTGTAGCATGGTTGCCCAGGGGCCTCATGCCAGTTGCGGCAAAGTCGCCGGCACCCATGCCGTCAAGGGACGGACCGCGCGATATAGAACGTCGCCGCGGTCAGCAGCGCGCCGAAGCCCGAAACGAAGGTCACCAGCCGCCAGGTCTGCATGTTGATGGCGCGGTAGACGTCGGTCTGGCACTGCAGTACGTCCGCCTTGGTCGCGGTAAAGATCACGCGCTCTTCGATCCGTTCGACCCGGTTCTCGACGCTGCGCAGCCGATCGTCCATGACTTCGAGGTTGGCGTCGATCCGGACGAGGCGCTTGTCCAGGGCGTCTAGCGCTCCAAAGACCGCGGTACTCGCGCCCGTCCGCCCACTAGTCGTACCGCCGTCCATCCACTTGCCTTCGCACCGCATGCGACCCTCCATACGCTTCATGCCAGCCACGATTGTGGCGCGGATTGGCCCGATGCGTTGTTAAATTAGGTGTCCGATCACATGCGGAATTGTGTCGGTACTGACTCGGCGCACTGGTGCCGCTATCCCACCATCACCCGGCAGCTCGCCGACTCCTCCGCCCCTGGCGCCACCCAACGCAGCCCCTTGCCATGGTGAATCGCATTTGGCAAACCCAGCCATGGCTCCACGCAGTAAAAATCAGAATCGTCTCGTTCCGTCCACGTGGTCACTGCGTACCATGGTGTCGAGCCTTCGATGTCGAGGTCCAGGTTGATGCGGCGGCCTGGGAGTTCGAGCCGTGTGGGTGCCGTCGCGTGCTGCAGCACGTGGAAGGTGTCCTGCAGGCGGGGGTCGTCCAGGGCGTAGCCGGGCTCGCCGCTTTCGGGCGGTGTCAGGCTGCCATCAGCTTGCTGGCGGACGCGCGTCGATGTCGGCAGCGCGAGGCGGCTCTGGCTGCGCGCCTGGTGGGGCAGGGCGAAGTAGAAGTGGTGGCCGGCGTAATAGGGGAGCGGGGTGCTGCCGGTGTTCCGGGTATGCAGCGTCACCGCCAGGCCGTCCGGTATGAGTCGGTAGGTGACCGTGAAGACGAATTTGAAGGGGTAGCCTGGCTGTGTGGCGTCGGACGCGTGTAGCGACAGGCTGACCGCTTCATCGGAGAGGGCCGATACGTCGAAGGGCAGGTCGCGGGCGAAGCCATGCTGGGGTAGGTCGTGGACGGCGCCGGCGCCGTCGCGCCATTTGCCGGCCTCGCCGTCGACAAAATGGCGGCCGATGAACGGGAACAGCAGCGGGTTGCCGCCGCGTACCTTGGCGACGCGCGACCAGTCGGCGTTGTCGGGCCAGTAGAGGATGTCCTCGTCGCGGCAGACCCAGCGGACCAGGCGTCCGCCGTGGGCCGGGGCCAGCAGCAGAAAGTTGTCGTCGTGGCCGACGCGGAGCAGGTCCTGGCCCTGGAAACGCTGTGTGATGGTCATCGTGGCCGCGCGCGCAAAGGGAAAGCTGGAGCGTAGCGCAATCCGGCAGCGCCCGGCGAGGTGGCATGCGGGTTGCGAACGCAGGACGACCGATGTCTGCGCCGCGCCAACCCAAGCGCAATGTGTGAACTTTGCGGCACTTCGGCAGCCGCCAGACCACCCGCCGCGCACAGCCACGGTGCACGCTGGCGAAACGGCGACGGGCCGCCGATACTGCAAGCGAACCATCGCGCCCAGGGCTGGGCGGAGGAGAGAGGATGGGCAAGACGACGCTGACGATCAGCAGCAAGACCTATTCATCGTGGTCGCTGCGGGGCTGGCTGCTGGCCAGGTTCGCGGGGCTGGAGTTCGAGGAGGTGCTGGTGACGCCGGACGATCCCGCGGTGCGTGCCGAGATTCTGCTGCTCTCGCCCTCGTTCCTGGTGCCGTGCCTGCGCCACGAGGGCGTGACGGTCTGGGACACGCTGGCCATCGGCGAATACCTCAACGAGATCCGGCCGGAAGCGCGGCTGCTGCCCGCCGATCTGGCCGCCCGCGCGCACTGCCGCGCCATCTGCGGCGAGATGCATTCGGGGTTTGCCGCCATGCGCGCCGCGTTGCCGATGAACCTGAAGGGGCATTTCCCCGGGCTCAAGGTGTGGTCGCGGGCGCAGGCCGATATCGACCGGATCTCGACGATCTGGACCGAATGCCTGGACCGCTACGGCGGGCCATACCTGTTTGGCGCGCAGCGCACGATGGCCGATGCGATGTACGCGCCAGTGGTCACCCGGTTTGTCACCTACGGCGTGAAGCTGGAGCCGCCGCTGGTGGCGTTCTGCAAGACGATCCTGGCCATGCCGGAGCTGCAGGACTGGATTCGCGGCGCGCGCGACGAACCCGGCGAGATCAGCGAACTGGACGTGGACCGCTGAGCCCCGAGCCGCCACCCGCGCCACCCACGCCCCTCATGCCACGCGCGGCTGCCGCGCCAGATAGTCGGCCGCGTAGGCGAAGTACCACGGCAGGCAGTCCGGATTGGCCATCGCGTCGGGATTGGCGATCTTGTCCGGCGCGTGGCCCAGCAGCAGCTTCTTGACCGGCACTTCCATCTTCTTGCCGGACAGTGTGCGCGGCACGCCGGGAACCTGGACGATCTCGTTCGGCACGTGGCGCGACGACAGCGCGGCCCGGATGCGCGCCCGCATCGTCTCGCGCAGCGTGTCGTCGAGAACGCGGCCCTCGCGCAGCACCACGAATAGCGGCATGTACGATTCGCGGCCCAGGTATTCCAGGTCCACCACCATGCTGTCGAGCACCTCGGGCAGTTCCTCCACCACGCGGTACAGCTCGCTGGTGCCCATGCGGATGCCGTGGCGGTTGATCGTGGCGTCGGACCGGCCGTAGATCACCGCGCCGCCGCGCGGCGTGATGCGGATCCAGTCGCCATGCCGCCACGCCTGCGGGTAGACGTCGAAATAGCTGTCGCGATAGCGTTTGCCGTCGACGTCGCCCCAGAGGAACAGCGGCATCGACGGCATCGGCTCGGTGCAGACCAGTTCGCCGACCTCGTCGATCAGTGCGTGGCCGTGGTCGTCGAACGCTTCCACCTTGGCGGCCAGGCAGCGGCACTGCATCTCGCCCGCGTAGACCGGCAGCATCGGGCAGCCGGCCACGAACGACCCGGCGAAGTCCGTGCCGCCCGACATCGGCGCCAGCCACACGTCGTCGCGGACGTGGCCGTAGATCCAGGCATAGGCGTCCTCGGACAGCGGCGAGCCCGTGGAGCCGATGCCGCGCAGCCGCGACACATCGGCAATCCGCGCCGGTTCCACGCCGGCCTTCATGCAGTTGGCGAAGAACGCCGCGCCGGCGCCGAACATCGTCACGCGGGCGTCGTCGACGAAGCGCCAGAGCACGCCCGCGTCGGGCCAGGCGGGGTTGCCGTCGTACAGCGCAATCGTCGTGCCGAGCAACAGGCCGGCCACCTGGGCGTTCCACATGATCCAGCCGCTGCTGCTGTACCAGTGGAACACGTCGTCGGGGCCGAGGTTGTTGTGGAACGCCATCAGCTTCAACTGCTCGATCACGATGCCGCCGTGGCCGTGGACGATCGGCTTCGGCATGCCCGTGGTGCCGGACGAGTAGACGATCCACAGCGGGTGGTCGAACGGCACAGGGTCCACCTGCAGCGGCACGTCGTGGGCGATGGCGTCGGCCCAGGCGTGGCGGCGCAGGCGCGGCGGCACGGCGACGTCGCTGCCGATGGACGGGACGATCACGATATCGGTCAGCGAGGGCAGGGCGGTCACCAGGTCGGCTATCACCGGCGCGCGGTCATAGTCCTTGCCGCCGTAGCGGTAGCCGTCCACGGCGATCAGCACCTTGGGCTCGATCTGCCGGAACCGGTCGATCACGGCCACCTGGCCCATGTCCGGCGCGCAGCCGGACCAGATCGCCCCGATGCTGGCGGTGGCCAGGAACGCGATGGTCGTGGCGGGGATGTTGGGCAGATAGCCGGCCACGCGGTCGCCGCGCGCCACACCCATCTGCCGCAGCGCATGCGCCAGCGAGGCGACCTGGCTTTCCAGCGCGGCCCAGCTGATGTCGGCCAGCGGCTGCGCCTCGCCGGCATGGCGGATGGCGGTGCGCTGGCGGTCTGCGCCCGCGCCGGTATGGCGGAACACCTGCTGCACGTAGTTCAGCGTGGCGCCTTCGAACCAGCGCGCGCCGGGCATGGTGCGCGCGGCCAGCACGGCGCGGGGCGGCGTGTCGAAGCGGACGTCGAAATAGTCGACGATGGCTTGCCAGAACGCCTCGATATCGGTCACCGACCACTGCCAGAGGCTGGCGTAGTCGGCAAAGTCCAGCGCGCGCTCGCGGCGCAGCCATGCCATGAAGGCGGCCAGCTGGCTGCCATGGGCGAACGCCGCGGACGGCGTCCACATCAGTGTCCCTGCCTGGGTCATGGGTCTCCTCCGCAGCCCGTCTGACGCGGGCCATGAGAGTGTTGGGCGGTCCGCAGATGATAGCGGACCGCCGCAGTGGCTGCCGGGCTACTTGCCGGCTTCGAACAGCGTGCCCCAGATGGCGTCGACGCGGGTCTTGACGGCCGGGTCCATCTGGATCGGCGTGCCCCATTCGCGGGTGGTCTCGCCGGGCCACTTGTCGGTGGCGTCGATGCCCATCTTCGAGCCCAGCCCGGACACCGGCGAGGCGAAGTCGAGATAGTCGATCGGCGTGTTGTCCACCATCACGGTGTCGCGGGTCGGGTCCACGCGCGTGGTGATGGCCCAGATCACCTCCTTCCAGTCGCGGGCGTCGATGTCGTCGTCCACCACGATGATGAACTTGGTGTACATGAACTGCCGCAGGAAGCTCCATACGCCGAACATCACCCGCTTGGCGTGGCCGGCGTACTGCTTCTTCATCCGCACCACGGCCATGCGATAGCTGCAGCCTTCGGGCGGCAGGTAGAAATCGGTGATTTCCGGGAATTGCTTCTGCAGCAGCGGGACGAACACCTCGTTGAGCGCCACGCCCAGCACGGCCGGCTCGTCGGGCGGCTTGCCGGTGTGGGTCGAGTGGTAGATCGGGTCGCGCCGCATCGTGATGCGGTCGATCGTGAAGACCGGGAACCAGTCCTGCTCGTTGTAGTAGCCGGTGTGGTCGCCGTAGGGACCTTCCAGCGCGTGCTGGTAGCCCGACGGATGGTTCGGATCGGGCTGGATATGGCCTTCGAGCACGAACTCGGCCGTTGCCGGCACCGACAGCTCGCCTAGCGTCGGCGTCAGGCAGCTTGCCAGCGCGGTGCGGCTGCCGCGCAGCAGGCCGGCGAACTGGTATTCGGACAGCGTGTCGGGCACGGGCGTCACGGCGCCGAGGATCGTCGCCGGGTCGGCGCCCAGCGCCACGGCGATCGGAAACGGCTGACCGGGGTTGGCCAGCGCGTGCTCGCGGAAATCGAGTGCGCCGCCCCGATGCGCCAGCCAGCGCATGATCACCTGGTTGCGGCTGATCACCTGCTGGCGATAGATGCCCAGGTTCTGGCGCTTCTTGTGCGGGCCCTTGGTCACGACCAGGCCCCAGGTGATGAGCGGGGCGGCGTCGCCGGGCCAGCAGGTCTGGATCGGCAGACGCGCCAGGTCGACGTCGTTGCCCTCCCAGACGATCTCCTGGCAAGCCGGGCTGCTGACGCGCTTGGGCGCCATGTCCCAGACTGACTTGACCAGCGTGAACAGCTTGCCGGCTTCCTTCAGGCCGCGCGGCGGCTCGGGCTCCTTGAGCGCGGACAGCACGCGGCCGATGTCGCGCAGGTCCTCCAGCGTGGACGCGCCCATGCCCAGTGCCACTCTTTGTGTCGTCCCGAACAGATTTGCCAGAACAGGTACTTTATAGATATCCCCATCGTCACGGCGCGGCGCCTCGAACAGGGCCGCCGGGCCGTTGGCGCGCAGCAGGCGGTCGCAGATCTCGGTCATCTCCAGGTTCGGCGATACCGGCGCGGTCACGCGGCGCAGGTCGCCCCGCTGTTCGAGCTGGCCGATGAAATCGCGTAAATCTTTGTATTGCATGGTGATTTTGGTTCGGGATGTGGCGCCGCGCCATGGCAGGACGGGCGGATGAGGTGTGTGTGACGATACACACGCGGCCTCAACGGCGCAAAAAAATCGTGTCGAAATGCGCCAGGAAATTGTAAGCAAGTTACGAGTTCGGGCCTTTGTCCAGACATTTGCGAGGCTAGGTCGGGCCTGCGATTCCGGGAAACTGACTTGTCGCGGGGTGCTGTAAAAGTCATTGTTACATATTGCTTGAAGTAGTAATTTTTCGAGTTCTTATGCTTGACGGGTTATAAAAGCGTTCCTACAATCCGGTCTGCTCTGTGGGGTGTTGCGTTGCAACATAGCCGGGCGCCTGCTGTCAAGAGGTGCCAGCGAAAAAAGCAGCGTCGACATGTCCCCATCGACCGCCAGCCAAGCGGCCCCTCCGAGGTGCCCGGCGCGCGGTCCCCCGGCGGGAGGCTGGGGTCGTATTGAGTGATTCGTGGCAGGGTGCGGCTCCCCAAGCTGTACCCTGTTTCTCGTTGGGCGCATGGGGAGCGCCCGCCAACAGATGCTTGGACACCCCTGCTAGGTGGCGCAGCATCCTTACTTGAATACGTTGAGATCGGGCACGCGCAGTTGTCGGGCGCGCGCAGCGGGCGACGGATGGAGGTAAGCATGAGCGGTTGGAAAACCCTTCATCTTCCCGGCATCGGGCGGGCATTGCAGGTCCGCTTCAGACAGCCGGTACCCGGTGTGAGCCGCGCACTGCAAGTGCGTCTGGCCCATCCGGTGGCAGGCCGCGCGTTGCTGCGCGGCGGCCGCACAACCTTGAAGTACACCCTGAACAGCCTCGGGGTGCTGTCGGTGGCCGCAGCGGTCACCCTCACCGTCAGCCAGCAATGGCGCACCTCGCTGGCCGGCGCGCTGGCGGGCAACGAAGCGCCTGCCGTGCTGGTGGACGCCGCCGTGGCCAACGCGCAGGCGGTCAGCACGATCAACGCCGTGGCAAGCACGCCCGTGCCGTCGATGTCTGCCGATGCGGCCGCCGCGCGCCTGCTGGCCACGACCCCGGTCAAGGCCAAGGGCCTGCCGACCGTGTCGGGCGTGGACGAGTGGAGCCAGACGCCGGCCGGCAAGGTACCGTCGGTGGCGCACCTGGCTGCCCAGATTCCGGTGCAGCGCGTGGCGCTGGACGCCCGCAACACGAGCGCCCTCGGGTCCGCCCGTGAGCAGGCGGCCGTGGCCGACTACATCGCCCGCAAGTATCGCGTGGCGACGCAGGCGACCGCGCAACTGGTCAAGGCGGCCTACATGACCGGCCGCGAGGTTGGCATCGATCCGCTGCTGATCCTGGGCGTGATCGCGATCGAGTCGAGCTTCAACCCGTACGCCGAAAGCGGTGTCGGTGCGCAGGGCCTGATGCAGGTGATGACCAAGGTCCACCAGGACAAGTACGAGGCGGTGGGCGGCGTGACCGCGGCCCTGAACCCGTACGCCAACATCAAGATCGGCGCGCTGGTGCTGAAGGACTGCATCGCCCGCGCCGGTACGATCGAAGGCGGCCTGAAGTACTACGTGGGCGCCACGACCAATACCGACGGCGGCTACGGCGCCAAGGTGCTGGCCGAGCGTGCGCGGCTGCGGGCCCTGCTGGGCCTCTCGAATGCCGACACGGCCACCGCCAAGGCGGCCGGCGACGACAAGACGCAGGCCGAGCACCACCAGAACGGCGAGAAGCTCGAGGCATCGGGCAACACGGCACAGGCGGCCTGATCCCCGCTCGGGCCCGCCACGGCTGGCCCGCCAGCGCGCCAGTGCGCAGGCAAAGGAAAGGCACCCCTCGGGGTGCCTTTTTTCATTTGGCGATGACGATGACGACGCCGGTGCCGCAGGGGCCGCCAACCCGTCTCATCGCAGGAAATGATGCATCCGGTCCATCGCTTCCTCGATATTGGCCATCGACGTCGCATACGAGATGCGGATGTAGTCGTTGGCCGTGTGCGGGCCGAAATCGGTGCCGGGCACCATGACCACGCCGGCGTCGTGCAGGATGGCCTGCGTCAGCTTGTCGGCGTTGCCGGCGGCGGGGTGGTTCACGTGGCGGCAGTCGGCGTAGACGTAGAACGCGCCGTCGGGCTTGACCGGCACGCGCAGGCCCAGGGCCTCCAGTGCGGGCAGGATGGCGTCGCGGCGGCGGTGGAACTCGGCCTTGCGCTCGTCGTAGATCGCCAGCGCCTCGGGCGAGAAGCAGGCCACGGCCGCGTGCTGGGCCACGGCCGACGCGCAGATAAACAGGTTCTGCGCCACTTTCTCGAAGGCCGGGACCAGCGCATCGGGCACGACCAGCCAGCCGAGCCGCCAGCCCGTCATGTTGAAGTACTTCGAGAAGCTGTTGACGGTCACCACGTTGTCGTCCAGCGACAGGGCCGAGACCGGCGGGGCGTCGTACGACAGGCCCTGGTAGATCTCGTCCAGGATCGCGAAGCCGCGGCGCTCTCGCACTTCCGCCAGAATTGCCTTCAGTTCGTCCGGCAGGATCGACGTGCCCGTGGGATTCGAGGGCGACGCCAGCAGCACGCCGCGCGTTTTTTCGCCCCAGTTGGCGGCCACTTGGGCGGCGGTGAGCTGGAAGCGTTCGGCGGGGCCGCTCGGGATCATTTTGGCGTGGCCGTCGAAGGCCGCCACGAAGTGCCGGTTGCACGGATAGCTTGGGTCGGGCATCAGCACCTCGGCGCCAATCTCGACCAGCACCGCGCACGCCAGCAGCAGCGCGCCCGACGCCCCGGCCGTCACGATCACGCGCCGCTCGGGAATGTCGATCCCGTACGCGGTCTTGTAGTAGCCGGCGATGGCCTCGCGCAGCGCGTGGATGCCCAGCGCGCCCGTGTACTGCGTGACGCCGCGCCGCATGGCCACTTCGGCCGCGTGGACGACCGGCGCCGCCGCCGTGAAATCGGGCTCGCCAATCCCCATGTGGATGATGTGCCGACCAGCCCGCTCCAGCTCGGCCGCCTGCTTGGCCAGTTCCATCACATGGAAGGCCTCGATGTTGGCAAGGCGGGAAGCGGTGGCAATGCGGGCGTAGTCCATGACTGAAGGGCGAAAGATCAGCGGTTCAAATGAAAACACCCGCCGGGGCGGGTGTCATGCCGGCCAACGGGCGTCAACAGGCATCATCGGATGCCATCGGCCGGAAGGCAACAACTATCGGGACGGCAACCTGGCGGCCGGGCGATGCCCGGACAGGCGCCAGGACGATGCTCAGCGCCGCGCCGCCACCTCGGCCGCGCGCACCTGGGCGGCAAGCTTGTCCAGCACGCCGTTCACGTACTTGTAGCCCTCGACGCCGCCAAAGGTCTTGGTCAGCTCCACGGCCTCGTTGATGACGACCTTGTACGGGATGTCCAGGCAATGCACGAGTTCGTAGCTGCCCACCAGCAGCGCGGCGCGCTCCACCGGCGACAGTTCGTCGACCGTACGGTCCAGGAACGGTTCGAACGCGGCGGTCAGGCGCGATTCCTCGCGCACGGCGCCGCCCAGCAGCGCATCGAAATGCTCGCGGTCGGCCTTGTTGAAGCCTTGCGCGTCATGCAGGTGGGCCTGAATCGCACCAATATCGTTGCGATTCAGCAGCCACTGGTACAGGCCCTGCAGGGCCAGTTCCCGGGACCGGCGGCGCGCGCTCTTGGGCGGGGCCTTCGGTTCGGTGCGGGGCTTCGCGCCGGCCGGCTTGGCGCCAACGTCGTTCGCGTCGCCGTTGTCGGGCGCATTACTCATCATCTTCCTCGTCGTCTTCGTCGTCGCCATCGTTCTCGCGCAGCGAATCCAGGGCCACCACCAGGTTGGCCATTTCCACGGCGGTCCGGGCGCAGTCGCGGCCTTTCTCGCGGGTGCGGGCATGGGCCTGCGCGTCGGTGTCGACAGTCAGGATGCCGTTGGCGATGGGCACGTTGAAATCCAGCCCCACGCGCGTGATGCCGGCGCCCGATTCGTTCGAGACCAGTTCGAAGTGGTAGGTCTCGCCGCGCACCACGGCGCCCAGCGCGATCAGCGCGTCGAACTGGCCGCTCTCGGCCATCTTCTGCAGGGCCAGCGGCACTTCCAGCGCGCCCGGCACGGTCACCAGCAGCGTGTCCTCGCCTTCGACGCCCAGCTTTTCCAGCTCGGCCGTGCAGGCTTCGCGCAGTTCGTCGCAGACGGGCTCGTTGAAGCGCGCCTGCACGATACCGATGCGCAGGCCTTCACCGTCGAGGTTGCTCTCGTAGAAGCCGTGATCCATTGTCATTTCTCCGTTGTTGGGGTCAGGCACCGGCGGGTTGGGGCCGATGCCGCGTCATGCCGTGTGATGCCGTATGGCGGGCGGGACAGAGGCCGCCCGGCCGATCAGTCGCAGGCCGGCTCGCCTTCCATGGGCTGGCAGCCGACGATTTCCAGGTCGTAGCCGGTCATGCTGGGCATCTTGCCCGGCGAGCCCAGCACCCGCATCTTGCCCACGCCCACATCGCGCAGGATCTGGGCGCCCACGCCGTAGGTGCGCAGGTCCGGCTTGCGGCGCGGACGTTCCTGCGGGGCGTCCAGCGCCGCGAATTGTTCGAACAACTGCTCGGGGGCGTCGCCGCAGTTCAGCAGCACCACCACGCCGCGCTCGGCGCCGTGCAGCACTTCCAGCGCGGCCGGCACGCTCCACGAATGGGTGGTGCGGCTGGCTTCGAGCAGGTCCAGCACCGACAGCGGCTCGTGCACGCGCACCAGCGTTTCCTGCTCGGGGTGCGGCTGGCCCTTCACGAAGGCCAGGTGCGCGCGGCCCGACGCCTTGTCGCGGTACATCACGCTGCGGAACTGGCCCCACGGCGTCTGCATGTCGCGCTCGCCCACGCGTTCGATGATGCTCTCGGTGCGGCTGCGGTAGTGGATCAGGTCGGCAATCGTGCCGATCTTCAGATCGTGCTCGCGCGCGAACTCGACCAGGTCGGGCAGGCGCGCCATCGTGCCGTCGTCCTTCATGATCTCGCAGATCACGGCCGCCGGGGTCAGGCCGGCCAGCGCGCCCAGGTCGCAGCCGGCCTCGGTGTGGCCGGCGCGGATCAGCACGCCGCCGGGCTGGGCAGTCAGCGGGAAGATGTGGCCGGGCTGCACCAGGTCCGACGCCCTGGCGTCGCGCGCCACCGCCGCCTGCACCGTACGGGCGCGGTCGGCGGCCGAGATGCCGGTGGTCACGCCTTCGGCGGCCTCGATCGACACCGTGAAGTTCGTGCCATGCACCGTGCCGTTGCGCGACACCATGGGATACAGCTCCAGCTGGCGGCAGCGTTCGGCGGTCAGCGTCAGGCAGATCAGGCCGCGGCCGTACTTGGCCATGAAGTTGATCGCCTCGGGCGTGACGAAATCGGCCGCCAGCACCAGGTCGCCCTCGTTCTCGCGGTCTTCCTCGTCGACGAGGATGACCATGCGGCCGGCGCGGATGTCGGCGATGATGTCTTCAGTACGGGCGATTGTCATGGCTTGGGGCGGCGTTCAGTGGCAGGCGGGGATGCGGAATGCGAGCAATCAGGCGGGCAGGCCGGCGCGGATGCCGCGATACCGGCGAAATCAAGGCCGCTATTGTACGACATGCCGCCCCCCATCGCCCCGTTCGCAAGCCGTGCCGCCGGGCCCCGGGGGGCGGGTTGGCCCGGGTTGCGTCCAAGTGGATTCGGCGGCATATCGATAGGGTCGCGTCGCCGCACGCCAGCCATCGCCGGGACTGACCGGCCGGGAGTTTGCGCATGAAGCCGCCATTGCAGGGCATCCGCATCGTCGAATTCGAGGGCCTGGGGCCCGGACCGCTGGCCGGCCGGATGCTGGCCGACATGGGCGCCGAGGTGACAGTCGTGGCCCGGCCCCAGCGCGGCGCCGTGGCCAACCAGCTCGGCGGCGACAAGCCCAGCCCGCTGCGGCGCGGCAAGACCATCGTGTTGCTGGACCTCAAGCAGCCGGCCGACCACGCCGAGGCGATGCGCCTGGTGGCCGCCGCCGACGGCCTGATCGAAGGCAACCGGCCCGGCGTGATGGAGCGGCTGGGCCTTGGCCCGGCCGATTGCGCCGCCCGGAACCCTCGGCTGGCCTACGGCCGGATGACCGGCTGGGGCCAGGCCGGCCCGCTCGCACAGACCGCCGGGCACGATCTGAACTACGTGGCGCTGACCGGAATGTTGTCCCTGTCGGCCCGGCCCGGCCAGGCGCCGATCACCCCGCCGACGGTCCTGGGCGACGCCGGCGGCGCGCTGGGCTTGGCCTTCGGCATGGTCTGCGCGATGCTCGACGCCCGCGCCACCGGACGCGGGCGCGTGGTGGACGCGGCCATCGTCGACATGGTCGGCATGCTCGGCAGCATCGCGCTGTGGGTCCGCAACAATGGCCAGCTCGACGGCCCGGCGCCGAGCCCGTTCCACGCTTCGCCGTTCTACGATGTCTACGCCTGCGCCGACGGTGGCTTTGTCACCATCGGCGCGCTGGAACCCCAGTTCTACGCGCTGCTGCTGCAGAAGCTCGGCTTCGACGACGTCGACCCGGCCAGTCAGTACGACCACGCGGCCTGGCCGGCGCTGAAGCAGCGCTTTGCGGCCCGGTTCCTGAGCCAGCCGCGCGCCCACTGGGACAGCCTGCTCGGTGGCACGGACGTCTGCTACGCGCCAGTGCTCAGCATCGCCGAAGCCGCCCGGCATCCGCACAATGTGGCGCGCGGGCTGTTCGTCGAGCAGGCGGACGGTACGCTCGACACCCTCGGGGCGCCGCGGTTCTTGCCGTCCGGTCCGTCCGATGCCTGATCAGCGCTTGGCGTCGGCGTCCGCGGCTGACAGCATCCGTTCGACGTAGCGCGCGATCAGGTCGATCTCCAGGTTCACGCGCTTGCCGGCGGCCAGTTCGTTGAGCGTGGTCACTTCCACGGTATGCGGAATCAGGTTGATCGAGAACTCGCAGCCATCGGCCTCGTCGCTGACGCTGTTGACGGTCAGCGACACGCCGTTGACCACCACCGACCCCTTGTACGCCAGGTAGCGACCCAGCTCGCGCGGGGCGCGGATGCGCAGTTCGTGCGATTCGCCGACCGGGGCAAAGCGGACCACTTCGCCCAGCCCGTCGACGTGACCGGACACGAGGTGCCCGCCGAGACGGTCTGCCAGGCGTAGCGCTTTCTCCAGATTGACGCGCCCGGGCTGGTCGAGCCCGACGGTCTTGTCCAGCGATTCGCGGGACACGTCCACGTCGAAGTGGCCAACCGCGAGCGTCACGACCGTCATGCAGGCGCCCTGGATGGCGATGCTGTCGCCGATGCCCACGTCGGACAGGTCCAGGTCGCCGGCGGCCACGCGCAGGCGGACGCCCGCATCGGCGTCGCCGAGCGGGGAAACGGATTCGATGCGGCCGACGGCCGCCACAATGCCTGTAAACATGCTTGCCTTTGTCTGAATGCGTTGATGGCTTGGATTCGGGGCGCGATGCGGATCGCGCGGCCGGGGTCAGTCCATGCTGTCCTCGCGGCGGGCGATCAGGCGCAGGTCGTCGCCGATCTGCTGGATTTCGTGCCAGCGGAACGGCACCGCGTCGTCCAGGCGGGCCAGCGGCGGCAGGTTGAACATGCCCTGGGCATCGCCGAGCAGCCGCGGTGCGAGGTAGAGCAGCAGTTCGTCCGCACAACGCTCGCGAATCAGCGAACCGTTGAGCTTGAACCCCGCCTCCACGTGCAGTTCGTTGATGCCGCGCTGGCCCAGGACTTCCAGCATGCGGCGCAGTTCGACCTTGCCGTGGCGGTTGGGCAGCACCACGACCTCGGCCCCGCGATCCTCCAGCGCGCGCTGGCGGGCGCGGTCTTCCACGGCGCAGAACACCAGCACGGGTTTGGCGAACTCACCGGTATCGCGGTGCAGGATCTGGGCGTCCAGCGGCACTTCGAGCCGGGAGTCGACGAGCACACGCTGCGGCTGGCGCGGCGTGGGAATTGCCCGCACGGTCAGCGCGGGGTTGTCGTCGCGGACCGTGCCGATGCCGGTCAGGATGGCGCAGGCGCGCGCGCGCCAGAAGTGCCCGTCGTCGCGCGCGGCCTGGCCCGTGATCCACTGGCTGGTGCCGTCGTGCAGCGCCGTGCCGCCGTCCAGCGATGCCGCCAGCTTGACGCGCACCCAGGGCAGGCCGCGCGTCATCCGCGAGACAAAGCCGATATTGAGATCGCGCGCTTCCTTTTCCAGCAAGCCGCAGCGGACGTCGATGCCCGCGTCGCGCAGCCGCTGCAGGCCACGCCCGGACACGCTCGGATTCGGGTCCTCCATGGCCGCCACCACGCGCGCGATGCGGGCACGGACCAGCGCGTCGGCGCACGGCGGCGTGCGCCCGAAGTGGCTGCACGGCTCCAGCGTGACGTAGGCCGTCGCGCCGGCGGGGTCGTGGCCATGCGCGATGGCGTCCTTCATGGCCTGGATCTCGGCATGGTCCTGGCCGGCCGGCTGGGTGTAGCCCTGGCCGATGACCTGCCCATCCTTCATCAGGACACAGCCGACGCGCGGGTTGGGCGTGGTGGTGAACATGCCCCGCGCCGCGAGTGCGAGGGCCTGCTCCATGGCGGTGTGGTCGGAATCGGAGAACATGGTGTGGCGAGTCGGGCCTGAAAGTGCGTCGGGTGAAACGGCGGGCAGGGGACAGCGTGGATGGTCATGGGTCCGCGGCAATGCCGGTCGCGTCCGCTGGATCTCATTGGCAATCGGCATCGGCGCCGGGCCGGCAGATCCGGATGCGCCCCTGCGCGCCCAGCCGGACCTGGCGCTGCGCGTTGCCGCAGCGCACCTGGAATGTGGCCGCCAGAAAGCCGCCCCGCTCAGACCGTGAGTATCCCACAGGTGTCAAGCGCAGGCTTTGCCTGGCTGCAACGCCGCCGGGCGCCCGCAACGCAATGTGCAGGCATCGCTCGTGCAGCGGCACCACGAGGAATGGCGGGTCCGGCCCGGCCTCATCGCCGCCCGCCGCGCCGACCACGGCCAGTTGCCAGCCCCGGTCCAGCGTGTTGGCGCCGGCAATTGGCGCCAGGCTGACCTCCATGCGCCGGGCCGACGCGGTGGTCCGCGCCAGCGCCAGCGACGCCGCCAGCCGGTCCGCCGCATGGGATGCGTGGTGTTCGGCCAGGATCGCGCCGATCGATGGCCACGCCACGACGGCGAGCACCGCGGCCACCGCCAGGCATACGAGCAGTTCGATGACCGTCATGCCGCGAGGCCAAGGTTGCCTGTCAGCGCGCGCCATGTCAGCACCCCTCCGGCATTGGCACTGCCGCATCGCCTGACGGGGGCAGTGAAAGCCACTCGCCCGTACTGCGAAGCACCAGCGTGCCGCAGCGCGGGTCGGGCTGCGTGGGCGCTGCGCGAACTTCGACGCAGCGCGACAGGTCCATGCCGGCGCAACTGGTCGCCGTCAGCCAGTGTCGCACCCGGGCCGGCGGCGGGGGGACTGGCCTCGGCCACTCGCCAGCGGCGTGTGCGCCGCCGGGCGTGGCCGCGAATGACAGCGTCAGCAGCGCGTGGCGTTCGAGCGCCAGCATCGCGGACAGCAGCTCGGCCCGCGCCTGCATCCGCCAGCTCCGTTCGACGTGCCGCTGCCACGCCGGTACGGCCATCACCGTCAGGATGACGACGATGCACAGCACGATCAGCAACTCGATGAGGCTGAACCCGGGCCGGCGCGATGGGTTGGCACGTGGCACGGTCATGGCGAGGTCCGGATCAGTTCGCGCCAGCCCAGCCGTCCCCGGCGCCGATGCCAGCGCGCCTGCTGCAACGGCTCGGCGACATCGCCACGGACGTTCCATTGGTCGAGCGAGAAGGTGTCGCGCACCGACGTCCCCGGCGCGGTGGCCGGGCCCGTGGCCACTGGCGACACTACGCCGATCGGCACGCCAGTGCCACCGGACCACGGTAGCCCCGTGACCGCGTGGGCCGGCAAGCCATCGGTGCCGGCCACGACGACCGATTCGCCGGTCCCGGCATCGACGAGATAGCTGCGCGCTTGCCCGTGTTCGTCCAGTGTCGTAAAGCCAAGGTGCACCGGCGTGGCGCTGGATAGCGTCTCGATGCGCTCGCCGGCGTGCGGCAGTGTCAGCGTCCAGCCGTCTCCACGTGAGGCGGCGTCGGACCGTTCCGAGCGCAGCACGACGCCGTCGCCGCTCGGCAGCGCCAGGATACGTGCGGGCGTGCCAGATGCCGCCGGGTTTGCGCCATCGGCCACCGCCGTCAACTCGCTGGACGTGCCATAGACGATGAGCGCGCCCTGGCCGGTCTGCACCACGACTGGCGCTTCCACGGCCTGCCCGGCTACGCCGCGCTGCCGGTAGAGGCACGTCGCCGCCGGCCCCGGCGCAGGGCCGCCCAGATCGTCGAGCGCAAAGCGCCAGAGCCGGCCTTGCCGATCCGTCGCATACGCCGCGCGGGCCACGCCGTTGGCTGCGGATTGCACGGTGACAGCCAGCAGTTCGGTCGCGTCGGTCGGCGCGCCGCAGCCGGATGCTGGCAGCGCCATGCGACGCACCGCATGCGTGCCCGACCAGCGCTGGGGCGTCCGGTCTAGCGGCAGCAGCGCAAGGCCGGCCCGTTGTCCCGCGTCCCGGTCCGAAGCGGCGAGCGCCACCGCCGCCCAGCGTCGTATTCCGTCCTGTTTCCACATCACCGCGCCAACGGGCCCGCTGCCTGACAACGGCAACGCCGGATTGCCGCCGGCTTCCCATAGCAGGCCGATCGGTGTGGCGGCGTCCGGCGTGGTGACGTCGAGCACAAACACGGTGCCCGGGTGCGCGGGCGTCGTCGTCCTGGCTGCGGGGATGGCGCACAGCAGCAGCGTCCGCCACACGCCCGAGACATCGGCATCGATGCTCGACGGTCGCGGGCAGGGCGCGGCAGGCATGGCCCCGTCGGGGGCGGTGAAAGCGGCCGCTTCCGGCAGCATCGCCCGGGGCAGGAAGGCCGCGCGCTCGCGGCCCGTCACGGCGTCGAAGCCATGCAGCAAGCCGTCACGGGTGCCGAGCCAGACCATGGTCGAGCGTCGGTCATGGCGTTGGCGGAATTCCGCATGGCCGGGCTGCATCGGCTGCCAGGACGGCGGCGCCACCACGTGGACGCGCGACCCCGCGGCGCTGCCCAGGCGCGTGTCGCGCCGCCTCAGTGTGCGGTCGCGCAGGTCGCCACGCAGCCACGCCAGCCGCGCCGCGCCCAGCCCGTCGGGCTCGATGCCGTCGAGCACGGCCTGCGTCTCGGTGTCGACGGCCGTCCAGTACAGCGGCGTCAGCCGGCTGCCGCCGAGATACACCCGCCTGGCGTGAATGTCCTGTCGGTCGAGCTGAGCGCCGGCTTCCCATTGCGTCAGCACCGCCTGCGAAGACAGGTTCGCCGTGCGGAACGCCAGCGCGTGCAGTTGGCCGGTCCAGGGATAGGTGCCGGCCGCAATCCGATAGCCGAGCGGCAACTGGCCGGGCATGGCGGCGGCGCTGTCGATGGCTCCGGCCGCCAGCGCGAGGCCAACAAGCAGACGCAAGAATCGACGGCAGACGTTCATGGCTGGAATTCCGTCTGCAGCAGCACGCGGACATCCGGGTCACGCCCCAGACCCAGCCCGACGATTCGCATGCGCGGCCACATGCCCGAGGCCGGCGGGTCGTCCATGATCTCGATCAGGTAGCGCGGTGCGACAGTGGCGCCGATGACGCCGCCGGGCAGCGCCGGCAGCGTGGCGCCGGTGTAGGTGCCAACCGGGATGCCGAGGTCGCCCGGCGCGGTGCCTTCGAGCCATGCGCGCCATGCGCTGCGGTCGCCATCGGCCGCGCAGAGACCGCGCTGCGCGCCCAGGCCGCAGGTACCGGCGGCCGGCCACGTGGCAATCCGCTCCGCGTCGGCGGCAATGGCGGCGAGCAAGTCCGCCTCGGCATCGCGCAGGGCCGCCTCGGCGGCCCGGAATGCGATCTCGCGGTCGAGCGGCTGGCTCGTGAGGTGCCGCCCGGCCAGCAGGAAGTGCAGGGCGGCGACGCTGACGCCGCCCATCAGGAGCAGCAGCATGGCGACGCATGCCAGCAGCGCGGTGCCCTGGCTGTGGTGGCGGGTCAACATAGCGCCTCCTGGCAGGGCGACGGATTGCGCAGCCGCACGGTCGTCAGGAAGGCCCGGCGCCGCAGGCGCGAATGGGTCGTCGGCTGGAAGGTGTACGCGTCGGCGGTATCGGTACCGTCCATCGGAAACAGCCGAAGCGTCTGCACCGTACCTGGCGCGAGCGTTGGCCGGTCGCCGCGCACGACCAGCGCGATCTGGACGGCCCGCACCCGGTGCCAGCCACCCGGGCCCTGGGCGTGCCAGGCGTCGGCCGGCACGAAGCGGTCGAGCGCGCCGTCGCCGTCGATGTCGACGCCATAGCGCAGTTGCATCGTCTCCACGCCGCGCACCAGGGTCCCGGCGGTATGCGCGTCGGACCGCACCCGGTTTCCCTGCCGGCTCGGATAGCGGCAGAGCAGTTGCGGCACGCCGTCGCCGCCGGTGCCGATATAGAACAGATTGGCCGATGCGTGGTAGGGCGGCCGGCTACCCTCGGCCGCCACGGCGCGGGCCGGCAGCGGGTAGCCGCCGCAGTCGGTCATCGTGCCGTCGGGAAGGGTGGGATCGGCGGTGAGCCCGCTGCCCGATACGTGCACCAGCAACGCGTCGCTGGCATGCACGCCCGAGCGGCCGCACTGGAGCCCGGACTGGAGCCCGGACTGGAGCCACGGCAGCGCGCAATCGTCCCGCCCTTCGACGGGCGAGGCCGGCGCGGCGTGAGCGGGCGCCAGCGCGACATGCGCCGGGATCCATCCGGCCTGCCGGATCGCGTGCGACACGATGGCGAGCGCCCGCTGCCCGCGTTCTTCGATCAGCACGCTGTCGACCACGCTCGCGTAGGCGTCGCGCACGACCTGCAGGCAGGCCAGCACGGCCAGCATCGCCAACATGCCCAGCGCGACGCCGACCATCATCCCGGCCAGTGTGAAGCCTGCCGCGCGATGGCGCCCGATCATGGCCGCACCCACAACGCGACGTGGGTGGCCGGCGCCGCCATGTCGAACGGCGAGCCAGCGCGGGCCGACGGCAGCCGGGCGACAGCGAACCGCTCTCCCGGCGCGCAACCGTCACCGGCCATCGGCGCCCCGCACAGCGCGATGCCGTCGGCATCGCCGCCGATCAGCGTCCAGCGGTCCGGGCCGGCTTCCGCCTGTTCGGCGACAACCCGCAGCGTGCCGTTCAGCCGTTCGAGATCGCCGCTCCAGCGTAGCCAACTGCTGCCGAGCATCGCAAGCGGCAGCGCGCCCAGGCCCACCAGCGCCAGGCAGACCAGCGATTCAACAAGCACGTCACCGCCCGCGCGAGCGCGAAGCGGCCGTAGGGCAGGGCGGTGCAGCGGGCAGGGAACAGCCGAAGACATGGCGCATCGGTTCGGTCGGAACGGATGGCCAAGATAGCGGCGAAAGCGGGGTCGAAACGTGTCGGGACGTTGCGGGGTTGCGTCAATGTGTGTCCGAGCCGGGCTCGGAACTGGCCGGGGGCGGCCGCTCCCGCCCTCGGCCGCGCCAGCCAGGCTACTGGTTGATCGTCGGCATCACGCAGTACTGCGTGTCGGCGGCGGGATTGCAGACCCGGGCCCGCCCGAGGGGACTGACTTCGACGAGTCGCCGCGCGTCGCCCAGCGTGAACATGATTGCCATCGCCATTTGCGCCTTGTTGGCCGACTGCGAATAGCCGATTGGCGAAAACGAGATGTACTTGTAGCCGTTCGTGGCGTCGTAGGCGTACTCCATGCCGTCCGGCAGCGGGTCGTACTGCGCGATGAGCGTGTCCGTGCCGTTGTACTTGCCGTCAGGCGACGCATGCTCGTTGAAGACCTGCCAGCCCTTCTTCCAGTCTTCGTCGACCGGCGCCACCGTGATGTAGCTGTTGCTGGCCGCTGCCACGGTGCGCGCCTTGGTCAATGCCGCGTTCAGGCTGTCCGCCGTGGTCAGCAGCCGCTGGTTCTTCATGAACGTGGCCATGCTGGGCACGGCGAAGCCGACGATGACCGCGGCTACCGCGATCGTGGTCATCAACTCGATCAGCGTGAAGCCGCGATGGCGCGGCAGCCTTTGCCGGGTAGCGGTCATGGCGGTCACCAGCAGTTGGGGACGGACTTGGGCGCCGTGCTGCCGATGGCGACCAGCTTCTCGTTGGTGCTGCGCAGTACCAGCGCGTCGCACGTGGGATCGTCGAAGCCGGCATTCGGCTTTGCACGCAGCTCCACGCACTGCCCGTCGTTGGGTGTCCCGGCACCGGTGCAGGGAATCGCCGAGATCGTGTACTTTGCGCCGGTGGGGTTGTCGCCCGAGTATTTCTTGTAGCCGTCCCAGGTGACGGTCGTGCCGGCGGCGTAGTAGGTATTCACCTGCGAAAAATGCCGCTCGAAAAGCTGCATGTTTTCCATCAGCGCCGCCTTGGCTTCGGTGCGCCGACCCTTGCGGATGAATTCCTGGTAGGACGGGTAGGCAATCGCGGCCAGGATGCCGATGACGGTGACCGTCACCATCAGTTCCATCAGCGTGAAGCCGGCTTGCCGGCCCCGCAGTCGAGTATGCATCGCGGGCTCCATCAGTCAATCTTGAAGTTGCGGACTTCGCGCCAGCTCTGGCGGCCCGGGCGCTTCTTCTGGCCGGGGTCGGTCGGGCCGCCGCCCGACGTGGAGATGGTGCCGTCGGCGCCGAAGCTCAGGGCCATCGTCTTGGTGGTCTGGATGTAGCCGCCGACTGAGCCGCGCGGGTCCGAGCTGCGTGTCACGACGATGATCGTCGGCGCGCCGAGCAGGCCGTTGGACGACTGGATGCCCGATGTGCCGTTCACCGGCAGCCCCGTCAGCGTGTTCAGCGTGTAGCTGCGGCTGCCGCCGGCGGTGTTGCAGGCGTCGACGGCCGTGTAGATCGAGTTGAAGTAAACAAGGCCGCCAGACAGCGCCGCCGAGGTGATCTGGCGCTCGGTCTTGTCCAGGAAGTCCATTACCCAGCCGGGCTTGCGCAGACCCACGAAGCCCGGCGCGATCGCCGTGCCGGTGAACTGGATCGTCGAGCCGTCGGCGCTGTACTTCAGCGTCAGCGGGTTCAGGGCGCTGCGGTTGCCGGCATACGACAGCGTGTTGTCGTCGTAGATGCCGTAGAAGGCGTTGCCCGACGTCGGGTTGGGTGCGGTGTCGGCCAGTTCGTAGTACTTGCCGGTACCGAACAACACCATGTAGCCGCCCGGCGCATAGGTCACCGAAGGCTGCATCGTGATGGGCTGGCGCGTGCCCGTGGTCTTGTCGGTGGCAATGAACATCGGCTTGCCGGGGTAGCCGCCATAGGCCGGCAGGGCGCCCTTCTCGCCGGCGTTCCACGTGTCGCTGGTGCCGGAGAGCGCGAACTTCCAGAGGTTGCCCTGCAGGTCGCCCGCGTAGGCGGCCAGCGCGGTGCCGTTCGCGCCGGCGACCACGGCAGGCGTGCTCAGGCCGTTGGCGGTGGAGTAGGGCGGGACCGCGGCCGGCACGGGCGTCTTGATCTTCCAGTAGTTGACGCCTTCCAGCCAGTTCTCGGAGGGCGCCTTGTCCAGCGACAGGATGAACAGCACCGCGGGGGCGTCGGCGTCGTAGGACTTGTCTTCCAGGTTCGCGTTGATGCCGTTGCCCACGATCACGTACCAGCCATACTGCGGCACGCCCTTGCTGTCCTTGCCCTTCATGAGCTTGGCGATCTGGGGCCGGCCCATGACGTTGCCCATGTCCTTGTCATGCTGGTCGGTGAACTCCCACAGCACATTGGCGGCGCCGAAGCTGTCCGGGGCGGTCACGTCCAGCGCGAACACGCCCTGGGCGCCGCCGCCAAAGCCAGCGGTCAGCACCGACTTCCACTTGTCGCCGATCTGGGCTTCGGTGATCGTCGGCGTGGCATCGACATAGGGCCGGTGGTTGTAGGTGCGTGAGGTCAGCTGGTTCAGGGTGCCGTACAGCGCGTTGGGCACGTAGGCCAGCACTTCGTCGCCGGTCTCGGCATTGAAGCCGTGCAGCATGCCGTCATTGGCGCCGACGTAGACCACCGGTGTGCGCGACTGGTAGGTCGAGTAGAACGTGCTGTAGCCGGTGCCCGGACGCAGGGGGGCGGGGGCGCCAACGTACACGGGGCCCGAGTTGATGATGTCGCCGAGCCGGGTCTGGCGCTGGCGGAACAAGCCGCCGTTGCCGGCGCCGTCATTCTCCTGGCTGCGGTCGCCGCGCAGGTAGTCCACGCGCCTGCTGCCCAGGCCGTCGGCGCTGCCGGTTTCGGGATTCAGGTTCAGCGCCGTTTGCTGGTCCTTCGACAGGCTGTCCCACAGGAACGGCGCGCCGGTGCCGGTCTGGCTGTTCAGCGTATAGATGACGCGCGAGGCCGGAGTGCGCCCCGCGAGCTTCGCACCGGCTTCCCACTTCTGGGTGCCGGACACGCTCACCGTGCCGTCGGTGCCGCGCACCAGCGGGAAGGCCGTCAGCTTGCCGTTCCACTGGCTGTCGAAGCCCGGGGTGTAGACGGTCTGGTCGGTGAAGACGGTGTTGCTGCTCAGCGCGATGCCGGACAGTGTGCCGCCGGAGTTGGCCACCACGTCGAACACCTTGCGGATCGACCGGATCATGTCGGCCGGCTGGCTGGCCAGGAACCAGTTGGTCGGCAGTTTCGAACCGGGGGCCGTTTCCCATTCGGTATTGGTCTTGGTCAGCTTGCCGTTGACCAGTGTCTGGAACGGGTTGCCATCGTTGTTGCCTCCGTCCTTGAGGGCGTTCAGGAAGCCGCCGTACTTGGCCGCCAGGTAGATCTGGCTGCGGCGCTGCGCGTCGCCTACCGTGCCGTTGCCCGCCTCGTTGACGTCGATGCCGAAAGTGGTGACGCGGGCGTCCGGCATGTCGGGACGGAAGGCGGCCGTGTGCGCCCAGTACGCCACGCCCGCCATGTAGTAGGACGAGTTCGACGAGCTCGGGTGCCCCCTCGAGAGCATGTTGGCGATGGTGGTGCTGGTATCCGCGTACGGGTTGCCTACGTCGGGACTGTTCATTTCCATGGCCTGGACGCGCTTGGTCCAGTCGACAACGTCGAAGCCGCTGTAGCTGTCCACGGCCCGCGTCGGATCGCCGCGCCCGGTGTAGGTGTTGCCGGGCACGTAGTTGTCCTGGTGGGTGTTGATGTCGCCGATCGTCAGCACGTAGTTGCGCTGGCATTTGTTCAGCATCGGGTCGACGTTCCAGGACGAGTAGACCGCGAAGTTGTCGGTGTTGGCCGTGGTCAGGTTATTGACCGCTTCCGGCGTGGGACCCTTGTTGTGGAACTGCAGGTAGCGGATGGATTCGTAGAACAGTTCGCTCAGCGGGTCGTAGGTCTTGTACGAGCCGGTCGGGTTGTCGGTCGGCTTGCCAAGGCTGGTAATCGTCGTTCGGCCAAATTTGTTCAGGTAATTGACCACGCCGCTGTTGCCCGTGCTGTCGCCGAGCGGGTTGGCCGCGAAGACGCCGTAGGCATCCCATTCCTTGGCGGTGTTCGTGATGGTCTTGAGGTCGGTGTTGACGGCCGAATTGCCCAGGTACTTCATCGGCGCACGCAGCACACCGCCGTAGCGTTCGTTCTGCGCCAGGTTGCCGTTGTTGTAGTTGTCGTTCAGGTAGCCGAACGCCGCAAAGCGCACGCGCTCGGCGTTGCGCTGCATTTCGCCCACCGGCTTGTAGTTGGTGCCGTCGTAGCTGTAGCAGAGATCGGTCCGGGACGTGGCTTCGTTGCTGTCGCAAACCTGCACTTGCACCCGGTACGAGCGGCGTTCCGTCAGGTTCCCCCGTCGGTCGACCTGGTCCGCGTACTGGCCCAGGCTGCTGCAGCTCAATCCGTTGCTATCCGAGTTGGCGAAGAAGATATGGTTGCCACATGACGCCATGTACAGGGTGGAGTACGTGTATGGCGTGACTTCGCTGGGCGATACGCCATTGGCATTCTTCGACAGTGTCTTCAGCGGGAAATAGCTGCCGCTCTTGAAGAAGTCTGCCTGCAGCACGGCGCGCTGGAGCACGGTCTGGGTGCGGGTGTCGACCACGCGGTCGCCGCCGGTCATGGCCAGCCGCAGCATGTCGATGGCCGACGAGGCCGCCCAGTTCATGAAGTTGCCGCTGAACTGGCCAGAGCAGGTGCGGGTTGCCGACGCATTGCCGCTGATCGTGAAGTAGCCGTTCGTGGCATCGTACGCGTAGCACTTGCCGCTGTTGAAGTAGCCGACGTACTCGGTGTTGGCGCTGTATGCGCCGCGGTACGCCACGCCCGTGGTCGGAAACTCCACGGACAGCGCCAGCATCAGGTTCGGATGCAGGTTCTGCACCTTGCCATAGAGCGGCGTCTTGGCGATATCGACCGTCGGGACGGTCGGGGTCGTGGCGGCGCCGGCGAGCGTTGCCCAGCACAGGGCAACCAGCGGCAGCAATCGGTTCAGGATCTTCATGATGTAGGTCCCGTTGCGTGTAGGCAGAAGCGAAGCGGTTGGGAGATCGGGCCGGCGGCCCGCATCACGTGGCGGACGGCTGTAGCTGGCCCCGCCGATAGTAGGTCTGCACCACCGCGCGCGTGGTGTCGTTCGGCCCGAATCCCACGGCGGTGACGCGATAGATGAACGACGGCGGCGACTGCGTGCCGGTGGCATCCTCGCCCAGTTCGGTGTCCTGGAAGATCTCGATCAGGTAGCGGGGCTTGCGGGCCGGGGTCAGGCCCGCGCCGGTAGGGAAGGCCAGGCCGGTGAACGTGCCATATTCCACCGTCCGTTGGCCAACCTTGGTTGTCCAGTCGACCTGGTCCCAGATGTTCGTGGTGGTCCAGGTGTCCGTGGTGTCGCACAGTCCCAGCGTGGGGTCGGCCTTGCTGGTGCCCGTGCCGCAACCGACCATGAAGCCTTTGGGCGCGGTGGGGATGAACGAGTCGGCCCGGCTGCCGGATTCGATATCCTTCTCGGCGTCGCGCAGTGCTGCCTCGGCGGCCTGGAAGGCGATCTCGAAGTCGCGCTGGTTGCGCGAGCTGCGCTTGGTGTCGAGCGCGGCCCGGGCGCCGGCGATGGCGAGCATCGTGATGACCAGCAGCATGATCACGGCGGTGATCAGTGCGATGCCCTGCTCCCGGCGGGGCGCCAGCCTGTTGACGCGGGTCGTCAGAAGCATAGGACGTCTCCCTTGTAGCAGGTGAGGTAGTTGTGCAACTGCACAGTGGCCGTGTAGAGCTTGCGTGCGGCCTTCGTATCGACCTTCGGTACGTACGAGGCGTCCGGCAGGCTCGAACCCAGCGTGCCAAACAGATTGAAGGTGCCGGCGTCGGTGCCGGTGGCGTTGAGGTTGTCGGTCCTGACGACCATTGCCACCTTGGCCGTCAGGACCATGTCCCATTCGTTCGTGCCGATCTGGTCCGCGGTCACGAACTTGTCCGGGACTTCGTCGTCGTTGACAGCAATGCCGTACAGCACCTGGAACGCTTCCACGCCGGGCACCAGTTCCTGGGTGACGTAGCTGTCTGGCACCACCGCGCCGTTCTTGCGCTCGGGGTACTTGCACATCAGCGCCGGCTTGCCGTTGCTGCCCGTGTCGACGTAGAGCAGGGCCAGGCCGCGTTGCTTGGCGGCGGTGTTCTTGTTCTTCTCGTCGAGGGCGCCGACGGCCATGCCCGCGCAGTCCACAACGGAGCCGTCCGGCGTACCGTCGGGATTCGAGATGCCGAAGAAGCGGATCATCACTGCGTCGCTGTTGTTGATCGCCACGCCGCCGCTGCAGGTCACGCGCTGCAGTCCGTTTGCATCGGGCGTGATCTGAGGCGCCGCGCAATGGTCCTTGCCGTCGATCATCGGGTCGTCGACCGTCATCAGGCCCCCGCCGCCGCTGGCAGGCGGGGTGAAGGCGGTTTGCCGCAGCATCCGGGTGACCACCGAAATGGCGAAGTTGCCACGCTCTTGCAGGTTGGCGCTGTCATCGATGGTCGCGTAGCTGTTGCGACTCATCATGTAGAACGCCAGGCCGGCCGACAGCAGCAGCAGCGACAGCACCAGCGTGACCATCAGCTCGACCAGCGTGTAGCCGCCGGAGCGGCGCCGGGTGGTTGGAATCGTACGGCGCATCACTGCTCCACCCCCGGGAGAATGGTGACCACGATCTGGGGCTTGGCATCGCCCTTGGCGTCGCGGGAATCGGCCAGTTTCGAGCCGGCTGGCACGTCTGTGCCGCCGGTGTCGGCAAAGCGTGAGACCCAGCCGATCTTGACGACCAGCGGCGTAGCGGTGCCGCCGCCGGGTCCCACGGCGCAGCCCCAGTCGTAACCGGTATCGAGGTTGAAAGCCGTGGCGTCGCGGCAGACCACTGCGCGGCCCTTGGGCAGGTTCGCGGCGATCATGCGAGCCCATTCGGCCTGGTCGAACGCCGCAGTCAGGGGGGCGCAGGTCTTGGCGTCGCCGGTGCACGGCGTGACGTAGGGATTGGCGTTGTCGGCGATGGCGGGCGCGCCATTGCTGGTGTCGAACTTGTCGTAGGCCCCGGCCCGGGTCAGCGCGTCGTTCGCGCGCATGCGATCTGCCATGTCGTTGGCGATCTGCAGTGCCACGATGTCGTAGGAAGATTGCTGGGCGAAGCGGAAAGACTTGACGAGCAGGTTGGCCACGCCGAGCACGCCGAAGGCGAGCACGACGATAGCAACCAATGCTTCAAGCATGGTGAAGCCGGCTGCCTCCCGGCAGCGGAATTGACCCATTTGTAACTCCCGTCCAAAAAACGACAGTTCTTTTTTGTTCTTTGCGCGGCGCGCTGGAATTCTGTGTGCGTCCGGGCCTCTGACGGGACCGGTTCCGCTGGCGGCTGTTTGTTGCCGCGCTGCCGTTCGTGCCGGTTCGGTTTGGTCCGATCCGGTCCGACGGGAGCGCGCGCCCGCTCGCCCGCCTCCTTACCCAAAGGAGGCTAGTGCAGATTAGACAGCTTTTTTGGCCAAGTGGCTACCCCTTTCGTGGGGTAGGGGTTGAAAACTCGTCGAGTACGTCGCGGAATTCCGACACATCCTCGAAGCTGCGGTAGACCGAGGCAAAGCGGATGTAGGCAATCTTGTCCAGCTTGCGCAGTTCGCGCATGACCAGCTCGCCCACCTGGCTGCTCGAAATTTCCTTTTCGCCCAGCGCCAGCAGTTTTTCCTCGATGCGCAGGATGGCTTCGTCGATGGCCTCGGCCGATACCGGCCGCTTGCGCAGCGCCAGGCGCATGGAATCCTTGAGCTTGGCGCGTGTGTAGTCCACCCGGGAGCCGTTTTTCTTGACGATGGCCGGGAAGAACAGTTCGATGCGTTCGTAGGTAGTGAAGCGGCGGTCGCAGGCTTCGCAGCGGCGGCGGCGGCGTACGGTTTCGCCGTCTTCCGAGACGCGGCTATCGAGGACCTGGGTATTGGAATGACCGCAGAAGGGGCATTTCATGCCTGACCACCTGAAGAAATGTGCCAGCCCGCATTTTGCATCTTTGAATTCTGCTGCGGGATTGCGGCGGGTCAACCGGCGCCGCCGCCCGGAGGCGGCGGCGCTGTTGGTGCGTACTGACTATCGGTACGCGGAAGGACCGTCCAGGCCGTTCAGCCCGTTCAGGCCGATCAGCCGTACACCGGGAAGCGGCGCGTCAGCGCCGACACCTGCTCGCGCACGCGGGCGATGTTGGCGGCGTCGTGCGGGTTGTCCAGCACGTCGGCGATCAGGTTGGCCACCTGGCGTGCTTCTTCTTCCTTGAAGCCGCGCGTGGTCATGGCCGGCGAGCCCAGGCGGATGCCCGAGGTCACGAACGGCTTTTCCGGGTCGTTCGGGATGGCGTTCTTGTTGACCGTGATATGCGCGTCGCCCAGGATCTTCTCGGCTTCCTTGCCGGTGATCTGCTTGGCGCGCAGGTCCACCAGCATCACGTGGCTTTCGGTCTTGCCCGACACGATGCGCAGGCCGCGCGAGATCAGCGTCTCGGCCAGCACGGCGGCGTTCTTCACCACCTGCTGCTGGTAGGTCTTGAATTCCGGCTGCAGCGCTTCCTTGAACGCGACGGCCTTGCCGGCAATCACGTGCATCAGCGGGCCGCCCTGGATACCCGGGAAGATGGCCGAGTTGATGGCCTTCTCGTGCTCGGCCTTCATCAGGATCACGCCGCCGCGCGGGCCGCGCAGGCTCTTGTGGGTGGTGGTGGTCACGAAGTCGGCGTGCGGCACCGGGTTCGGGTAGACGCCCGCGGCGATCAGGCCGGCGTAGTGCGCCATGTCGACCATGAAGTAGGCGCCAACTGCCTTGGCAACCTTGGCGATGCGTTCGAAGTCGATGCGCAGGGCAAAGGCCGAGGCGCCGGCGATGATCATCTTCGGCTTGGTCTCGTGGGCCTGCTTTTCCAGCGCGTCGTAGTCGATGTCTTCCTGGGCGTTCAGGCCGTAGCTGACCACGTTGAACCACTTGCCGCTCATGTTCAGGGCCATGCCGTGCGTCAGGTGGCCGCCTTCGGCCAGGCTCATGCCCATGATCGTGTCGCCCGGCTTGAGCATGGCGAAGAACACGCCCTGGTTGGCCTGCGAGCCCGAGTTGGGCTGCACGTTGGCGGCTTCGGCGCCGAAGAGCTGCTTCACGCGGTCGATGGCCAGTTGCTCTACCACGTCCACGTACTCGCAGCCGCCGTAGTAGCGCTTGCCCGGATACCCTTCGGCGTACTTGTTGGTCAGTTGCGAACCCTGGGCGGCCATCACGGCCGGCGAGGTGTAGTTCTCGGAAGCAATCAGTTCGATATGGTCTTCCTGGCGCTGGTTTTCTTTCTCGATGGCGGCGAAGACTTCGGGATCGATCTGTTCGATCGTGAAACGGCTGCGTTCAAACATGGCGTGACTCGTCTGTAAAAAGGAAAGCGGACGGCAATGTCGATATGAAGATCGGTTGCGGATCGGCGTTCGGATGGAAGCGGGAAAACTTCGCGGATAGGGCGCGCGGGGAAGGCACTGGCGTCCAGCATCGTGGGCCGCAACGCGCGGCTGGCCGATGCAGGGCGCACCCTGCTTCCCATTCGCTGCCCAGGCGAGCGGCAGGCGCTTGCAACTTCACGCCCAAAGATCTTGCGCTTCCTCGTGGTAGTACCCACTGACTTCGCCAGTCGCGCAAGGTGGAATGGTTGCCGCAGAGTTTATGCGAACGGGCCGCTTGCCGCAACCCGCGAGGTCAAGCCCCGGGCCGCCGTGCGCCCTGCGCGGCCAAGGGCTTGTGGCGCATGGCTCGCAACTTGCTGTTGCAAAGTCGCGTACGGGTTAACCAGTGCGCTCCGTTACAATGCGGGCCATGCCAAATTTCGTGTGGCCGCTGCGCGTGTACTGGGAAGACACCGACGCTGGCGGCGTGGTGTTCTACGCCAACTATCTCAAGTTCTTCGAGCGGGCGCGGACCGAATGGCTGCGCTCGCTCGGCATTGAACAACAGACCCTTGCCGATGCGTCCGGCGTGGTCTTCGTCGTACGCAGTACCGCGGTGGAATACAATGCGCCCGCCCGGCTGGACGACCAGCTGGAGATCCGTACGCTCGTCGAACGGGTCGGGCCGGCATCGGTCCAATTCGCCCAGGAAGCCTGGCGAGGGGACGTGATGCTGGCCAGCGGCAAAATCCGTGTGGGATGTGTCGATAAGGCCACATTCCGTCCGGCCCCGATTCCTGCTCCTGTTCTCGCCACTATTAAAAACGCTCGATGAATCCGGTGACCGTCACACAAGACCTGTCGATCATTTCGCTGGTCCTTCACGCCAGCCTGCTGGCACAGGCCGTCATGGCCCTGCTGCTGGTGATGTCCCTGTTCTCGTGGACCTACATCTTCCGCAAACATCTGGCGCTGCGCGCGGCGCGCACCCAGACCGAGGGCTTCGAGCGCGATTTCTGGGCCGGTGGCGACCTGCAGGCACTCTATAACAGCGCCGTCAACAACCGCCACAACACCGGCGCGCTGGAACGCATCTTCGAATCGGGCATGGGTGAATTCCTGAAGGCCCGCGAGCGCAGCAACGATGCCGGCGCGCTGCTCGACGCGGCCCGCCGCGCCATGCGCGCCGCGTACCAGCGCGAGATGGACGTGCTCGAATCCCACCTGCCGTTCCTGGCGTCGGTGGGCTCGGTCAGCCCGTACATCGGCCTGTTCGGCACGGTCTGGGGGATCATGAATGCGTTCCGCGGCCTGTCGAATGTGCAACAGGCGACGCTTGCATCGGTGGCCCCCGGCATCGCCGAGGCGCTGGTCGCTACCGCGATCGGCCTGTTCGCCGCCATCCCGGCCGTGATTGCCTATAACCGCTATGCCACCGAGATCGACCGGCTGGCCATCCGGTTCGAAAGCTTCATGGAAGAATTCCTGAACATCCTGCAGCGGCAGACCCGCTGAACCGACTGGGGAGCACAGCCATGGCAGCCATCCAGCGCCGGGGCGGTTCGCGCCGCCGGGCCAGCGCCGACATCAATGTCGTGCCGTATATCGACGTGATGCTCGTGCTGCTCGTCATCTTCATGGTGGCGGCACCGATCGTGAACCCGGCCGTCGTGGACCTGCCGTCGGTGGCCAACGCCACGCCGCAGCAGCAGACGCCGCCGATCATCGTCACCGTGCACGAGGACGGCCAGCTCACCGCGCGCGGCAAGGAAAGCTCGGGCGGGTCGTTCGAGCGCAAGCTCGACAAGCGCGGCCTGATCGATTTCGTGCACCAGCGCCAGAACGAGAATCCGGACCAGCCGGTGGTGATCGCCGCCGACAAGGCCGTCAAGTACGAAGCCGTGCTGGACGTCATGTCCGTGCTCAAGGCCGATGGCGTCAAGCGCGTCGGCCTGATGGTCAAGTCCAAGTAAGCGTCATTGCGTCCCAAAGTGGCCAGCATCCCGTCACGTCATCCGCAGCCAGGCCCTTCGCGCGCGAAGGCCGCCGCCTATCCGTATCAGCCGGTCAAGGAACGCGGCACGACGCGGTCGTTCCTGCTTGCGCTGCTGATGCACCTGTTGCTCGGCATCGTGCTGTACTACGGCGTGCACTGGCAGAGCAGCACGCCGGTCGGCGCCGAGGCCGAGCTGTGGGAGGAAATTCCCGACGTCACGCCGGCGCCGCCGCCGCGTCCGGTGGAGCAGCCGGTGCCCGCGCCGCCGCAGCCGGCCGTGCGCAGCAAGGTCGAGGAAGAGGCCGACATCGCGCTGGAACAGAAGAAGCGCAAGCAGGCCGAGGAGGCCGCCGCCCGCGAGGAAGCCGCGCGCCGCGAGCGCGAGCGCAAGGAACAGGAACAGAAGGAAGCGCAGCGCAAGGAAGAACAGCGCCAGCAGCAACTGGAGGCGCAGCGCAAGGAAGACGCGAAGAAGAAGGCTGACAAGGAAAAGGCTGACAAGGCCGCCCTGGCCGCGCGCGAGAAGGAAAAGGCCGAGCAGGAGCGCAAGGACGCCGAGGCCAAGGCGCGCGCCGATGCCGACAAGCAGGCCAAGGCCAAGGCCGACGCCGAGCAGAAAGCCAAGGCCAAGGCCGACGCGGACGCCAAGGCCAAGCGCGAAGCCGCGGCCAACGCGCAGCGCAAGTCGGAACTGGCGCGGCTGCAGGCGCTGGCCGGCGGCGGCAGCGCCGCGTCGAGCGGCGGCGGTGTCGGCAGCGCCACGGGCTCGGGCGCGGGTTCGGGCGGCAAGGCGTCGCCGGGCTATTCGGACCGCGTGCGCCGCCGCGTCAAGCCGAACATCATCTTCAACGGCGACGTGCAGGGCAATCCGGCCGCCGTGGTGGCGGTGCGGCTGGCGCCGGACGGGTCGATCCTGTCCAAGCGGCTGGCCAAGTCCAGCGGCGACGCCGACTGGGACAACGCCGTGCTGCGCGCCGTGGAGCGCTCTGACCCGCTGCCGCGCGACGAGGACGGCAAGGCGCCGTCGTTCGAGTTCACCATCACGTTCCGTCCGAAGGACTGACAGGGCGGAGCGTCGAGTGCCATGATTTGCAACATAATGCAACCTTCATCGTTGGCCGCCAGTCCGATCGCTACCATGAACGGTTGCCTGACGCGGCCGGCAGCGTGCAACACGCGCGCACGACGGACATGCGCCAAGCTGCATGCCGTCCGTGCCGACGTGCTTGCTGTGCCCGCCGTACCGATGAATCCTGAAATCGACTGAGGAGCAGCATGCGAAAGCTTTGGGCCCCTAACTGGCTGTCCCGACGCCAGACCACCACGATCACCCGCGACCAGGGCCGCCACGCGCTGATGGCGTGGCTGGCGGTGGCGCTGATGTCGGCCGGCGCGGCGCACGCGCAACTGAACGTGGAAATCACGGGCGTTGGTTCGAACCAGTTCCCCGTGGCCACGGCCAACTTCCAGGGCGAAGGGCAGGGCGCGCAGAACCTGACCGCCGTCATCCGCGCCGACCTGGTCAACAGCGGCCGTTTCCGCAATATCGATCCCGCCGGTGCCACCGTGCCCGAATCGGCCCAGGTGGACCTGGGCAGCTGGAAGGCCAAGGGCGCCGACGCGTTCGTGGCCGGCAGCGTCACCCCGAGCGGCAATGGCCAGTACGAGGTGCGCTTCCGCCTGTACGACACGGTCAAGGGCCAGAGCCTTGGCGGCCTGGCGTTCAACGTGTCGCAGAGCCAGCTTCGCGTGACCGCGCACAAGATTGCCGACTACATCTACGAAAAGCTGCTGGGCGAGCGCGGCGTGTTTGCCACGCGGCTGTCGTACGTGTCGAAGGTGGGCAGCCGCTACCAGCTTCTGATTTCCGATTCGGACGGCCAGAACGCCCAGGTGGCACTGTCCAGCAGCGAGCCGATCATCTCGCCGTCGTGGTCGCCCGATGGCCGCCGCGTGGCCTACGTCTCGTTCGAGGCCAAGAAGCCGGTGGTGTACGTGCATGACCTGGCCACCGGCAAGCGCACGCTGGTATCGAACCAGAAGGGCAACAACAGCGCCCCGTCGTGGTCGCCCGATGGCCAGCGGCTGGCCGTGGCGCTGTCGCGCGACGGCAACACCCAGATCTACCTGGTCAACGCCGACGGCTCTGGCCTGCGCCGCATCACGCGCAGCAGCGCGATCGATACCGAGCCGCAGTTCTCGCCGGACGGCCGCAGCATCTATTTCACCAGCGATCGCGGCGGTGCGCCGCAGATCTACCGGATGCCGGCCTCTGGCGAGGAATCCGGCGCCGCGCAACGCGTGACGTTCAAGGGCAACTACAACGTCAGTCCGCGCGTGTCGCCGGACGGCAAGTACCTGGCCTACATCTCGCGTTCGGGCGGCTTCCGCCTGCAACTGCAGGACCTGTCCAACGGTGATGTGACTTCTCTCACGGATACGTCCAACGACGAAGCCCCGAGCTTCGCCGCCAATGGCAAATACATCCTGTATGCCACCCGTGTGGGCGGCCGCTCGGTTCTGGCGGCGGTCTCCACGGACGGCCGAACGAAACAGGTTCTGTCGCTCCAGTCCGGCGAGGTTCGCGAGCCGTCCTGGGGTCCTTTCATGCAGTAGAAAAAGAGGAGTCTCTCGCCATGTCCCAAATGATGACCAAATCGCTCGCCCTGGCTGCCCTGCTGGCCCTGGGCGCCTGCAGCTCCGGCGTGAAGCTGGACGACGCTTCGAAGGCCGGTACCGGCACGGGCGGCGCCCAGACCGATCCGCGCGCCGTGGCGCCGGTGGTGGCCGCCGATCCGCTAAACGACCCGAACAGCCCGCTGGCCAAGCGCAGCGTGTACTTCGACTTCGACAGCTACTCGGTCAAGTCGGAATACCAGGGCGTGCTGCAGTCGCACGCGCAGTACCTGGGCACCAACAAGAGCCGCAAGATCCTGATCCAGGGCAACACCGACGAACGCGGCACCAGCGAGTACAACCTGGCCCTGGGCCAGAAGCGTGCCGAGGCCGTGCGCCGTTCGATGGCGTCGCTGGGCGTGCCCGAGTCGCAGATGGAAGCTGTGAGCCTGGGCAAGGAAAAGCCGAAGGCCACCGGTCACGACGAAGCCTCGTGGGCTGAGAACCGTCGCGCCGACATCGTCTACTGATCCACGGAATAATCCTTCATGAATGCTCGCGTTTCCACCCTGCTGTGGCTGGCCGCTGTATCTGGCGGCCTGCTGGCAGCCAGTTCCGCCCACGCCGGCGTGTTCGACGACGACGAGGCGCGCAAGGCGGTGATCCAGCTCCGGGACCAGTTCAACGGTTTCCAGGCCACGGCATCGCAGCGGATCGACCAGAACAGCCGTCAGCAGCTTGACATGCAGAACCAGCTTGAGGGTCTGCGTCAGGAAGTGGCACGGCTGCGTGGCCAGAACGAGGTGTTGCAGAACACGGTGGACACGCTGCAGAAGCAGCAGAAGGATTACTACGCCGACCTCGACGCGCGCCTCAAGAAGTTCGAGCCGCAGCAGGTGACCGTCGACGGCAAGGAAGGGCTTGCACAGCCGACCGAGAAACCCGAGTACGACGCCGCGCTGAAGCAGTTCCAGTCGGGCGATTTCAAGGGCGCGGGCAACGCCTTCTCGGCGTTTGCGAAGAAGTATCCGCAGAGCCCGTACCTGCCGCTGGCCCAGTTCTGGCTCGGCAATTCGCTCTACGCGCAGCGTGACTACAAGGGTTCGACTTTCGTGCTGCAGAACATGGTGCAGCAGTACCCGACGCATGCGAAGGTACCCGACGCCATGATCGCCATCGCCAACAACCAGCTGGAAACGGGCCAGAAGGCACAGGCCCGCAAGACGCTGGAGACGGTGGTGTCGAAGTATCCCGGCACCGAAGGCGCCCAGGCCGCCAGCAACCGGCTGAAGACGCTGAAGTAACCGGTATCGGCAGCAAGGCAGTCAGGAAAAGCCCGCGACGTTCGCGGGCTTTTTTCTTTTTGGGGGGGTGGGTAGGTGGGAGACCGGCCGACGGCTGGCTCCCCTTTCCCATGCAATGAGAGAGTGGAGCAAGGCCGCAGTCAGGCCAGGCAACCGCGCTAAAATACGCGATTCGCCCATCGAGGCGTGACTACAGCGCGCTTGTTCCGCGCGCACCGCACATCATGACCCAACGCGCAATCGTCCTGTTATCCGGCGGCCTGGACTCCGCCACCGTGCTCGCCATGGCCAATGCGGCCGGATTTGAAACCTACGCGCTGTCGATGCGCTACGGCCAGCGCCATTCGTCAGAACTGGACGCCGCCCGCAAGGTGGCGGCCGCGCTGGGCGCGAAGCGGCACGAGATCATCGACCTGGACCTGCGCCGCTTTGGCGGCTCGGCGCTGACCGACGATGCGCTGGACGTGCCCACCGCGGGCGAAACGGGCGGCATCCCGATCACCTACGTGCCGGCCCGCAACACGATCATGCTGTCGCTGGCGCTCGGCTGGGCCGAGGCCATCGGCGGCCGCGACCTGTTCTTCGGCGCCAATGCCGTGGACTACTCAGGCTATCCCGACTGCCGCCCCGAATACGTGTCGGCCTACGAGACGCTGGCGAACCTGGCGACCAAGGCCGGCGTCGAGGGCGACCGGTTCCGCGTCCACGCGCCGATCATCGACATGACCAAGGCGGACATCATCCGCGCCGGCGTGAAGCTGGGCGTCGACTACGGCCTGACCGTGTCGTGCTACAAGGCCGACGACGAAGGCCGCGCCTGCGGCGTGTGCGATTCGTGCCGCATCCGCCGGGCCGGTTTCGAGCAGGCCGGCGTGGCCGACCCCACGCGCTACCAGCCCGCCGCCTGACGGGCCGGCTGACCAGACAAGAAGGGGCGCCGCCGAGCGCCCCCGCACACCGCGGTACCAGAACACCAAGACGTTCCACGAGCCACCCCCCGAGACATGCCCGACATCGACATCCCCGCGCTCACGCACACGGTCCTGCTGAGCACCTTCGTCCTGACCTTCCTGTTCGGCGCCGTCCTGCAGCGCACGCATTTCTGCACGATGGGCGCCATCTCGGACATCGTCAACATTGGCGACTGGAGCCGCATGCGGATGTGGGTCCTGGCCATCGGCGTGGCGATGATAGGCACGGGCGTGCTGGCGTGGGCCGGCCTGATCGACCCGACCAAGACGATCTACACGTCGGCGAAGCTGGCGTGGCTGTCGGCAGCCGTGGGCGGGCTGATGTTTGGCTTCGGCATGGTGCTGGCGTCGGGCTGCGGCAGCAAGACGCTGGTGCGCATTGGCGCCGGCAACCTGAAGTCGCTGGTCGTGTTCGTGTTCCTGGGGCTGTCGGCCTACATGACGCTGCGCGGCCTGTTCGGCGTGGTGCGCGTGAATACCGTTGACGCAGTGGCGGTGGCGCTGCCGTCGACGCAGGACCTGCCGTCGTTGGTGGCGCAGGCCAGCGGCATGGCGCGCGGCACGCTGCAACTGGTGCTGGGCGGGGCCATCGGCGCCGTGCTGGTGGTCTGGGCGCTGCTCGGCAACGGCTTCCGCACGTTCGACAACCTGCTGGGCGGGCTGGCCGTGGGGCTGATCATCGTCGGCATGTGGTACGTGTCGGGCCATCTGGGCTACGTGTCCGAAGACCCGAACACGCTGGAGGAACTGTTCGTCGGCACCAACAGCGGCCGCATGGAAAGCCTGAGCTTTGTGGCGCCGTACGCCTACACGCTGGACTGGCTGATGCTGTTCAGCGACAAGAGCAAGGTGCTGACCATCGGCATCGTCAGCGTGATCGGCGTGATCGCCGGCGCCGCGGCCTACGCGCTGGCGTCGCGCACGTTCCGCTGGGAAGGTTTCGGCAATGCCGAGGACGTGGCCAACCACATGGTCGGCGGCATCCTGATGGGCGCCGGTGGCGTCACGGCGCTGGGCTGCACCATCGGCCAGGGGCTGTCAGGCGTGTCGACGCTGGCGGTCGGCTCGTTCATCGTTTTCGCAACGATCTTGGTGGGCGCCGTGCTCGCCTTCAAGTACCAGATGTGGCGCCTGGAGCGTATGGCGTGACGCCGGCGGCGTCTTGACACCCCCAGGGGGCCTCCCTATAATCGCGGATTCAGTTTTTCCGGGTCGTTAGCTCAGTCGGTAGAGCAGCGGACTTTTAATCCGTTGGTCGCGTGTTCGAGTCACGCACGACCCACCAGCATTTCCTCAAAAGGGCCTGTGGCGCAAGTCACGGGCCCTTTTGCTTTTGGCGCGCGAAATGGCGCCTTGGTGGCGTGCCGGGCGTCCATGCGCTACCGCACGTAACAGACCCGGCATCGTGCGGCGCCGCTGCCTAGAATGGATGCTCCCGTTCGAAAAAGGCCGAAGCGTTGATCCCATGAAACGGATGGCAAGCCGCCTGGCTCTCTTCGTTGCCCTGGTTCTGTGGGGCGCCAATGTGGCGTGGGCGTCCGATATTGCCTGCCCGACCACGTTCCGGGGGCGCTGCGACGTATCGGCGCCGGCCGGCACGGCCTGCCAGGACACCGCGCGGATCCATCCGCACGGGCGGCAACTGATCTGCGAATACGCGATGCTGCACGAGAGCTACGAGGCGATCTACGCCGACCAGCAGCGCGGCCGCCATGCCGGTACGCTGAGCCGCGCCGAACTGGACGCCTGGCGCCGCAAGCGCGACGCGTGCACGACGGTGCGATGCCTGGACCAGTTGTTCGCCAGCTGGCACAGCGGCCGGCGCGGGCCGGCGCTGCGCGACGCGCCGGCCAGGCCGCCGACGCTGGCCGACACCCGCCCGGCGCCCCGGCGTGCGATGCCGGCGCCCCATCCCGCCACGGTCCACGGCGACGCGGTTGTCACGCCCGCTGGCGACACCGATGCCGACCTTGCGATGATCGACCTGGCCGCGTCGGCGTCCGACCCGGCGACGCCGAGTTTCGAGCCCGCCACGCTGTCGCTGCGCGATTCCCTGCCACCGCTGCCGCCGCGCGGGCCACGCCCCGACCGGCCGGGCCCGGCATCGGCCTTCACGTGGATGGCCTGGGTGCTGGTGCTGCTGGCGGGCGGCGGCGCGTTCTACTGGCTGGTCATCCGCAAGCAGGCGTCGCGCTATCTGGACGCCGCGTTCGCGTCGGCGGCCAGCGGCCTGTCGTGGCTCAAGACCCTGCCGATGCTGGCGTTCATCCTGACCGGCCTGGCGCTGCTCAATGGCGCGCTGCTGGTCTTCCTGCTGGGCGGATGGCGCCCGCACGTGCCCGGAATCAATTAACCAGTCTGAGTTAGAGACACCCCGCAACGCCTCATTGACAATGCAACCAGACACGGCCGCCAGCAGGCGACCGGGGTGAAATCTTCGACAGCCGGAAAGCGTCCGGCGCGGGAAGTCTCGGATGCAGCAAGCTGGTGGCGGGCGTCGCCTGCCGGCCAACGAGCACGTACTGCGTGTCGTCTGGCCGTTTGTCCCCGTGGTGGTGGCGTTGGCGCTGTTCTGCATCGCCAGCGTCGACGTGCTATCGGCGGCGCGGGGCTTCGTGGCTGGCGAGAGCCTCTGGACCAAGGGCCAGAAGGCGGCCGTGCTGCACCTGCTGCGCTACGCCGAAACCCGGCGCGAGGCCGACTACCAGGCCTACCTGGCCGCCATCGCGGTGCCGCTGGGCGATCACCGCGCCCGCCTGGAACTCGAAAAACCTGACTATGACCGCGCCGTGGCCGTGCAGGGCCTGCTGACGGGCGGCAACCATCCCGACGACATTCCGGCCATGATCCGCCTCTATCGCTATTTCCGGCAGGTGCCGGAGATCGACGAGGCGATCTCGATCTGGACCACCGCCGACGCCGAAATCGCGCGCCTCGACGCGCTGGCGCGGCGCCTGCGCGCGCGCGTGAACGAGCCCGGCTGTGACGCCGCCTGCGTGGCGCCGCTGCAGCGCGATATCGCCGACATCGACGCGCTGCTCACGCCGATGGAGGAAGCGTTCTCGAACGCGCTGGGCAAGGCGTCGCGGCGGGTGCGGGTGCTGCTGATCTGGTGCGCGGGCGCGCTGCCGGCGCTGCTGCTGGTGTGCGGATACTGGCTGTCGACGCGGATGATGCGCCGCCAGCGGCTGCTGCAGCAGGCGCTGGCCGTCAGCGAGGAGCGGCTGCAGCTTGCCGTGGCGGGCAGTACCGACGGCCTCTGGGACTGGCATCCCCATCGCGGCGAGCTGTACTTCTCGCCGCGCTGCGCCGAAATGCTCGGCTACGCGCCCGACGAACTGCCGCACGCGCGCGAGACGCTGCTGGCGCTGATGCATCCCGAAGACGTGCCGGAATTCGAGCGGCGCCTGGATGGCCATGTCCGCAAGGGCATGCCGTACGACGTGGAGATGCGGCTGCGCCGCAAGCACGGCGGCTACCTGTGGGTGCGGGCGCGGGGCCGCATGGTGCGCGGGGCCGTGGGCAAGGCCCGGCGCATGGCCGGATCGCTGAGCGACATTTCCGAGCGCAAGCGCTTCGAGGCGCAGTTGTTCGCCGAAAAGGAGCGCGCGCAGGTCACGCTGCACGCCATCGCCGACGCGGTCATCACGACCGACGTCTGGGGCCGGATCCAGTCGCTAAACCCCGTGGCCCAGACGATGACGGGCTGGACCGACGCCGAGGCCGCCGGCTGCTTCCTGCAGCAGGTCTGCCAGCTACACGATGAAGCCACGCAGGCGCCGGCCAACGACCTGGTGCCGCGCGCGCTGGCCGGCAACTGGCCCAGCCAGGTCGTCATGCTGCTGCGCCGGCGCGACGCGGCCGAGCAGGAGGCGACCACGGCGGTCAAGCTGTCGGTCGCGCTGATCCGGGACAAGGCGGGGCAGGCCATCGGCATCGTCGTGGTGCTGCACGACGTCAGCCTGGAGCGGGCGCAGGCGGCGCAGCTTGCCTACCAGGCCAGCCATGATCCGCTGACCGGGCTGGTCAACCGGCTGGAATTCGAGCGGCGGCTCGATGCGGCAGTGTCGCGGGCGCAGCACGCGGGCAGCGTCCACACGCTGATGTACCTGGATCTGGACCAGTTCAAGGTGGTCAACGACACCTGCGGCCACGCGGCCGGCGACGAGCTGATCTGCCAGCTTGCCGATGTCATGCGCCAGCAACTACGGCGCAGCGACACGCTGGCGCGCCTGGGCGGCGACGAATTCGCGGTACTGCTGGAGTATTGTGGCGCGGCCGACGGCGAGCGCGTGGCCGAGACGCTGCGCGCCGCCATTGCCGACTATCGCTACCGCTGCCGCGACCAGGCGTTCGCGGTGGGTGTAAGCATCGGCCTGGTGACCATCGACGAACGGACGGCCAGCCGCGAGGCGGCGCTGGGCGCGGCCGACACGGCCTGCTACCGCGCCAAGCGGGAAGGGCGCAACCGGGTGCGGGTGGGCTAGGGGGCGACGGGCGGCGGCGTGGCCGGGGCTGGCGGCGAGGGCACCAGCGGGTCGCGGAAGCCGGTGTCGAGGGTCACGGTGGAGCCGGACGTCGTCGGCACGACCACCACGCCGGGCTTGCGCGGCTGCGACGCCTTCCAGGTCTTGTATCCCCAGTAGCCGGCGCCGGCCAGCATGCCGACCTTCGACAGCTTCCAGGCGATGCGGCCGACCGGGGTGCGGCGCAGCAGCGGCAGGGCCAGCGTGATGGCCGTGCTCAGCACCGGGTAGTCGCGCGTGATGCCGAACAGCTTGAGCCAGCCGCCGGGCCGCGTCATGCGCGGCAGCCACGTGCCAAGGTTGGCCATGCGGCGGGCGCCGCCCCGGACCTGCCGCAACGCCTGCACGGCGTCGTAGCGTTCCAGCGCGGCACGGGTGATCAGCAGCTCCTTGCGCACCGCCAGCGGCAGGCGCACCTCGCGCGTGAAGCGGACCGGGCGGGGATGCTCGCTGCGCGGACGGCTGCTGTCGATCGAATCGTCTTCGGGCGTGGTCATTGGCGCAGCATCTCCCGGTCTTTGTCTAGCTCGGCCAGCGTGGATTCAAACAGCGGCGGGGCGGAGCGCACCTTGTGGCGCGCGACGAGCAGGCAGGCGGCGGCGCAGGCGACGTAGAACACCACGATCGCGCCAATGGCCTGCCAGCGGTAGGTTTCCCAGAACAGGATGGCGATCAGCAGCGTGAAGGTCATCAGCGCCATGCCGAAGAATACGAGGCCAAAGCAGGCGAGCAACGCCACCTTCATCAGCCGGGTACGCTCCTCGGCCAGCTCCACACTGGCCAGCTCCAGCCGTGTCTGCAGCATCGACACGATGGAACCACCGAGGTTGCGGAGGGAGTCCAGGAACTTGGGGGAGTGAGAATCGCTCATGCGGCTCCGGCGAAAAAGCGATGCGCCGGCATGGGCGGCATCTGCAAGGGAATGACGGCAGCGGGGAATGGGCCGCTGCCGTCGGTCTTCAACTTCATGCACCCGGCGCAGATGCGCAGCCGGGGCTGGTACAGCCAGTACGACGGGTACTGATACAACTGATCGTGCGACGTTGGCGGGCCGCGCCGCGCTGTCTTACTTGCGGTTCAGCAGCAGGCCAACCAGCAGGCCGACGCCGGCTGCCACGCCGACGGCACGCCACGGGTGGTCGTGCACATAATCGTCGGTAGCGCGCGCGGCCGCCTTGCTCTTGGTCACGACTGCGTCTTGCAAGTCCTGTGCCTTCTCTTTGGCCTGCTTCAGCAGCCCCATGCCGCGCTCGCGCAGTTCGGCGGCTTTCTCGCCGGTGGTCGAGGCCGCTTGCTTAAGCAGTTCTTCGGCGTCGGACAGAACGGTCTTGACATCGCTCATCAGTTTCTCCTGTTTGCGGGCGGTTGATTCAAGTGGGTGACATTTTGCCTTGCCCGCTCGGGCTTGTGGCATTTCTTGTCTTCCCCGTAGCATATGTGGCGGCCGGCCATCGTTTCAAGCTCGCCGGCGCGCCACCACGACGATGTCACGCAACGGGCCATCCAAAATCCCGGCGTTGATCCGCCCGGAGAGGGAACCGCGGCCCGTTCACCGAAGTCTTTATGACTTCGAGTGATTTTGTAGTGACTTTATATTCGTTTGGGTTGGATGGCAATCCAAGTAGGCTGGTTCACCGGCTCTTACCTTTCCTTACTTCCGTAAAGTTTTTGGAGACTTCTCTCATGGCACTGCGTCTTGGCGATATCGCACCGGACTTCGAGCAAGAATCGAGCGAGGGTCGCATCCGCTTCCACGAATGGCTTGGCGATAGCTGGGGCGTGCTGTTCTCCCACCCCGCCGACTACACGCCGGTCTGCACCACCGAACTGGGCCTGACCGCCAAGCTGAAGGAAGAGTTCGGCAAGCGCAACGTCAAGGCGATCGCCCTGTCCGTGGACAGCGTGGCGTCGCACCAGGGCTGGATCCGCGACATCAACGAGACCCAGTCCACCACGGTCAATTTCCCGATCCTGGCCGACGGCGACCGCAAGGTGTCGACGCTCTACGACATGATTCATCCGAATGCGAATGAGACGCTGACGGTGCGCTCGCTGTTCGTGATCGACCCGAAGAAGAAGGTCCGGCTGATCATTACCTATCCTGCAAGCACCGGTAGAAATTTCAACGAAATCTTGCGCGTCATTGATTCGCTGCAGCTCACCGACCACCACAGCGTGGCCACCCCCGGCAACTGGCAGGACGGCGACGACGTGGTCATCGTGCCGTCGCTGAAGGACGAGGAGGTGATCCGCCAGAAATTCCCGAAGGGGTACAAGGCGGTGCGTCCGTACCTGCGCCTGACGCCGCAGCCCAACAAGTAAGCGCGCACGAAAAAGCCGGGCGCGGGGTGTGTCGCCCCGGCCCGGCCCAGTACTGCGTGACCGATGTCGTAACACGGCGGGCAGCGCCCGTCGTCTCCTTGGTAGTGTGCTTTCCGCCCGGCCTTCCAGCCGGGCTTTTTCATGCGCCGGCGCGGCCGGTCAGAAGAACGCCTGCAGGCCGGTCTGGGCGCGGCCCAGGATCAGCGCGTGGATGTCGTGCGTGCCTTCGTAGGTGTTGACCACTTCCAGGTTCACCACGTGGCGGATCACGCCGAATTCGTCCGAGATGCCGTTGCCGCCCAGCATGTCGCGCGCCACGCGGGCGATGTCCAGCGACTTGCCGCACGAGTTGCGCTTCATGATCGACGTGATTTCCACCGCGGCCGTGCCTTCGTCCTTCATGCGGCCCAGGCGCAGGCAGCCCTGCAGGCCCAGCGTGATCTCGGTCTGCATGTCGGCCAGCTTCTTCTGCACGAGCTGCGTCTGTGCCAGCGGGCGGCCGAACTGCTTGCGGTCCAGCGTGTACTGGCGGGCGGTATGCCAGCAGAACTCGGCGGCGCCCAGCGCGCCCCAGGCGATGCCGTAGCGGGCCGAATTCAGGCACGTGAACGGGCCCTTCAGGCCGCTCACGCCCGGCATCAGGTTTTCCTCGGGCACGAACACCTGGTCCATCACGATCTCGCCGGTGATCGACGTGCGCAGGCCCACCTTGCCGTGGATGGCCGGCGCGCTCAGGCCCTTCCAGCCCTTTTCCAGGATGAAGCCGCGGATGGCTTCCTTGCCGTCGTCGCCGGTCAGCTTACCCCAGACGACGAAGACGTCGGCGATGGGCGAGTTCGTGATCCACATCTTGGCGCCGGTCAGCTCGTAGCCGCCATCCACCTTCTTGGCGCGCGTGACCATCGAGCCCGGGTCCGAGCCGTGGTTGGGCTCGGTCAGGCCGAAGCAGCCGATCCATTCGCCGGTGGCCAGCTTGGGCAGGTACTTCTGCTTCTGGGCCTCGCTGCCGAATTCGTGGATGGGAACCATGACCAGCGACGACTGCACGCTCATCATCGAGCGGTAGCCCGAATCCACGCGCTCCACCTCGCGGGCGATCAGGCCGTAGCTCACGTAGTTCAGGCCCGGGCCGCCGTACTGCTCGGGGATGGTGGGGCCCAGCAGGCCCAGTTCGCCCATCTCGCGGAAGATCTCCACGTCGGTCTTCTCGTTGCGGAACGACTGCAGCACGCGCGGCATCAGCTTGTCCTGGCAATAGGCCGCGGCGGCGTCACGGATCATGCGCTCGTCGTCGGTCAGTTGCTGGTCCAGCAGCAGCGGGTCGGCCCAGTGGAATTCGGCGTTGGCAGCCATGGAGGTCTCCTTCTTTGGATGGGGCGTAGAAGGCTGCGCGCCTTCTCGGGTCCGGTGAATCAAAAGTTTGGGTTCCGCATTGCGGAACCTTGTTCCGATGAGCTAGTATAGCCGAACCGGTTTTCGCTGCAACGGGGTGAAACCGGACCGCCGCACGTTTGCGTTCGACAATCGACCATCCCTGGAGACCACCTTGGCACCAACCGCCGCCGCTCCCGCCGCCGCTCCCGCCGCCGCCGCCGCGCAGAAGGAACGGGAAAGTGATCCGAACTTCGTCACCGCGCTGGCCCGGGGGCTGGAACTGCTGCGCTGCTTCCGGACCGGCGAGGCGATGCTGGGCAACCAGGACTTCGTACGCCGCACCGGCTTTCCGAAGGCGACGGTGAGCCGGCTGGCCGGCACGCTGGTGCAGCTTGGCTACCTGCGCTACGACGACAGCCTGGGCAAGTACGCGCTGGACGCCGGCGTGCTGGCGCTGGGGTTTTCGTACCTGGCGGCGTCCGACGTGGTGGCGCTGGCCCGGCCGCACATGCTGGCCTTCGCGCAGAGCTACGGCGTGTCGGTGTCGCTGGGCAAGCGCGAGCGGCTGGAAGTCATCTACATGGAATCGATCCGGAACGACGCCGGCGTGATGCTGGGGCTGGGCGTGGGCTCGCGGCTGTCGCTGGTGTCGAGTTCGATGGGGCGCGCCTACCTGGCCGCGCTGCCGGCCGCCCGGCGGGACCGCGTGCTGGCCGAGTTCGCCCAGGCGTATCCCGAGCAATGGAAGCAGCAGGAGGCGCCCACGCGCGCCGCGCTGGCGCAGGCCGAGCGGGACGGCTACGCCGCGTCGTTCCGCGACTGGCATCCGGCCATCCACGCCTGCGCGGTGGCATTCAAGCCGGTGGGGGAGAAGGACCTGCACCTGCTGAGCTGCAGTGCGTCGTACGGCGCGGTCACCGAGGAAACGTTCCGCGAAACGCTGGCGCCGGCGCTGATGGCGCTGGGGGCCAGGCTGTCGGATCCGGCGGGGCGGTAGGGGCGGTAGGGGCGGCTCTTCCGCTCTCCCGTGCGCGGGGGAGCGGCAGGGGTGCAGATTGCCGAGGGGTCGGCAAGCAGGGCCTCGACGCCCTCTCCCCCCAACCCCTCTCGCGCGGGCGGGAGCGGGGAGCAGACAAGCGCTATCTTCAAAACGCTACGAATTCAAAGATCCGTTCGCAGCTTCCACAGCTCGGGGAACAGCACCACGTCCAGCATCCGGCGCAGGTAGCTGACGCCTTCGGTGCCGCCGGTGCCGCGCTTGAAGCCGATGACGCGCTCGACGGTGGTCACATGGCGGAAGCGCCATTGGCGGAACGCGTCCTCCAGGTCGACGAGCTTCTCGCCCAGTTCGTACAGTTCCCAGTGCGCCGACGGATTCCGATAGACCTCCAGCCACGCGGCCTCGACCGACGCGTTGTACTGCGTCGGCTGCGTCCAGTCGCGCTCCACCACGTCCGGGTCGATCTGGAACCCGCGCCGCGCCATCAGCCGGATCGCCTCGTCGTACATCGACGGCGTGTGCAGCGCCGCCTCCACCAGCGCCAGGTGCTCGCCGCGATGGGCGTGCGGGCGCAGCATGGCGGCGTTCTTGTTGCCCAGGATGAACTCGATCTCGCGGTACTGGTACGACTGGAAGCCCGACGACGCGCCCAGGTACGGCCGCATCGCCGAGTACTCGGGCGGCGTCATCGTCGCCAGCACGTTCCACGCCTGCACAAGCTGGTCCATGATGCGCGACACCCGGGCCAGCATCTTGAACGCGGGGCGTAGCTGGTCGTTCCGCACCCCGTCGCGCGCGGCGCGCAGTTCGTGCAGCATCAGCTTCATCCACAGCTCGGTGGTCTGGTGCTGGACGATGAACAGCATCTCGTTGTGGTCCGGCGACAGCGGATGCTGGGCCGAGAGGATCTGGTCCAGTCCCAGGTAGTCGCCGTAGCTCATGTCGCGCGAGAAATCCATCTGCGCGCCGTGCCAGCGCTCGTCGCCGCCGGCACCGTGCCCCATCGGGCATCCCTTGTTCTCGCTCATGTCGGGCTCCGCTCAGGTCACCGCCGTGCGCACGGCAAAACGCGCGTCGCGATAGGCGCCGCTGTCCAGCACGTCGCGCAGGATCTCCACGGCGTCCCAGACCTCGGTAAAGCTCGTGTACAGCGGCGTGAAACCGAACCGGGCGATGCCGGGCTCGCGGTAGTCGCCAATCACGCCACGCTCGATCAGCGCCGCCACCAGCGCGTAGCCGTCCGGGTGCGAGAAGCTGACCTGGCTGCCGCGCCGGGCGTGCTCGCGCGGCGTGACCAGCGCCAGCGGGTGGGCCCCGCAGCGGGCTTCCACCAGTTCGATGAACAGGTCGGTCAGCTTGAGCGACTTGGCGCGCAGCGCGCGCATGCTGGTCTGCGCGAAGATGTCGAGCCCGCATTCCACCATCGCCAGCGACGCGATCGGCTGCGTGCCGCACAGGAAGCGGCCGATGCCGCGCGCCGGCTGGTACTGCGGCGACATCGCAAACGGGGCGCCATGGCCCCACCAGCCCGACAGCGGCTGCCAGAACTGGTCGCGCAGGGCGGGCGATACCCAGACGAACGCCGGCGAGCCGGGGCCGCCGTTCAGGTACTTGTAGGTGCAGCCGATGGCGTAGTCGGCGCGCGCGGCGGTCAGGTCCACGGGCACGGCGCCGGCCGAATGGGCCAGGTCCCACACCGTCAGCGCGCCGCGGGCGTGGGCCAGTTCCGTCAGGCCGGCCATGTCGAGCATCTCGCCGGTCTTGTAGTTGACGTGCGTCAGCATCAGCACGGCGGTGTCCGGGCCCACGGCGGCGTCGATGGCGGCCGGGCTGTCCACGAGCCGCACCTCATAGCCCTGTTGCAGCAGGTCAGCCAAGCCCTGGGCGATATAGAGGTCGGTCGGGAAGTTGCTGGCCTCGGACACGATCACGCGGCGCGACGGGTCGCGCTGCTGCTGCACGCGCAGCGCGGCGGCCAGCACCTTGAACAGGTTGATCGACGTCGTGTCGGTCACCACCACCTCGTCATGCCCGGCTCCGATCAGCGGCGCCAGCCGGTTGCCCAGCCGCCCCGGCAGGTCGAACCAGCCGGCCGTGTTCCAGCTGCGGATCAGGCCATCGCCCCATTCGGCGTTCACCACCTCGGCGGCGCGCGCGGCGGCGGCTCGCGGGCGGGCGCCCAGCGAGTTGCCATCCAGGTAGATCACGCCCTCGGGCAGGGCAAATTGTTCGCGCAGTGCGCGGAGCGGGTCGTCCCGGTCCAGCGCCTGGCAGCGTTCGCGTGTCAGGTTGGTCATGCGTGGCAAATGTCGGTGAAATCGGAAGGGGTCAGAGTTCGCGCAGGATGGCCCGCACCGGGCTCGCGTCCAACGTGGCCAGGCGCAGCGGCAGCGCGATCAGTTCGTAGTCGCCGGCCGGCACGTCGTCCAGCACGATGCCTTCGAGGATGGCCAGCCGGTGGTCGCGCACGGCGTGGTGGGCGTCCATGGTCTTGGAGGTCTCGGGGTCCAGCGACGGCGTGTCGATGCCGATCAGCCGCACGCCATGGCGGGCCAGCAGCGCGATGGTCTCGGGCGCCACGGCGCAGAAATCCGCATCCCAGGCGCCCTGCGGCACGGCGCGATAGGTGCGCAGCAGCACGCGCGGCGGCACGCCGGCCAGCGACGCCTCCACGTGGTGCGGCGCCACCACCGGCGCCGCGCCGATGCAATGGATCACACGGCACGGGCCCAGGTAGGCGTCCAGCGGCACGTCGCCAATCGGCGCGCCATCGGCGGCGTAGTGGAGCGGCGCATCGGCGTGGGCGCCCGTGTGCGGCGACATCGTGATGCGGCCGACGTTGACCGGGCAGTGCTCGTCAAGCTGCCAGGCGGGTTCGTGGCGGAACGGCGTGTCGCCGGGCCAGACCGGCGTGGCGTTCGAAACGGGCGGGCTGATGTCCCAGATCCGGCGGGAAGGCATTGGGGCGGTCGACATGATGGAAGCGGGTCTCCGGAGGCGCGTTTCTGCGGACGCGGTGCGTGCCGGAATCATAGTCAAATCCGCCGGAAAGAGGCTTGCGAAATGGGGCGTCCGTCGGGCTGGCTTTCGCATAAAATGCGAAGGACACAAGCTAAAACCGTGGAATCTGCGACATGACCCTCGATCCGATCGATTTGCGCATTCTCACCGCGCTGCAGGAGAACGGCCGCATCAGCAACCAGGACCTTGCCGACAAAGTGGCGTTATCGCCATCGGCATGCCTGCGGCGGGTGCGGTTGCTGGAAGAGGGCGGGGTGATCGGCGGCTACCGGGCGTGGTTCGACGCCGAGCAACTGGGGCTGGAGATCGAGGCGATCGTGCAGGTGTCGATGCGGCACGACGTGGAGGGCTGGCACGACACGTTCAATGCCGTGGTGCAGACCTGGCCCGAGGTGCTGACCGCCTATGTGATTACCGGCGACAGCAACTACATCCTGCGGGTGCAGGCGCGCAACCTGAAGCACTACTCCGATTTCATCGTGAACCGGCTGTATCGCACGCCGGGCGTGATGGATATCCGCTCGAACATCGTGCTGCAGCGGATCAAGACGGGCGGATCGCCGCTGGCGATCCTGAAGGAGCCGGGCCAGCCGGCGGCGTGACGCTAGCGGTCGAGCGGGCAGAGCGTGGAAAACTGCGCGCCCTGGAACACCAGCGGCTGCCCGCCGGCGTCGAGGATGCCGCAGCGCTCCACCTCGCCGACGAAGATCACGTGGTCGCCTTCGTCGTACCGGCTGCGGTTGTGGCATTCGAACCAGGCCAGCGCGTTGGCCAGGATCGGCAGCCCGGTTTCGGACAACTGGTAGTCCACGCCGGCAAAGCGGTCGCCCTTGAGCGTGGCAAAGCGCTGGCACAGGTCCATTTGTGATGCGGCCAGCACGTTGATGATGTAGTGCGAGCCATCGCGGAACATCGGCAGGCTGTTGGCACGATGGGCCATGCTCCACAGCACCAGCGGCGGGTCCAGCGACACAGAGTTGAACGAACTGGCGGTGATGCCGACGAACGGCGCGCCATTGGCATACGGATGGCCGGCGGCGCGCGTGGTGATAACCGTCACACCTGTGGCGAACTGCGACAGCGCGCGCTTGAAATGCTGGCTGTCAAAATCGGGGGCGGTGGCCTTGCGGTTCCCGGTGTCGGGGTCCTCGGCCTCTGGCATGCCCATCTCTCGGGCTCCACACAAATCCATGATCTTCATATCGGGACGGCCGGCGCGCGTGCAACACGTCCAACCTATTCCTCGCGGTGCGTAATTTCGGTGGCCTGCCCCACACAGGGGCACGGCCGCCGATGGGCCGATTGTAGCGGACTCAGGACATTGGCTCCGAAGTGACGTCCGCGCGACCCTGCCGCCGGTGGTGTCATGCTGGGCGCGCGGCGGCCGCCGGCATTGCGTGTGATGCCGGCGCTTCCAACCGGTCGGCGATGGCCGACGCCAGCCGGGCGATGCTGTGCGGCGCGCAGCCTTCGGCGTTGTTGCTGACGATCACGTAGGCCGGCTGGCCCGTGCGCAGCGTGCGGACCACCACGTCGGCGATGGCGTCGCGCGTGGCGTCGTCGGGGTCCACGAGCTTGTCGAACGGCATGTACGCGCGCTCGGCCATCGCATACGAGCGGCCTTCGCGCAGCATCCAGCGCAGCACCAGCGGGCCCGGCGCGCCGTCGTCCATGAGCGCCTGGGCGTGGGCCTGGCGCGGCACGGCCGGCAGGCGGTCGCGCGCGGCCAGGCAGAAGCGCACGCCACGGTCGCGCAGCAGGCGGATGTAGCGCGGCGTCAGCAGCGCCGGGTCGCGCATCTCCACGGCGTAGCAGGCGTGCGGCGTGAGCGTCGGGTCCAGCGGCGGCAGCGCGGCCAGGAAGGCGTCGAGCCGCGCCAGGAACGCCGGGCCGTCGTCGGCCACACTCTGCAACGGCGAGAGCTGGAACAGCAGCGGCCCGCAGCGCTGGCCGAGCCCGCCCGTGGCCGGCACGATGAAATCGCGGATGGCGATCTCGGCGTCCAGGAACGCTGCGTTGACCAGTCGCCCGGCGCCATCGGGCCCGCGCAGCCAGGCATCGCAGACGCTGGCCGGCGCCTTGATCAGGAAGCGGAAACCCTCGGGCACCTGGGCCGCGTAGTTCATGTAGTCGGTCAGCGGGATCGGCCCGTAGAAGCCGCGGTCGATGCCGGCCATGCGCAGCAGCGGGTGCTGGCCGCACGCGCGCAGCCCCTTGCGCGACAGCAGGCTCTCGGTGTACTGGCCGTCGTAGACCAGCCCGTGCCAGCCCGGATACGACCACGACGACGTGCCGAAGTACAGGTTTGGCGGCAGCCGCCGGGCCAGCGCGGTCAGCGCGGCGTCGGGCGTCCATGGCTGGACAGCCTTGCCGGCAGGGGCCTTCTTGTCGGAAGGGGCCGCGCGCGGCGGCCCGGGAGGCTTGTCCGGCGACGCCAGGGCATCGCCGAACAGGTCGAGGTTGTCAGTCAAGCGTCAGGCGTCAGGCGTCGTTACCGATCGGAGAGGCGTAAATATAGCGCCGCGAGACCGGGAACGTGTCGGCGGCACGGTCCGCCTTCTGGCACACCACCTGGTGCAGCGACATGATGCTGTGGAGGAACGCATGCTCGCAGCCAGCCAGGTAGATACGCCAGATGCGGTACTTCTTCTCGCCCACCATGGCGCGGATCTTGTCGGCGTTGACCTCGAAGTTGTCGGCCCAGTGGCGCAGCGTCTGCGCGTAGTGGCGGCGCATCAGCTCCACGTCGAACGCTTCCAGCCCGGCCTTCGCCATCGTATGCAGGACCATGCTGATGTGCGGCAGTTCGCCCTGCGGGAACACGTAGCGGTCCATGAAGCCCGAGCCGTCCAGCGGCACCGCGCCGCTGTCGGGGTCCGTGGCGGTGATGCCGTGGTTCATCGCCACGCCGTCGTCCTTGAGCAGGTCGCGGATCCGGCCGAAGTAGCCAACCAGGTTGGCCTTGCCCACGTGCTCGAACATGCCGACGCTCGTGATGCGGTCGAACTGGCCCTGGATGTCGCGGTAGTCCTGCAGCCGGATCTCGATGCGGTCCTGCAGCCCGGCGGCCCGCACGCGCTCGGTGGCCAGGTCGAACTGGTTCTGGGACAGCGTGATGCCCACGCACTGCGCGCCGAACTTCTGCGCGGCGCGGATCACCAGCGCGCCCCAGCCGCAGCCGATGTCCAGCAGCGTCTGGCCCGGCTGCACGCGGATCTTGGTCAGGATGTGGTCGATCTTCTTGAGCTGCGCGGTGGCCAGGTCTTCGTTGCCGTGCTCGAAGTACGCGCACGAGTAGACCATGCGCGGGTCCAGCCAGAGCGCGTAGAACGCGTTCGAGACGTCGTAGTGGTACTGGATCGACGCCTTGTCCTCGGCCTTGCTGTGCGTGAAGTGCTGGGCCACCTTGGCCAGTGCGCCACCGGCGCTGCGCGCGGCGGCCGACGACAGCCCGTATCCCACCTTGATGATGTCCGCCAGCCGGCCGTCGAGGTCGATCTTTTCCTGGACGTAGGCCTCGCCAAGGTTATCGAGGCTCGGCGCAAGCAGCATCGGCAGCGCGGAGGCTTCACGCACCGTCAGCGTGACGTCGGGCTTGTCGAAGTTGCCGAGCTGGTATTCGGTGCCGTTCCAGAGCCGGAGCCTGACCGGCAGGTTGGCGTGCTCGCGGACATCGGAGATCCAGCTATCGAGCTGCTTGTCGATGGCTTGCTTGAAGAACATGCGGCTTTCTCCCGATTGGTTGGTGATCCCTCTCGAAAAAATGCCCCATGGTCGGCTGCGCAAGACTGCGTGGTGAACGCAGCCCGGCCTTGGGGGCGCACCGATGCATGGCCGGTGCGGCGACGCAAGAACTTTACGCCAAAAAACAGGATTGTGCAGTGCAGGCCGCCGCGGCTGCGGTACCTGTCGGCACATGCAGACATTGACCACGCAGCGCCGTCTGGCGCCGCGTCATCGCCTGTTTCAATCAGGGCGACAGCCGCACGATCTGCCAGCCGCCATCGGCCTGTTGCCGGAACGCGATGCGGTCATGCAGGCGCGACGGGCGGCCCTGCCAGAATTCGATCCAGGTTGGCCGCAGCCGGTAGCCGCCCCAGTGCGGGGGGCGCGGCGGGTTGTCGCCGAACTTGTTGCGGAAGTCGGCCTCGCGGGCTTCCAGCACGTCGCGGCCGGCCACCTCGCGGCTTTGTTCGGACGCCCACGCACCCAGGCGCGATCCGAGCGGCCGCGACGCGTAGTAGGCATCGCTCTCGGCATCGGCCACCTTCTCGACCACGCCTTCCACGCGCACCTGGCGCTCCAGCTGGACCCAGTGGAACAGCAGCGCGGCGCGCGGGTTGGCTTCCAGGTCCAGGCCCTTGCGGCTCTCGTAGTTGGTGAAGAACGTGAAGCCGTTGGCGTCCATGCCCTTGAGCAGCACGATGCGGGCGGACGGCTGCCCGTCGGCGCCGACCGTGGCCAGCGTCATCGCGTTGGGTTCGGGCAGCTTGGCCTGCAGCGCCTCGTCGAACCAGTGCTGGAACTGGCGGACGGGGTCATGGGCCACGTCGGTTTCGGAAAGCGCGCTCAGCATGTAGTTGCGGCGCAGGTCGGCGAGCTGGGTCATATCGCATGTCGAAGAGTCGGTCCGCCTGCCGGGGCACGCGGACGAGGATGCTTCGAGTATAGCCAATGCGCCGGACACCGCATTTGCGCCATGGCAAGCGGCATCGCCGTTTTACTAGATTTGCTGGACGGCTACGGCTGGGTCGGGGCCGGCGCCGGCAGCTTGCGGGTCTGGCGGCGCGAGTAGTAGTTGGCCATGCCCATGGCGCCGGCCATCGACAGGAAGATCGGCAGCATGCCCAGCGCGGTGCCGACCACGCCGAACGTGAGCGGCCACACCACCTGGCTCGTGTTGAGCACGGCCGACCGCAGCCCCAGCGCCTCGCCGGCGCGGCCGGACGGCGACGCGGTATGGAGGATGTTCATCACGTTGGGCTGGGCGCTGCCCAGCGCCAGCCCCAGCACGAACGCCAGCGCGCACATCAGCCAGAAATGCGACACGAACGGGTAGACCAGGTAGGCCAGCGCGCCCACCAGCAGGGCCAGCCGGATGATCCGCCATTCCGAGAAGCGGCGCGACACCATCGGCATGGCCACGCGGATGGCCAGCGTGGCAATGGAAAAGGCGCCGAGCACCCAGCCGATCATCGACGGCGACAGCCCGATGCGCGTGCCCTGGATGGGGATCAGGAACGCGTGCAGGTCCCACGCGGCCGACAGCACCGCGCTGGCCACGAACACCGCGCGCAGCTCCGGATGCTGGAGCAGGTCCAGCGTGGAATGGCGCGAGCCGTCCTCGATGGCGAGGCGGCCCGCGTTGCCGCCCGTGGCCGGCAGGCGCGGCCGCACGTACTGCAGCCCGGCCTGGCCCAGCAGCGCCACGCCCACCAGGATGCAGAACGCCGTGCGAAAGCCCGCGTGCTCGATCGTGTAACCCATGGCCACCGGCCCCAGCGTGCCCGAGATCGACAGGCCCAGCGCGTGCCACGTGTAGTTGCGCAGCCGCGTCTCGTTGGTCGATACCTGGCCGATCAGCAACTGCATGGCCACCTGCACGAGCATGAAGCCCACGCCGATCAGCGCGCAGGCCGCGTAGAGCGACGCAATGTCGTGCCACACCGCCGGCAGCAGCGTGCCGGCCACCACCATCAGCGACCCCGCCGTCATCGGCAGCCGCGGCCCGATCTCGTCGATGCGCTTGCCCGCGCGGATCGCCAGGAACATCGGCAGCAGCGCGTAGAGCGACATCAGGATGCCCAGCGTGACGGTGGACGCCTTGAGCGAGATGGCAAATAGGGAAACGACGACGCGACTGGCGTTGAACGCCACGTGATTGCACACCGTCAACGCGATCAGCCAGCTGATCGGGGGGACGGCGGCGTGAGGCAACGTCATGGCAGGGGCGGGGCAGGAGGGTGGTTCGCGCCGCCGGCAAGGGTCTCCGATCCAGCGACAAGATGCGCGAAAAAGAAAATCAGTGCGGCCGGGGCCGCACCTGACAAGACACCGGTGGCCGGACTGGAACCCGGCAACGGTGGCGTTGCACGTCGCTGTTCATTAATTACTTGCTTAATCAACGACCCGCCGATTATGCGACTGGCCGCGGCCGCGCACAACATCGGTGAAGCCGGGCGTGCCAAATCCGCAACACCTCGCGGCGGGGGCCGGCGAAGCGTTGCGGATCAACGGGGGAGGGGACGGGCGCGCGGTCAGCCGCCCTGGTAGAGCTGCCGGTCGTTGGCCGGACGGTTCTGCTGCACGTTCGGCGCGGGGATGCGCGGCTTGGTGGGCTCCGGTGCCGGCTCGCCACGGGCCGCGTCGGACTTGGTCGGCGACTCGGGAATCGCCGGGCCGGCCTGCTGCTGGCCCTTGCCGGCCGACGGACCCGTGTAGGTCTTGCCCGGCGGCGGCGCGGTGGGCCGCTTCTTGAGTTCCGCCAGCAGCTTGCCGCAGTTGGATTCCTCGCCGCCCGAGATGTCGAGCAGCGGCACCACCATCGCCACCGGCGCGGTCAGCGCCAGCGCCAGCGCGCCGCCGGCCCGCAGCGCCAGGATGGCGATGTTCGGGCTGACCGACGGGTCCTTGAACGTGCCGCCCACGTACAGCGGCGAGCGCAGCGAGATGATCCGCAGCCCCTTGGAGTCGGGGTGGATCGTCAGCGCCAGCCGCTCGTCCTTGAAGTCGACGGCGCCCTCGGTGTTGATCACGGCGTCCTGCGTGTCCAGCACGAAGGTCTGGGCCCGCGCGATGCCGTTCTGGAAGCCGAACGCCGCCACGCCGCAGTTGATCTGCACCGGTTTGTCGCCAAACAGCTTCGACACCACCACGCTGCCCACGTTGAGCCCGATGGCTTCGAGGATGAACTTGCTGACCGTGCCGTTTTCCACCAGCAGCCGGGCCTCGCCGTTGGACGACCCGAGGATCTGCGCCACCGAGTTGCCGGTGGCCGACAGCTTGGCGCTGCCGTTGATCTCGCCCACGCTGGCCCGGGCGCTGTCCGCCTTCGGAAACAGCTGCTTGATCTTCAGGTGCCGCGCGGTCATGTCGATCATCGCGCCCATCGGCTCGCGCTTGCCGTCCAGCCGGATCGTCGACACCAGGTTGCCGCCGGCCACGCCGAAGTTCAGCGGATCGAGCAGCAGCACGCCGTCGGTCAGCTTCAGGTGGGTGGTCAGGTCCGTGATCGGCAGGTCTTCGTCGCGCACGATGCGCTTGCCGGTGAACTTCACGTCGGCGTCGATCTCGTCCCAGCGCTCGGTGCGGAACGGCGCCACGGGCAGCGCCTTGTTGGGCGGCTGCTTGACCGGGCTGTCCTTGGCCGCCTCGCCCGGCTTGGCGCCGCCGCCGATCAGCGGCGCCAGGTCGGCGAACAGCAATTGCTTCGATACCAGCTCGCCCGACAGCAGCGGCCGGGGCGAACGCTGCGCGAACGTCAGCGTGCCGCCGATGTCGCTGCCGCCCACCTTGCCGGTGAAGTTGCGATAGGTGTACGTCGGCGCGCCCTTGTTCAGCGTGGCCACCAGCCGGCCGCGCGTTTCATACGGCGGCGTGGACGGCAGCACGATGCCGGTCAGCTTGTAGAGCGACGCCATGCTGTCGCCGGACAGCGCCAGGTTCACGTCCAGCGCGCCCAGGTGGGCCGGATTGGTCACGGTGCCCTCGATGGTCGCCCGCGTGGCGCCCACGCGCACGTCGGCCTGGATGGGGTAGGGCGTGTTGGTGTCGCGCAGGCTCAGCACCGTGCCGGCCTTGCCGGTGGCGTTGATGGTCGCCTGGTTGTAGTGGCCCACCGCCTTCCAGCGCAGCCCGTAGCGGTCGTCGTTGCCGGTCTTGTTGTCGCGCGCCCGGGCGTCCGGGGCGGATGCGGCGGATGCGGCCGCCGCCTGCGACGCCGCCACGGCCGAGGCGTCGGACGGCATCAGCGCGCCGTCGCGCGCCTTGTCGTAGATGCCCTTGTCGCCGATGGTGTCCAGCGTGGCCTGCAGCTCGATCTTCTCGGCGGCGTCCTTGAGCGCCAGGTTGCCGCGCTGCAGCACCACCTCGCCCACGTCCAGGTGCCACTTCGACTTGCCGGAATCGGTCTCCTTGCGCGTGTCGAACGTCCAGTTGTTGCGCTTGTCGGCCAGCCGCTCCAGCCACACGGCCGGGCTGTCGACGACGATGGTCGGCACGTTGATCTCGTGCGCCAGCAGCGGCAGCGGGCGCAGGATGAAGATCAGCTCGCGGATGGTGCCCATGTTGGGCGCCTCTGCCCAGTCCGGGTTGCCGATCGTGATGTCCTTGCCCGACAGCCGCGGCCACGGCACCAGCGTGCGCCAGCCGGTCTCGCCCTGCGGGCGTTTCCAGGTGACGCTGAGGTCGCCGTTGATCGCGAACGGGCGGCCGATGGACTCCGACACCTTGTCGTTGAGCCACGGCTTGAGCCGGTTCCAGTCGAAGGTCAGGATGACGATGACGACGAGCGCGATCAGCGCCAGGGGCGTGAACACACTCCAGAAGACGATTTTCTGTCGACGCGAGGCGGGCATAAGGGGCGGGCTCCTGTGGGCGGCCATGCGGCGGATGAACCACTGCTCGTTTCATTGTAGAAACCGGCCCGGCGTGCGGTTGTCGGCCTCCCGCTGACATTGCGGTCGCCCGGAACCCTATTTTTGGCGCGGCTGGGCCGAGAAGGATGCCGGCCGCTGACATAGAATGCCGGCAGATTTTCAGAGATCGACGATGACCACCGCTTCCACGCCCCCGGCGGAGCAGGACCTGCCCGCGCCCCTGACCCACGAAAGCCCCGCCGACGACGACTACCACCGCCGCTTTGCGGGCGTGGCGCGGCTGTATGGCGCCGACGGGCTGGCCCGGCTGGAGACGGCCAGCGTGTGCGTGATCGGCATCGGCGGCGTGGGCAGCTGGGCCGCCGAGGCGCTGGCCCGCAACGCGGTGGGCCGGCTGACGCTGATCGATCTGGATCACATCGCGCCGTCGAACACGAACCGTCAGATCCACGCGCTGGGCGATGCCTACGGCCGGGCCAAGGTCGACGCCATGGCCGAGCGGATCGTGGCGATCAACCCGCGCTGCCGCGTGACGCCGGTGGACGACTTTGTCACCGAGGACAACGTGGCCGCGCTGCTGGGCGGCTTCGACTACGTGATCGACGCCATCGACGCGGTCAAGGTCAAGACGGCCATTCTGGGCTGGGCGCGGCGCGAGGGCACGCGGGTCATCACGTGCGGCGGGGCGGGCGGCCAGCTTGATCCCACCCGCGTGCGCATCGACGACCTGGCGCGCACGATCCAGGACCCGCTGCTGGCCAAGGTGCGCGGCAACCTGCGCCGCCAGTGGGGCTTTCCGCGCGATCCGAAGAAGAAGTTCGGCATCCAGGCCGTGTATTCCGACGAGCCGCTGCAGTATCCCGAGCCCGCGCAACAGGCGTGCGAGATCGACGAGGTGCCGCCGGCGCCGGTGCGCGGCCCGCAGGGGCTGGCGTGCGCCGGGTTTGGCTCGTCGGTGGCGGTGACGGCGGTGTTCGGCTTCGTGGCGGCGTCGGCCGTCATCGGCGCGCTGGCCGCGGGCTGACGCTCAGGCGGCCAGCGTGCGCAGCAGGCCGTCGATGGCGGCGGCGTCGGGCGCCAGGTTGTCGAAGAAGATCAGCTCGGGATAGTCGGCCGGGCCCGGCGCGAAACGGCGCTGGCGATACGCGTCCCAGTGCGCCAGCTTGTAGGCATCGTTGGGATTGCCGCGCGCGATGATCCGCGCGTGGGCGGCGTCTTCGGGCAGGTGAACCCAGACGATCCGCGTCTCGGTGCCGGGCGGCACGTGCAGCCACTGCGGGTCGGTCAGCAGGTGGGCGCGGATCTCGCGCGACAGCGGCCCGATCACGATCACGCTGATGCCGAGCGTCAGGTTCTCGCGCGCGGTATCGAGCAGGCCCTCGTATTCGGGGTCGCGCAGGTTGTCCAGGTAGGCCGGGCTGTCGCGGTCGTTGGCGTCGCCCGTGATGGCCCGCATGGCCGCCGCGCTGTAGCGGCCGTAGAGCGTGTCCTTGTCGAGCAGGCAGAACGGCTCGCCGGTGGCCTGCATCAGCGGCCCGATCAGCCGGTGTGCCAGCGTGGTCTTGCCGGTGCCGGCGTGACCGCAGAAGAAGATCAGTCGGGGCATGTCTGGGGCGGGGCGGGGTTGCATCAGCGGCGTGAACCCCGAGCATAACCGTTGTTTGCGGAAAATCAGATCGGCAGGCCGTGAAATCGGTATCCTTGCCGCTTATCTCAAAGACAAAGTCCCGATTCCATGTCTGCAGAACAGAATCCCTACGCCGGGCTTTCCGCCGAAGGCCTGCCCGAGGCGCTGCGGCTAGGCGAGCCCGTGACCGACGCCACGCACGCGGAATTCCTGCAGTTGCTCGATGCGGTCGCCAAGGCCGACGACGCCGGCTTCCTGGCGGCCTACGACGCCTGGATCGACCACACCCGGCACCATTTCGGCCAGGAAGAGCAGTGGATGGAGGCGATGCAGTTCGGGCCGCGCTTCTGCCACACGAACGAGCACAACGGGGTGTTGCAGGTGGTGCAGGCCGTGCGCGACAAGATCGCGCAGGAAATGGAGGACCCGGAAGGGCCGGGCAAGGGCGGGCTGTCGCTGGGGCGCCGCCTGGTGGACGAACTGTCAGGCTGGTTCGACAACCACGTCAAGTCGATGGACGCGATGATGGTCGAGCATATGAAGGCCAACGGCTTCCTGCTGGTGGAGGCGCCGGCGGCCTAGCCGGCGACCCTCCCAACGCCGCTCCGCGTCAGTTCAGCGTCGTGCTGAGCTGGCGGCGCCACTTCGACACCACTTCTGGCGAATCGGCCATCAGGTCGAAGACCGACAGCATCGTCTTGCGGCCGATGTCGTCCTCGAAGCCGCGGTCGCGGCGTACGATTTCCATCAACTGTTCCAGCGCCGGCTGATACTCGCGCCGCGCGATCAGCACTTTCGCCAGGTCCAGCCGGGCGGCCAGGTTGGCCGGATCGGCCTGGACCTGCGCCTTCAGTTCGGCGCCGTCCGGCAGGTCGTCGAGCCCCTTCATCGCATCGAGCCGGGTCTTGATCGCCGCGTAGCCATCCTCCTGCGGCGCACGCGCGGTCAGACGGCCGAATTCGGCGTCGGCGGCGTCAATGGCGTTGTCGTCGAGCAGGAAGCTGATGTAGGCCAGCCGGTTCGCGTCGTTCTCGGGCTCGTGGGCCAGCGACGCCTGCCAGGCGGCCCTGGCGCCCTCGCGGTCGCCCGCTTCGGCCAGCGCCTGGGCGCTCTGCACGGCTAGCTCGCCGTCGGTGGGCTGGAGCGTGTCGATGAACTCGCGCAACTGCGATTCGGGCAGCACGCCGACAAACTGGTTGACCGCCTGCCCCTCGGCAAACGCCACCACATGGGGGATGCTGCGCACGCCAAAGTGCGCGGCAAGCTGCTGGTTCTCGTCGACGTTGACCTTGACGAGCTTCCAGGTGCCGCCGGCCTCGGCTTCCAGCTTTTCCAGCATCGGCCCCAGCGTGCGGCACGGGCCGCACCACGGCGCCCAGAAATCGACCAGCACGGGCACGGGGCTGTTGATGACTTCGGCTTCGAAGTTCTGCAGGGTGACGTCGCTCATGTTGTGCACCTTGGAATGTGAGAGCCGCACCAGCGGCCGAATGTCCCTATTGTGAGGGCGGAGCCCCAAATTGCAACCGGCGGCTGTCCGGCACCCCCGGCGCGATGGGCGGGAAAACCTCCGGTTGAAAATAGAACGGTCGTTCAGTTATATTGCTTGACCACTACGCGGGGCCCACCCTGCGAACACCCGCCTTCCGAAAAAACTGGTCCTCGAAGACCGTCCGCAGGAGACATCATGACCACCACGCCCGCCCGCCCGCACTTCCAGTTCTGGCCTAAGCGCGTGCCGACCGAGATCGTGCTGCCCGAGACCTCGCTCTGGTACAACCTCGAAGTCTCGGCGCGCCGCTACGCGGACAAGGCCGCGATCCGCTATTTCGGCAACGCCATCACGTTCCGCGCGCTGCAGGACCAGGCCACCGCGCTGGCGGGCTGGCTGCAGCAGTCGGCCGGCGTGAAGAAGGGCGACCGCGTGCTGCTGTACATGCAGAACTGCCCGCAGTTCATCATCAGCTACTACGCCATCCTGCGCGCGGACGCCGTGGTCGTGCCGGTCAATCCGATGAACCGGGCCGAGGAATTCAAGCACTACGTGACCGACGCCCAGGCGCGCGTGGCGATCTGCACGGCAGACCTGGCGGCCGGCGTGATGCAGGCCGACGCCGAGATCCCGGCCGACCAGCGGCTCCAGCACCTGCTGGTCACGCAGTACGCCGACGCGCTGCCCGCCACGTACGAATTCCCCGAGGATGCCCCGCCCGCATGGCTGGCCGCCGAGCATCCGCTGCCGGCCGGCGCCACGCCGTGGGCGCAGGCGCTGGGCGCCGGCCAGCAGCCGGGCCCGCATACGGCCGGGCCCGACGACATGGCCGTGATGCCGTACACGTCGGGTACCACGGGCTTTCCCAAGGGCTGCATCCACACGCACCGCTCGGTCATGCACAACGTGATCGGCGGCGCCACGTGGTCCGGCAGCGGCGCGGAATCGGTGATCCTGTCGGTGCTGCCGCTGTTCCACGTGACCGGCATGCAGTACGGCATGAACGGCCCGATCTACACCGGCGCCACCGTGGTCATGCTGCCGCGCTGGGACCGCGAGGTGGCCGGCCGGCTGATCTCGCGCTACCAGGTCACGCACTGGACCAACATCCCGACCATGGTGATCGACTTCCTGGGCAGCCCGAACCTGGCCAGCTTCGACGTCAGCAGCCTGCGCTACATCGGCGGCGGCGGCGCGGCCATGCCGCAGGCCGTGGCCGAGCGGCTGAAGACGCAGTTCGGCCTGAGCTACCTGGAAGGCTATGGCCTGTCCGAGACCATGGCGCCGACGCACAGCAACCCGTCGGACCGCGCCAAGCTGCAATGCCTGGGCGTGCCGACGTTCAACACCGACGCCCGCGTGGTGGACCCGGTCACGCTGCAGGAACTGCCGCCGAACGAGGTGGGCGAGATCATCGTGCGCGGCCCGCAGGTGTTCAAGGGCTACTGGGGCAAGCCCGACGCCACGCGCGAGGCGTTCATCGAGTTCGAGGGCCGGACGTACTTCCGCACCGGCGACCTGGGCCGCATGGACGAAGAAGGCTACTACTTCATCACCGACCGCCTGAAGCGGATGATCAACGCGTCGGGCTTCAAGGTCTGGCCGGCCGAGGTGGAAAACCTGCTGTACAAGCACCCGGCCGTGCAGGAAGCGTGCATCATCGGCACCCGCGACCCGTACCGCGGCGAAACGGTCAAGGCCGTGGTGGTGCTGCGCGCCGACGCCAAGGGCAAGACCACGCCCGAGGACATCATCGAATGGGCCAAGGAAAACATGGCCGCGTACAAGTACCCGCGCGTGGTGGAATTCGTCGACGCCCTGCCGAAGTCGGGCACGGGCAAGGTGATGTGGCGACAGCTACAGGAAACCGAGAACGCGCGGCAGACGCCGGCGGCGGCGTGAGGTAGCGGGCGAAGGGTTCGCTGTATTTCTCCCGCCCCTGCCGTGCGGGAGCGGGGTCTGGGATGAGGGCGTTGAGGTCGCAGATGCGACATGTCGTGCCAACACCCTCCCTGAATCAATGCCCCCGGGCCCGCATCAGCGCCTTCACCATCGTCTTGTAGCCGCGCTCGCGGGCGTGGCGTGAGGGGGTGATGCCTTCGCGGTCGGCCAGGTTGGCGTCAGCGCCGGCGTCCAGCAGCAGTTGCACCACTTCCTCGTAGCGCGTGCTGCCGTCGCCCAGGATGATGGCTTCCAGCAGCGCCGTCCAGCCGAGCTGGTTGACGCGGTCCACCGGTACGCCGGCCTTCAGCAGCAGCTTCACCACTTCCACGTTGCCATGCTGGCTGGCCGCGATCAGCGCGGTGCCGTCGTAGCGGTCGGTGCTGCGGACGTCGGCGCCGTGCGACAGCGACAGCCGCACGATGTCGAGCTGGTTGGTGGCCGAAGCCAGCAGAAACGCGCTGTTCGATTCCCCGTCCTTCTGATTCACGTCGGCGCCGGCCATGATCAGCGCGCGCGCCACGTCGCCGCGGCGGTTGTAGACGGCGGCCACCAGCGCCGAGCGGCCGCGTTCGTCCACGGCTGACAGCGACGCGCCGGCCCGCAGCAGCCGGTTCACGAGATCGAGGTCGCCGATGCTGGCCGCTGTCACCAGATTGCGATCCAGCGCGGTCATGCCTTCGCCGCGCGATGGCGGGCTGGCCGGCAGCGGGCGCGGCATCGGCGCGGGCGCCGAGGCATCGCGCATGCCGCCCAGCGATCGCGCCAGCGTCTGGCCGCCCTGGCCCGCCAGCAGCCCGCCCGCCATCAGCAATCCCATCAACCCGAGCATTTCGGCAAGTGCCTGGCGGCGGTGGCGGGTCTGGGAGGGCGTCATGATGATCGGCGTTGGGCTGCGGTCAGACGGTTTCGTGTGGATGGACGGCGGCGGCCACGGCGTCGTCCGGGCGCGTTGCCGCGCTGGCCGAGGTGGCCACCGGCGTGGCAGTGGTGCAGGCCGCCCGGGCCACCTCGGCCGCGTCGCGCTCCTGGAGCTGGCGCCAGAGCCGGCCCAGGTAAGGATCGTCGACGCCGTGCGTGGCAAGCCCCAGCAGGGTTTGTTGCAGGTATTCGCGGGCGGGGCCGTACAGGCCGCAGGCATGGCGCAGGCAGTCCACCACGCGCGCGTCGGGCAGGCGCCCGGCGTAGCCGGCGTGGGACCGGTTCATGACGAAGGCGAGCGCGCGCTGCTCGGGCGCGTCCGGCGCCTGGTCCAGCTTCACGCGCAGCCAGCGCGGGTGGTAGGCGCCCGTCATCATCTCGCGGCGCCACAGCACGCGGAATTCCTGCTCCACCACGTGGCTCGGGATGCGGAACACCATGCCCGTGCAGCTACCGCCCCGATCCAGGCCCAGCACGAGGCCGGGGTTGTCCCAGGTGCCGCGATTGATCTTCGAATAGAGGTAGAAGCCCCGGTGATAGCCGTGCACCGTGGCCAGCCGGCTCTCGGTGTGGACGACCATCGGGTTCCAGATCAGCGATCCGTAGCCGAACACCCAGACGTCGCCGTTCAGGTCGGCCGTATCGGGCCGGCAGGCCAGCGCGCAGCCCAGCGAGCGCTCCACGTCGGCCTCAGGCAGCAGCGAGGACGCGACCGGCGAGCTGCACAGCTTGGTGCGCAGCCGGTCTGCCTCGAGGTCCTGTCTGGTGATGGCCATGGCTGAAAGAATAATCCAAAGCGCATTGATGCGTCGCAAGCAAACCACGGATTCGTGCCCGGGTGTGTGCAGCAGGCAACGGTCGGGGGCTTGCCCGAGGGGCCGCCGATTGGCCGGATCGGGTGCCGGGTCACTACAATAGGGGCCCTAACGCCCGGGAACTGCCGTGCAACTGACGGCGAACGGGCGTGCAACTGTCGCGCAATGTGCAGCGACCTTCGGAGAACCGGACATGGCGCATACCCTGACCGTGGTGTTTGGCAGCGGCAAGGAATTTGAATTCACGCTCGCGGACAATGATCTGGCGGCGCTGACCGACGACGCCGCCTGGCGCTGGTTCGACCGCGAGTACGCGGAACTGGACTGCCAGGCGTCCAGCCCGGTCGGCAAGGTGCTTGTGATCGACAAGATCCTCAACGTCGCCAAGTTCTCGGGCGAGAACCGGTTTGCCGCCGACGCCGCCTGGGCCCAGGACTTCGCCCGGCATGCCGGCAAGCTGCTGGACCGCGACAAGGTGCGCATCGACGTGGGCAACGCGGCGATCGGCTTCTGAGCGCCGCGCGGGCCCCCAGGAATGACAAACGGACGCCGAGGCGTCCGTTTTTGCGGGTGGCGCGCCGGATCAGCCCGGCGCCGGCCGGTCTCAGACCGACAGCAGCTCCACTTCGAACAGCAGCGTGGCGTTCGGCGGGATCACGCCGCCGGCGCCGCGGGCGCCATAGCCCAGGTCCGCCGGGATCACCAGGCGGCGCGTGCCGCCCACCTTCATGCCCTGCACGCCTTCGTCCCAGCCGCGGATCACGTGGCCGGCACCCAGCGGGAAGACGAACGGGTCGTTGCGGTCCTTGCTCGAATCGAACTTGCGGCCAGCCTGGCCGTTTTCGTACAGCCAGCCGGTGTAGTGCACGGTCACGTGCTTGCCGGCCGTGGCTTCGGCGCCCGAGCCGACGACGGTGTCTTCGAACTGCAGGCCGGAGGGAGTGGTTTGCATCGCGGTCTTCCTTGTCTGTGTGGCGATAAAGGGTTGGCCGAGGCGGCTAGTCTTCGGCGCGCTGGAGCACTTCGCGCGTCAACTGCACGTTGTGGTCGTCGTCGCTGACCCAGATGTCGCCATCCTGGATCGTGACGGACAGGCGCATGGCGCGCTGGGCCATCTGCGCCAGCGCGTCGACCGCTTCGGACGGCACATTGTAGACGGTCACGTTGCGCAGCTTGCCGGCCTTGCCGGCCATGCCCTTCCACCACTCGCGCGCGCTGGCGCTCTGATAGGTATAGACCGTGACGCGGTCCGCGCGCGACGCGGCGCGCTTCAGACGCGTCTCATCGGGCTGGCCCAGGTCGATCCAGTGGGCGATGTCGCCGGTCAGCGTCTTGTCCCAGAGGTCGGGCTCGTCGGGGTCGTCCAGGCCGCGCGTGAACGCCAGCGTTTCGCTGGCCTCGCAGGCAAAGGCGAGCAGCCGGACCATCATCCGCGCATCGTTCTCGGACGGATGCTGCGCGATGGTCAGCGTGTGGCTGCCGTAGTACGGCCGGTCCATGTCCGAGACGGACAGTTCGGCCTTGAAGATCGTGGATTTGAGCGCCATGGGATCGGGATTGCGGCGCGTGCCCGGGACCGTGCCCGGCACGCGAAAGGCCGCATCATACGTGATCCGGGCGGCGGCGCGATGGAAAACCGGCGCGGGAACGTGCGCCGCCGCGCCCAGCGGTCAGGGCTCGCGGCTCGGGTTGCGGTAGTCGCCCAGCCAGAAGCGCAGCACGGCCGACGCCAGCACCAGCGCCAGAAAGGCCGCGGCGGCCACCAGCGCCAGGCCGCCATCGGTATTGATCTGGCCGGCCATGGCCACGCGGGCCAGCAGCACGCCGACCAGGCTGGCCAGCAGCGGCAGCAGCAGGGCGCCACGGCCGTAGGTACGGAAGGCCCAGAGTGGAAACCGGCGCAGGAAATTGGACGGAATGCTACATACGGCGCAGGCACCGGCAGCAGCCAGCGACGCCGCAACGACGTCGTTCGGGGAAATCAGGCTCATCTTGACTCGCGTCTGGCCGGTACGCATAGGCGAAACGCGGCAGGATGGGAAGAGGGAAGGCGCTGATTTTACTGAATTTTTTTCGCGCAAAGGTGACGCGCGGTCGTCATCGCCCGTCGTGGTTTTCCCTTTTTCGCCGGATGGGGCACAAGCGTCACGGGGCCGGACCGTCCGGCGCCGCTTCGACGGAAATCCGCAACGTGACGGTATCGCCGACATCGGGCAGGAAACGCGTCATGCCGAACGCGCTGCGCGCAAATGTGGCGTTAAAGTCGCCTCCGCAGACGTCGCGGCGGATGCCGAACAGCACGGTCTGCCCGCAGCTGAACCGGTCGGCCTCCAGCCGCAGCGGCTGCGTCACCCCGTGCAGCGTGAACGTGCCTTCGACGGCGACCAGCCGCCCCCCTTCCACGACAAAGCGGTTGGCCTGCAGCCGGGCGACCGGAAAGTTCTGAGCGTCGAGAAACTGGCCGGACCGGAGCACCCCGTCGAGGCTGCGGTTACCGCTGTCGACTGAGTCGGTGTCGACGGTGAAGTCGATCGCGCCGGCGCCGGTGGCGGGGTCATAGATCACACGGCCATCGATCTTGCCGAACCGGCCTCGGACGGTGGTGCGGTCGAAATGGCTCGCCTCGAAGTACACGCTCGTATGCGTGGGATCGACGGCGTACTGGGTCGGTGCCGCCCAGGCCGGCGGGGCAAGCAGGGCGACCAGCGCGACCGCAGCCCTGGCGAAACGGTACGGCCCCGGCATGGCGGCCCTCCTTAATGGACAAACACCGGCAGCAGGAAGATGCCGACCACCGTCAGGTAGCCGATGGTCCAGCACAGCGTGCGCAGCGTGGCGCGGTCGGTCAGGTAGCAGATCGTGTAGAGGATGCGGACGACGACGAAGAGCATCGCCAGTTCGTCCAGGCGCGCCTGCGGGGCGTCGAGGTGCTTAGCTACCAGCACGGCCGCGGCAAAGAACGGAAACGCTTCGAAGTGGTTGCGGTGGGCCATGTCCGCGCGGCGCGCCCGGCCGCTCTGCTTTTCCAGCCACGCCCGGGGGTCGTGGTTGTCGAAGCCGGTGCGGCCGCCCATCTTGGCGATCGACACCGTCAACACCGGCAGCAAGCCCGCTACCAGCACACACCAGAACGCGATCGGCATAACTCTCCTTGCGTGTTTCGGTGCGGAGGCGGCGGATGCCGCCCCCCTTGTCAGTCGCGGCACCGGGCATCTGGCGCTGTGCCGATACCCGGCGCCGGGTCAGGCCGCGACGACCTTGATGCGGATGCCGTCGGCGCCGCCGACGTTCACCACCTGGCCGGCGCGGATCTTGGCGGTCTTGCGCGATTCGGCCGCGCCATCGACAGCCACCTCGCCGGCGGCGACCAGCGCCTTGCCGGCGCCGCCGCTGTCACAGACGCCCGCCAGCTTCAGCAGGTCGTTCAGCGCGATGAACTCGCGGTCGAGCGGGAACGTGATCGTCTGCGCCATCACTTGCCCCAGCTATCCTTAAGCCCGACCGTCCGGTTGAACACCGGCTTGCCCGGCTGCGAATCGATCCGGTCCGCCACAAAGTAGCCATGGCGCTCGAACTGGAAGCGGTCCTCCGGGCGCGCGTCGCGCAGGCCCGGCTCCAGGTAGGCGGTCACGACCTTCTTGGAATCGGGATGCAGCGCGTCCAGGAAGTTCTTGCCGCCCGCGTCCGGGTTCGGGTCGTTGAACAGGCGGTCGTACAGCCGCACCTCGGCCGCGCAGGCGTGGGCCGCGCTGACCCAGTGGATGTTGCCCTTGACCTTGACGCTGTCGGCGCCCGGCGTGCCGCTCTTGGTCTCGGGCAGGTAGTTCGCATGCACGGCCACCACGTTGCCGTCCGCGTCCTTGTCCACGCCCGTGCACTCGATCACGTAGCCGTAGCGCAGGCGCACCTTGTTGCCCGGGAACAGGCGGAAATAGCCCTTCGGCGGGTTCTCGTTGAAGTCCTCGCGCTCGATCCACAGCTCGCGCGACAGCGGGAACACGCGGCGGCCCATCTCGGGCTGCTTCGGGTGCACCGGCGCCGAGCATTCCTCGCTCTGGCCCTCGGGGTAGTTGTCCAGGATCAGCTTGACCGGGTCCAGCACGGCCACGCTGCGCGGCGCGCGGGCGTCCAGGTCGTCGCGCACGGCGCCTTCCAGCGTGCTCATGTCGATCCAGCTGTCGGCCTTGGACACGCCCACGCGGTCACAGAACAGCTGGATCGACTCCGGCGTATAGCCGCGCCGGCGGATGCCGACGATAGTCGGCATGCGCGGGTCGTCCCAGCCGTCCACGCGGCGCTCGTCCACAAGCTGCTTGAGCTTGCGCTTGCTGGTGATCGCGTAGGTCAGGTTCAGGCGCGCGAACTCGTACTGGTGCGGCAGCGGGCTGGCAAAGACGCCGGCGTCGCGCAGGTGTTCCAGCACCCAGTCGTAGAGCGGGCGGTTGTTCTCGAACTCCAGCGTGCACAGCGAATGCGTGATGTGCTCGATCGCGTCCGAGATGCAGTGGGTGAAGTCGTACATCGGGTAGATGCACCACTTGTCGCCCGTGCGGTGGTGATGGGCGTGGCGGATCCGGTACAGCACCGGGTCGCGCATGACGATGTTCGGCGCGGCCATGTCGATCTTGGCCCGCAGCACGTGCTCGCCGTCGGCGTACTTGCCGGCGCGCATGTCGCGGAACAGCGCCAGGTTTTCCTCGACCGTGCGGTCGCGGAAGGGCGACGGCTTGCCCGGCTCCGAGAAGTTGCCCCGGTTCGCGGCGATCTGCTCGGCGCTCTGGCTGTCCACATAGGCCACGCCGCGCTCGATCAGCGTCTCGGCGAACTGGTACAGGCGGTCGAAGTAATCGCTCGCGTAGTACAGGTGCGGTGCGGCGCCGGGCTGGCTGGCGTCCCACGAGAAGCCCAGCCAGTGCACGGCGTCGATGATCGAGTCCACGTACTCGGTGTCTTCCTTCACCGGATTCGTGTCGTCGAAGCGCAGGTGGCAGCGGCCGCCGTAGTCGCGCGCGAGCCCGAAATTCACGCAGATGCTCTTGGCGTGGCCGATGTGCAGGTAGCCGTTCGGCTCCGGCGGGAAGCGCGTGATGACGGTCGGCAGCGGCGCGCCCTGCGTGTCCGCGCGGCCGGCGTAGGTGCCGGCGGCGAGGTCCTGGTCGATGATGGTCCGCAGGAAGTTGGAGGCGGCGGGCGTGTCGGTAGGCTTGTTGTCGTGGCTCATGTTGGCGCCGCATCACATGCGGCTCGATAGCTGGAAGGCGCGGCCCGGGTCTGGATTGACCCTGCCGCGCGTCCTGATGTTCCTGGGATCTGGTGCGCAGAGGCTGCGACGAATGGGGCGATTTTACCGTGCTTGCGGGGCGACACGGCAGTGGCTCCGCATTTTAAGAATCGTCTCAACCCCGCGGCCGGGCGAGGTGGTGCAGAATCCACGGCACGGTACTGCTGCGCCGTGTCCGTCCGTGCGACGCCATCGTCGCATGCCGCCCCATTTCTTGCCGCAGGAAAACACGCCATGAATGCCGCCAGTTCTGCCGGCCTTGCCGGATCGACCCACCAGGCGCCCGCCGACGCGCTTGCCGCGCTGTGGCGCGACGCCGCCATGCCGCCGGACGCGCTGTCCCACCTGACCCTGACCGGTGCGGACCCGATCCTCCCATCGAGCTTCGCCATCGGCACGGCGGCGCAGGCCAGCCTGGGGGCGTCCGCGCTGGCCGCCGCCGCGCTCTGGGCGCAGCGGACCGGCCGCTGGCAGTCGGTGTCGGTCGACATGCGGCACGCGCTGGCCGAATTCCGCAGCGAACGCTACCTGCGGGTCAACGGCGGCCCGGCCCCCGAGCTGTGGGAGAAGATCGCCGGCCTGTATCCGTGCGGGGATGGCGGCTGGGTGCGCCTGCATACGAACTTCCCGCACCACCGGGATGGCGTGCTGAAGATCCTCAAGTGCGCGCATGACCGGGACGCCGTGCGCGCCGCGCTTGCGCACTGGAAGGCCGAGGACTTCGAGACCGTGGCGTCGGACGCCGGCATGGTCGTGGCCGCCCAGCGCTCGCTGGAGACGTGGCTGCGCCATCCGCAGGCCCAGGCGCTGGCCGGCCTGCCGCCCGTGACCATCGAGAAGATTGGCGAGGCGCCGCCCGAGCCGTTGCCGGCCTTTCCGCCGCACGCCGAGATCAATGTCGACGCCCGGCCGCTGTCCGGCGTGCGGGTGCTCGATTTCACGCGGATCATCGCCGGGCCGGTGGCCGGCCGCACGCTGGCCGCCCACGGGGCCGACGTGCTGCTGGTGACGGCGGCGCACCTGCCGTCGATGCCGTCGCTGGTCATCGACACGGGGCGCGGCAAGCGGTCGTGCCAGCTGGACCTGCGCGACCCCGACGACAAGCGCACGCTGCACAAGCTGTTTCACGGCGCGGACGTGGTGGTGCAGGGCTATCGCCCCAACGGGCTGGCGGAACTCGGCGCCGGGCCCGAGGCGGCGGCGCGGGCGCGGCCCGGCATTGTCTATGTCTCGCTGTCGGCCTACGGCCATGTGGGCCCGTGGTCGGGCAAGCGCGGCTTCGATTCGCTGGTGCAGACGGCCACCGGCATCAACGACGACGAGGCGCGGGCGGCCGGCAGCGCCGAACCCCGGCCGCTGCCGGCGCAGGTGCTGGACCACGCCACCGGCTACCTGCTGGCGTTCGGCGCGATGGCCGCGCTGCACCGGCGCTCGGTGGAGGGCGGCAGCTGGCTGGTGCGCGTGTCGCTGGCGCAGGTGGGACAGTGGCTGCGCAGTCTGGGCCGTGTGCCCGACGGCGTGACCGTGCCGGACCAGCATATCGACGAGGTGTCGGACCTGCTGGAAGTGGCCGAATCGGGCTTCGGCGAACTGACCGTCGTCCGGCACGCGGCGAAGCTGTCCGAGACGCCCGCGCACTGGACGCTGCCGTCGGTGCCGCTGGGCTCGCACGCGCCGGAGTGGCTGCCGCGCCCGCCCGGCTGAGGCCCTGGTAGCGCCAGTAGCGCTACTGGCGCTAGTAGAGCGTGGTGCGGATGCGCTCGGGCAGTTCGCGGTCGTAGGCGGCGCCGTCAATCGCGTTCTGGCTCAGGTCGGCCACCATCGTGCCGGTGCTGGGCAGCGTGTCGCGCGATATCTGGGCGTCGGCGGCCCACAGGCGCGAGCGCAGCAGGGCCCGGGCGCACTGGAAGAAGGCCGAGTGGATGCGGATCACCAACACCGTGGTGGGCGCCTTGCCCTGGACCACGCAGCGGGCGATCAGCGCGGGATCGGTGCTGATGGTGGCGGTGCCGCTGATGCGCAGCGTCTCGTTGACGCCGGGCACCAGGAACAGCAGGCCGACGCGCGGGTCCTTGAGGATGTTGCGCAGGCTGTCGATGCGGTTGTTGCCACGGCGGTCGGGCAGCAGCAGGGTGCGGTCGTCGAGCACCTGCACGAAGCCCGGCCCGTCGCCGCGCGGGGAGCAGTCGCCGCCGTGCTCGTTCTGGGTCGAGAGCAGGCAGAACGGCGAGGCGTCGACGAAGGCGCGGTAGTGGGGGTGCAGGTAGTCGACCTCCTTCGCCAGCGACGCGCCGCGCGGTTCGTCGTACAGCGCTTCGAGGTCGGCAAGCTGGGCAATGTCGTGGGAGGGAGCGGGCGAGGGGGTGTGCGGGGGCATGGGATGGCTCAACAGGGCGGACGGGACCACGGAGGTGCCAGTATGGCGCACCGCGATCCCGGCATGATGAAACAGCGAAACAGGGGCACAGCGACGACGACACAGCGACAGCTTTGGCGGCACGGCAGGGATGCCGGCACCAATGCCGACTCCGGGGCCGGCATCGGCGCCGACTCCACCACACGGCGAACGCGGCGAAAGCACCCGCCGCGCCGACCGCGCCGGCTGCCTCAGACCGTGACGGTGCCCCGGCCCAGTTCGATCACGCGGCCACCGACGCGGATGGCGCCGTCGGCGGTCACGGACAGGTCCAGCCGGCAGGGCCGGTCGACGAATTCGCCCTGGTCGACCTCGAACCGTGCGGGCAGGGCATGGCCGGTGGCAATCAGCCAGCCGCCCAGGTTGGCGCAGGCGGAGCCGGTGCCGGGGTCCTCGGATACGCCGCCACCCTGCTTGGTGAAGAAGTAGCGGGACAAGACCTTGCCCGGCTGGGCCGGATCGAACGCGAACACGTAGGCGGTCTTGCGGCCCAGGCTGCTTTGCGGCCAGCGGTCCAGGCGGCTGCTGTCGGGCTGGGCGCGGCGCACGGCGTCGGGCGTCTTGAGCGGGACGAGCAACTGGTCCGCGCCGGTGTCGACCCACATCGGCGCGCCGGCCAGGTCGTCGGGCTGCAGGCCGAGCAGCGATGCCATCTCGGCGTCCGGCAGGCCGGCCGGCGCCGTCCGGGGTGCGCCGGCATGCGGGGCGGTCAGGGTCCAGCGGTCGCCGCTGGCGGTCACGGGCACGATGCCGGCCGGGAAGGACAGCGTCAGCGCGTCGCCGGTGCGGGCGAGGTCCCGCACGACGTGGGCCGTGCCGAGCGTGGGATGGCCGGCAAAGCGCATCTCGTAGCCGGGCGTGAAGATCCGCACGGCGGCGTCGGCCTGGTCGGACGGCAGCACGAACGTCGTTTCGGACAGGTTGAACTGCAGGGCCAGCGCCTGCATGGTGGCGTCGTCCATGCCGCGCGCGTCCTCGAACACGCAGAGGGGGTTGCCGCCGAACGTGGACTCGGCGAAGACATTGACGATGCGGAAAGCGTAGGTGGCCATGGGTCGCGCCGTGGAGGGCAGATGGAGAGAAAGGAAGGGGAGCCGAAGCAGGGAACGGAACGGCCAGTGTACGGAACTGCCCACCGGAAGCCATGCACAGTTTCGTGCATGTGGGGCAGAACAGTTGCGGTGGCACGCTTTTAAGGAGACGGCGATTGGCGGGTGGCGGGCGGGCGCCAAGAATCTAGATTTTCTGCCAATCGATCGCCATGCTGGAATTGAACAACTACGAAACGCTCGTCGCGGCCTCGCTGGTGCTGCTGGTGGGCCGCAAGCTGTTGAAGGTCACCCCGCCGCTGCGGGCCTTCAACATTCCCGAACCGGTGGTGGGCGGCCTCGTCGTCGCCATCTGCCTGCTGCTGGCCCGCGTGACGGCGGACTTCCAGGTCAAGTTCGACACGTCGGCCCAGACGCCGCTGATGCTGGCGTTCTTTGCCTCGCTCGGGCTCAGTGCCAACCTGGCCAGCCTGAAGCAGGGCGGCAAGTCCATCGGCGTGTTCCTGATCGCCGTGGCTGGCCTGCTGGTGATCCAGAACACGATCGGCGTGGGGCTGGCCAGCGCGCTGGGCCTGCCGCCGGCCACGGGCCTGCTGGCCGGATCGATCGCGCTGTCCGGCGGTCACGGCACCAGCGCCGCCTGGGGCTCGACGTTTGCCGAGCAGTTCAGCATGTCCTATGCCACCGAGCTGGGGGTGGCGTGCGCCACGTTCGGGCTGGTGCTGGGCGGGCTGGTGGGCGGCCCCGTGGCGCGCTACCTGTTGCGCAACGTGGCCAAGCCGGGCGTGACGGCGGACGACCAGGTGCTGACGTTCGAGAACCCGCAGGCCGTGCGGCCGATCACCGCGTCGGCGCTGATCGAGACGCTGGCGCTGATCCTGGTCTGCCTGACCGCCGGGCAGGCGCTGGCCGGCGTGTTCAAGGGTAGCTGGCTGGAGCTGCCGACATTCGTCTGGGTGCTGTTCGTCGGCGTGGTCCTGCGCAACGGGCTGGCGCTGCTGGGCTGGTACACGGTGTTCGATCGCGCGCTGTCGGTGCTGGGCAACGTCAGCCTGTCGATGTTCCTGGCGATGGCGCTGATGAGCCTGCGGCTCTGGGAGCTGGCGTCGCTGGCGCTGCCGATGGTGCTGATCCTGCTGATCCAGACGGCGGCCATGGCGCTCTATGCGGTCTTCGTCACGTTCCGCGTCATGGGCCGCAACTATGACGCGGCCGTGCTGGCGGCCGGGCACTGCGGGTTTGGCCTTGGCGCCACGCCCACGGCCATTGCCAACATGCAGGCGATTACCGACCGCTTCGGGGCCTCGCACCTGGCCTTCCTGATCGTGCCGATGGTGGGCGCGTTCTTCATCGACCTCGTCAACGCCGTGGTGATCAAGCTCTTCCTGAGCCTGCCGATCTACTGATACCCGGCTATTCCCCTCCTGCATCCGCAATAAAAAAGGCGCCACGGCATGACCGTGGCGCCCTGCAGGACTTCGTACTGCTTGCTGCGGTACTGCTTGAGACTCCGGTTCGACAGCGGGCCGGCGGCGTCAGAAGCCCACGGCCTGGCCGTCGCGGCGGCTGTCGCTGGCGGCCACGTAGCCGTGCTCGGCATCTTCCGACAGGCGCCAGATGAACTGGCCCGACCCGAAATCCATGTACGGATCGTCCACCGACTTGAGCTGGTGGCCGCGGTCCTTCAGCCCGGCCACGGTGTTCGGGTCCATGGTGCCTTCAACGTCCAGCGTGAAGTCGCGGTTGACCTTCCAGCGCGGGGCGCAGCACGCGGCCTGGGGCTGCTGCTTGTAGTCCAGCATGCGCACCACGGTCTGCAGGTGTCCCTGGGGCTGCATGTCGCCGCCCATCACGCCAAAGCTCATCTGCGGCTGGCCATTCTTGGTCAGGAAAGCCGGGATGATCGTGTGGAACGGGCGCTTGCCGCCTTCCACCACGTTGGCCGACTTTGGGTCCATCGAGAAGCCCACGCCACGGTTCTGCAGGCTGATGCCGGTACCCGGCACCACTACGCCAGAGCCAAAACCCATGTAGTTCGACTGGATGAACGAGATCATCATGCCGTTTTCGTCGGCGGCGGTCAGGTAGATCGTGCCGCCGGTGCGCGGCATGCCGAAGTCGAAATGCGTGGCGCGCTGCAGGTCGATCAGCTTGGCGCGCGACTTCAGGTAGCCGTCGTCCAGCATCTGCTCGGGCGTGACTTCCATGCTGCGCGGGTCGGCCACGTAGCGGTACAGGTCGGCAAAGGCCAGCTTCATCGCCTCGATCTGCAGGTGCTGCGAATCGACCGAATCCACGGGCAGCGCGCCCACGTCGAACTGGTCCAGGATGCCCAGCGCCATCAGCGCGGCGATGCCCTGGCCGTTCGGCGGAATCTCGTGCACTTCGTAGCCACGGTAGGACTTGCTGATCGGCTTGACCCAGTCCGGGCGATAGTTGCGCAGGTCGTCCAGCGTCATCGCGGCGCCGCATTCCTTGCTGAACGCGGCGATCTTCTCGGCGATCTCGCCCTCGTAGTAGGCGCGGCCCCCGGTGGCGCCAATCTTGCGCAGCGTCTCGGCGGCGGCCTTGAACTGGAACTTCTCGCCCACGTGCGGCGCGCGGCCGTTGGGCATGAACGTGTCGGCAAAGCCCGGCTGGTTCTTCAGGTCCGGCACGGCGGCGGCCCACTTGTGCGCCACCACCGGCGGCACGGCGTAGCCGCGCTCGGCGATCTCGATGGCCGGCTCCATCAGGTCCGCGAACGGCAGCTTGCCAAAGCGCTCGTGCAGCGCGGCCCAGCCGGCCACCACGCCCGGCACGGTCACCGAGTCCCAGCCCCGGATCGGCCGGTTGGCCAGTCCGTTGCCGTCGGCGCCGTACTTGTTCTTGAAGTAGTCGGTATTCCACGCGGCCGGCGCCACGCCCGACGAATTCAGGCCGTGCAGTTCCTTGCCGTCCCAGAGGATGGCGAAGGCGTCGCTGCCCAGGCCGCACGAGACCGGCTCCACGAGCGTGATCGCGGCGGCCGCCGCGATGGCGGCGTCCACGGCGTTGCCGCCCTTGAGCAGCATGCGCAGGCCCGCCTGCGCCGCCAGCGGGTGCGACGTCGAGACCACGTTGCGCGCAAACAGCGGAATGCGCACGGTGGGGTAGGGGTTGGTCCAGTTGAAGGTGTGCATGGTTGTCTCGTAGTAATGCTATGCGTTGTATGGGCTGGCCGGCGTGGGCATCAGTCCACCTGGATCTTGCGGTCCTTGATCAGCTTGCCCCAGCGGGCGCTGTCCTTCCGGACCATCGCGGCGAACTGGGCGGGCGTGCCGCCCACCGGTTCGGCGCCCAGCTTGGCCAGGCGGTCGCGCACGTCCTGGGACTGGATGGCCTTGTTGAACTCGGCGTTCAGGCGGCTGACGATCTCGGGCGGCAGGCCCTTGGGACCGTAGATGCCGAACCACGTGTCCGATTCGAAGCCCGGCAGGCCCGATTCGCTGGCCGTCGGCAGTTCGGGCGCCAGAGGCGACCGCTTCAGGCTCGTCACGGCCAGCGCCTTGAGCTTGCCGTCCTTCACGTGCGGCATGCCCGAGACGATGCTGTCGAACAGCACCTGCACCTTGTTCGAGATCAGGTCGGGCACGGCCAGCGCGGTGCCGCGGTAGGGGATATGGGTGATGAACACGCCAGCCTGGGCCTTGAACGCCTCGGCCGTCAGGTGGACGACCGTGCCGTTGCCGCTGGACGCGTAGTTCAGCTCGCCCGGATGCTTCTTGGCGTAGTCGATCAGTTCCTTGACGTTCTTGACCGGCAGCTGGTTCGGCACCACCAGCACGTTCGTGGCCGTGGCCACCTGGCCGATCGGCGTGAAGTCGGTCTCGGTGTTGTACGGCAGGCGCGTGTTGATGAACGGGCCGATCGAGTGCGTGCTGGTGGTGGCGATCAGGATCGTGTAGCCGTCCGGCGCGGCCTTGGCGGCCATGTCCGAACCGATGGCGCCGCCGGCGCCCGGCCGGTTGTCCACCACGAGTTGCTGGCCCATGTTCTGGCCCACCTTCTGCGCAATGGCGCGCGCCAGCAGGTCGGTGGCGCCGCTGGCCGGGAACGGCACGATCAGGCGGATCGGCTTGCTCGGGTAGGTATCGGCCAGCGCCGGTGCGGCGGCCAGGGTCAGGCTCGTGGCAAGGCCGATGCCAAGATGGCGTAGCCAGTGGTTCATTGTGCGTCTACGGTACGGATGGGTGCGTCGTGGAACTGCGGCAGGAAACCGAAATTATTCCGCGCCCGGCCCCATAATGAAAGTTAATATTCCTTGCTTGATTGACAAGAAAAACTTGTGATTCGCTGGCCGGGCTGCCGTGCCCGCCGCGATGCACCAACCATGAGCACGATCCGCTTCCTCCGAACCTTCGTGGCCGTGGCCGAGCACGGGTCGTTTGCGGCCGCCGCCAGCCAGGTCGCCCTGACCCAGGCTGCGGTCAGCCTGCAGATGCGTTCCCTTGAGCAAGAATTGCGCCGCGCGCTGTTCGACCGCAGCGGCCGGGTGGCCGTGCTCAATGCCGACGGCCGCGCGCTGCTGCCCCAGGCGCGCCGGCTGCTGGCGCTGTACGACGAGATGCGCGTGCCGCTGGCCGATGCCGAGGCCATGGCCGGCGCCGTGGCGGTGGGGGCGGTGGTATCGGTCATGGGCGGGCTGTCGCACGTGGTGGCGGGGCTCAAGCAGACCTACCCGGCGCTGGACGTGCGGCTGATCGGCGCCAAGTCGTTCGAGCTGGCGGCGATGGTGGAAAGCGGCGAGCTTGACGCCGCGTTCGTCGTGGAGGGCTCGGCCCGGCTGGCGGGCACGCTGCACTGGACCCCGCTCTACGACGAGCCGATCGTCGCGATTGCGTCGCGCGGCAGCCACGGCGACGACGCCCGGCAGGCGCTGGCCGCCAACCCGTTCCTGCGCTTCGATCGCAGCCAGCGCACCGGCGCGCTGGTGGAGCGGGCGCTGCGGCGCGCGCACCTGCGCACCAACGAGTACCTGGAGCTGAATTCGATCGAGGCGCTGGTGGAACTGGTGCGCCAGGAGGTGGGGGTGACCGTCGTGCCGCTGCTCAAGCGCGCCCGCTGGCGCGACGACAAGGCGCTGCGCATCCTGCCGCTGCGCGCGGGCGGCGAGCCGGTGGTGCGCACCATCGGCATGCTGGAGCGGCGCGACCACGGCCGCGTGCACGTGACCGAGGCCATCCGGGCCGCCTGCGAGGCGCTGTTCGGCACCTAGGCCATGGCGCGCCGGCAAAAGAAAAAGGGCGCCACCGGGGCGCCCTTTCCTTGCTCGCGGCCGATGGGCCGCGCGGCAGTCTTACTCTTCCTGGAACGCTTCCTCGCGCTTCGCCTTGATCGACGGCATCGCCACGATCGCCACCAGGATCGCCGCGGCGATCAGCAGGCCCAGCGACAGCGGACGCGTCACGAACACGCTGAAGTCACCACGCGACAGCAGCAGCGAACGGCGGAAGTTTTCTTCCATCATCGGCCCCAGCACGAAACCCAGCAGCAGCGGCGCCGGCTCGCACTTGAGCTTGATGAACAGGTAGCCGATCACGCCGAAGGCCGCGGTCTGGAACACGTCGAACGTGGTGTTCTGGACCGAGTACACGCCGATGCAGCAGAACGTCAGGATGGCCGGGTACAGGTAGCGGTACGGTACCTTCAGCAGCTTCACCCAGATGCCGATCATCGGCAGGTTCAGCACGATCAGGATCAGGTTGCCGAGCCACATCGAGGCGATCAGGCCCCAGAACAGCGCCGGGTTGCTGGTCATGACCTGCGGACCGGGCTGGATGTTGTGGATCGTCATCGCACCGACCATCAGCGCCATCACGGCGTTGGGCGGAATGCCCAGCGTCAGCAGCGGGATGAACGACGTCTGGGCGGCCGCGTTGTTGGCCGATTCCGGACCGGCCACGCCTTCGATGGCGCCCTTGCCGAATTCCTGCGGGTACTTCGACGTCTTCTTTTCCAGCGAGTAAGCCGCGAACGACGCCAGCGATGCACCACCGCCCGGCAGGATACCCAGCGCCGAACCCAGGGCGGTGCCGCGCAGCACGGCCGGGATCATGCGCTTGAAGTCTTCCTTGGTCGGGAACAGGTTGGTCACGTGGTCCGTGAACGTCTCACGCGCTTCCTTCTGCTCCAGGTTGGCGATGATTTCGGCAAAGCCGAACACGCCCATGGCCACGGACACGAAGTTCAGGCCGTCGGTCAGCTCCGGCACGTCGAACGAGAAGCGCGCCGCGCCCGAGTTCACGTCGGTACCGACCAGACCCAGCAGCAGACCCAGCACGATCATCGAGATCGCCTTGACCAGCGAGCCGGACGCCAGCACCACGGCACCGATCAGGCCCAGGATCATCAGCGAGAAGTACTCGGCAGGGCCAAACTTGAACGCCAGTTCCGACAGCGGGGCAGCAAAGGCAGCCAGGATCAGCGTGGCCACGCAGCCGGCGAAGAACGAACCCAGGCCAGCGGTGGCCAGCGCCACCCCCGCCCGGCCGCGCCGCGCCATCTGGTAGCCGTCGATGGTGGTCACCACCGACGACGATTCGCCCGGCAGGTTCACCAGGATGGCCGTGGTGGAGCCGCCGTACTGGGCACCGTAGTAGATACCGGCCAGCATGATCAGCGCCGCCACCGGGGGCAGCGTGTAGGTCACGGGCAGCAGCATCGCGATGGTGGCCAGCGGGCCCAGGCCCGGCAGCACGCCGATCAGCGTCCCGAGCACGCAGCCCAGGAACGCGTAGGCGATGTTCTGGAAGGACAGGGCGGTGGAAAAGCCCAGTCCCAGGTTGGTCAACAGTTCCATGAGGGCCGTCTCCTTAGCTTGCCAGGAAAGCCGGCCACACCGGCATCTGGAGGTTGATGCCGTACACGAACGCGCCCAGGCTGATCAGCACGAGGATGATCGCGTTCAGGACTGCACCCTTCCAGCTGAATTCATGGCTGGCCATCGAGGAGACCAGTACCAGTACCACCACCGACAGCACCATGCCCAGCGGCTTGAGCAGCAGGCCGAACAGCACCACCGAGCCCAGGATCCACAGCAGGATCTTCAGGTCCCAGCGTGCAAGCTGGTCGTCTTCGCCCTTGGACGACAGCGAACCCCACAGGACGAGCGCGCCCAGGATGGCGAGCACGATGCCGAGCCAGAACGGGAAGTATCCCGGTCCCATCTTGGCGGCTGTTCCCATGGAATAGCCACGGGCGACGAAGGAAAAGCCCAGGCCGACCAGAATGAACATCAGGCCGGAGGCAAAGTCCTTTTGGCTACGTATGCGCAAAATGATTCTCCTCGATATGACTGCTAGAAATCGACGCGACGAAAGCTCCCCGGTCGCGGCAGGGTGGAAGGTAAAAGCGCATCCTTTCAGCCACCTTTCATATGTCTGCATTAAGTGGCAACCTCAGGGTATGTCCCTACGCAGACGTCTGAAAGGCAACGGTAAGTCGTTGACGATACAAGAAAAAATCCAGGGAATACGCGCAGGCGGACGTCCCCCGGGCAGGACGGAGCCGGACAGACCGGGCGCCTGCCGCCGCCTATGATCGTAAGGATCGAATCCGCCAACCCACGACAGACAGCGGCGGGCCGGGCCCCCCGCGTGGCCGGGCCGGCTACCCGACAAGACCCCTCACAGGAGCCTGCTTGGAAGCGATCGACCATGCCATCCTGATCGGCGCGCTGGTGATGACGGTGGGCATCCTGCTCGGCGTGTTCTCGGCGCGCTTCGGGGTGCCGTTCCTGCTCGTGTTCCTGGGGGTGGGCATGGCCGCCGGCGTCGATGGCCCGGGCGGCATCCGCTTTTCCAATACCTGGCTCAGCTTCCTGGTGGGCAATGTGGCGCTGGCCGTGATCCTGCTGGACGGCGGGCTGCGCACGCGGCTGGCCACGTTCCGGGTGGCGCTGCGGCCGTCGCTGTCGCTGGCCACGGTCGGGGTGTTCGTGACGGCCGTGATGGTCGGCGTGTTTGCCACATGGATGCTCGGCATCGACTGGAAGCTGGGCCTGCTGCTGGGCGCCATCGTCGGTTCCACCGACGCCGCGGCGGTCTTCTCGCTGCTCAACAGCAGCGGCATCCGGCTCAAGGAGCGCGTGGCCAGCGTGCTGGAGATCGAATCGGGGCTGAACGACCCGATGGCGATCTTCCTGACCCTGACGCTGATCGAATGGATCACGGCGCCGCAGGGGCTGTCGCCCGGGGCGCTGGCCTGGCGGCTGGTGGTCCAGTTCGGCGTGGGCGGCGTGCTGGGCATCGGTCTGGGCTATTGCATGGCCAACGTGATGGAGCGCGTCAATGTCGCCGAAGGGCTGCAGGCCATCCTGATCTGCTCGGCCGGCTGCATGATCTGGGCGATCGTCCAGTCGTTCGGCGGCAGCGGGTTCCTGGCGGTCTACCTGGTGGGCGTGATCGTCGGCAACCGCGACCACGCCGTGGGCGAGGCCGTGCTGCGGGCGATGGACGGCATGGCGTGGCTGGCGCAGTCGGCGATGTTCCTGCTGCTGGGCCTGCTGGTCACGCCGCACCGGATCTGGGACATCGCGCTGCCGGCCGTGGCCCTGGCGCTGTTCCTGATGTGCGTGGCGCGGCCCGTGGCCGTGTTCCTGGCGCTGCTGCCGTTCCGCTTCAACGTGCGCGAGAAAGGCTTCGTGGCCTGGATGGGGCTGCGCGGCGCGGTGCCGATCGTGCTGTCGCTGTTCCCGCTGCTGCAGGGCATGGAGGATTCCGGGCTGCTGTTCCGGCTGGCGTTTGCCGTGGTGCTGGCCAGCCTGCTGTGCCAGGGCACGACCGTGGCGCTGGCCGCCCGGCTGGCGCGGGTGCTGCGCCCGCGCTACGACGAGCCGATCTCGCGCGAGCGCCTGCGCGGCGTGCATCCGCCCGGGCTGGAGTTGATGCAGTTCATGGTGGCGCCCAATGCGTCGATGCAGGACCTGCGCGCGGACCAAGTGGAACTGCCGCCGCGCAGCGCGCTGGTGTCGGTGGCGCGCGACGGCGAGCTGGTGCCGCTGGACCAGGTGGTGCTGCGCGCCGGCGACATCGTGTCCGTGCTGGCGCCCACGCCGGCGCTGCCGCGGCTGTCGCGGATGTTCCTGACCGAGACCACGCCGCCCGCCTGGGACCAGGTGGCCCACGACTTCCTGCTCGATGCCGAGGCGCGGCTCGCGGACGTCGCCGCGCTCTACGGCGCCGGCCCGCTGCCGCCCGGCCAGCAGGACAGCACGCTGGCCGAGGCGATGCTGGCCGCCTTTCCGTCGCCGCCCGTGGAGGGCGACACCGTGGAGATTGCCGGCCTGCGGCTGTCGGTCACGCGGATGGAAGGGCCCCGGATCGTCCAGGTGGGGCTGCTGCTGCCGCGCAACGCGGCCGAGGAGGCCCGGGACGACAAGGCGCGGCTGTGGCGCCTGCGGGACCGGGCCCGGCCGCTCAGTCCACCTTCGCGCCGGAAACCTTGACCACCTGACCGTACTTCTTCAGCTCGCGCTGGATCAGCGCGCCGAACTGCTCGGGCGTGGTCGGCGCCGGCTGGGCGCCGATGCGGGCCAGGCGGGCCTTCATGTCGTCGGTTTTCAGGATGGTGACGATGTCGTGGTTCAGGCGGTCGACGATCTCGCGCGGCGTGCCGGCCGGCGCCAGCACCCCGAACCAGGTGGAGATATCGAAGCCTTCCAGCCCCAGGCCCTTGCCGGCCTCGGCAATCGTCGGCAGTTCGGGGAACATGGCGGCGCGGCCGGCCGTGGTCACGGCGAACGCCTTGAGCTTGCCGGCCTTGATGTTGGCCGATGCCGACGCCAGGTTGTCGAAGATCAGGTCGGTCTGGCCCGACAGCACCGACAGCTGGGCCGGCGAGGCGCCGTTGTACGGGATATGGACCATGCTGATGCGCGCCATGCTCTTGAACAGCTCGCCGGACAGGTGGCCCGCGCTGCCGTTGCCGCCCGACGCATAGTCGAGCTTGCCCGGATGCTTGCGCGCGTATTCCACCAGGTCGCGCACGTTGTTGATCTGCAGCTCGGCGGCCTTGCCCGGGTGCATCACCAGCACGTTCGGCACGTCGGCCACCAGCGTGATCGGCGCGAAGTCCTTGACCGGGTCGTACGGCATCTTCGTGAACAGCGTGGGGTTGATCGCGTGCGTGGCCACCGCGCCCATCAGGATCGTGTAGCCGTCGGCCGGTTGCTTGGCGACGTAGTCGGCGCCCAGGTTGCCGCCCGCGCCGGGCTTGTTTTCCACCACCACCGGCTGGCCCAGGCTGTCGCGCAGCTTCTCGCCGATGGCGCGCGCCACGGTGTCCAGCGGGCCGCCGGCCGGGTAGGGCACGACAAAGCGCAGCGGTTTGGTAGGCCAGTTGCCGGCGGCGGCATGGGCCGGGGCGGTCAGGGACAAGGCGGTCAGGGACAGCGCGGCGGCCGTGAGCAGGGTCTTCAGCATGTCAGCGTGGTACGGATCGGGAATCTTGGAAGGGCCGGCGCGTACGTTGCGCGCCAGCCTCACGGGAGCAAAGTCGGCCGGGTCAGCGGATGCCGATGCCGCGCGCCATCATCACGGCGCACAGCGGCAGCAGGATCACCAGGTGGGCCTCGATCATGACCCACCGGCGGGCCTTGCGGATCTCGGCCGGCGTCGGCACGAAGTCGGGCAGGTGCCGCGCCTGCTTGCGCCACCGGGCGAACATGAACGTGGGCGGCAGCGAGCACAGCGCGATCACCACGAATACCGTCATCTTGGCGTGGAACCAGGGGTTGTGGACGTAGAAATCCGCGCCCTTGGCGCCGTAGAACAGCCGCAGCAGGCCGGTGGCCAGCGTGGCCAGCGCCGACAGGAAATAGACCAGGTCGTAGATCGACAGGCGGCGGACGGCCGCGGGCGTCATGTCCGGGCGCAGCACCACGGCTTCGGCGGCCATCAGCGTGATCAGCACGAAGATGGCCGTGTAGTGCAGGAACGCGAGCAGGGCGTCGGTCAGCATGCATTCTCCTAGGGATGGAAAAACGTCATGATCACCGGCCCGGCCGCCCGCCAGGGGCGGGCGCGGTCAAGTCCGGGCCGGTCTGGCCGGGCGCGCCGGGCTCAGACCACACCCTTGGCGCGCAGGGCGGCGATGTGTTCGGCACTGTAGCCGAGTGTCTCGTCCAGCACCATATCGGTGTGCTCGCCCAGCAACGGCGGGTGGCGCAGCGCCTCGGGCGGGGTGGCGCTCATCTTCATCGGGCTGCCGACCAGCTTGACCGTGCCGCCGGTGGGGTGGGGCAGGTCCACGCGCAGGCCGCGCGCCAGCACCTGCTCGTTCTCGAAGACTTCGTCCAGCGTGTTGATCGGGCCGCACGGCACGCCGGCGCGTTCCAGGTCCAGGATCCACTGCTCGCGCGTGCGCGGCAGCACCATCTCGGCCAGGATGGGCACCAGCACGTCGCGGTGCGCCACGCGCTGCGGATTGGTGGCAAAGCGCGGGTCGTCGGCCAGTTCCGGCCGGCCGCCGGCGGTCACGAACTTGCGGAACTGCCCGTCGTTGCCCACCGCGACGATGATCCAGCCGTCGGCGGCGTGGAAGGTCTGGTAGGGCACGATGTTCGGGTGGGCGTTGCCCCAGCGCCGGGGCGCCACGCCGCTGGCCAGGTAGTTGGTGTTCATGTTGGCCAGCATCGACACCTGCACGTCGAGCAGCGCCATGTCGATGTACTGGCCGCAGCCGGTGCGGTCGCGGTGCGCCAGCGCGGCCAGCACGGCGATCGTCGCGTACTGGCCGGTCATCAGGTCGGAAATCGCCACGCCGGCCTTCTGCGGCCCGCCGCCGGGCAGGTCGTCGCGCTCGCCGGTCAGGCTCATGAAGCCGCCCATGCCCTGGATGATGAAGTCGTAGCCGGGGCGCTGCGCGTACGGGCCGGTCTGGCCGAAGCCGGTGACCGAGCAGTAGATGATGTCCGGCTTGACCGCCTTCAGCGATTCGTAGTCCAGCCCATACTTCTCAAGTTGCCCGACCTTGTAGTTTTCCAGCACCACGTCGCTGCGGGCAGCCAGGTCGCGCACGATCTGCTGGCCCTCGGGCGTGCTGATGTCGCAGGTCACCGAGCGCTTGTTGCGGTTGGCGGCCAGGTAGTAGGCGGCCTCGGCGGTGTCCTGGCCGTCGGGGGTCTTGAGCCAGGGCGGGCCCCAGATGCGGGTGTCGTCGCCGGCGCCGGGGCGCTCGATCTTGATCACGTCGGCGCCAAAGTCGGCAAGGTTCTGGGCGCACCAGGGGCCCGCGAGCACGCGGGTCAGGTCCAGGACGCGGAGATGGCTTAAGGCTCCCATGGCGGTACGGGCGGGCAGGTCTTGAGGAGCCAGCACTCTATCACCGGCCCCGGCGCCCACGCGCCCGGCCGGGGCGCCGCCGGCGGTTCCGTGGGCGATAACCGGACAGCCGGGCGGCGGGCCGGCCACGCGCCGCCCGGCCAGTGCCTGCGGGCAGGGCTTGCCCGTATAATCAACGGTTTGCAAATCCACCCTGACTGACTGCGCCCTGCCACGACGCGGGAGGCGCCCGATACAACATGAAAGTCTCCGACATCCGCAGCAAGTTCCTGCAGTTCTACGAGTCGAAGGACCATACCGTGGTCCGCTCGTCCAGCCTGGTGCCGGCGAACGACCCGACGCTGCTGTTCACCAATTCGGGCATGGTGCAGTTCAAGGACGTGTTCCTGGGCACCGACAAGCGTCCCTACTCGCGCGCCACGTCGTCCCAGCGTTCGGTGCGGGCGGGCGGCAAGCACAACGATCTCGAAAATGTCGGCTATACGGCACGTCACCACACGTTCTTCGAGATGCTGGGCAATTTCTCGTTCGGCGACTACTTCAAGCGTGACGCCATCCAGTACGCCTGGGAGCTGCTGACCAAGGTCTACCAGCTGCCGGCGGACAAGCTCTGGGTCACGGTCTACGCCGAGGACGACGAAGCCTACGACATCTGGGCCAAGGAAGTGGGCGTGCCGGTCGAGCGCATCGTGCGCATCGGCGACAACAAGGGCGCGCGCTACGCGTCGGACAACTTCTGGCAGATGGCCGATACCGGCCCGTGCGGCCCGTGCTCGGAAATCTTCTACGACCACGGCCCCGAGGTCTGGGGCGGCCCGCCGGGATCGCCCGAGGAAGACGGCGACCGCTACATCGAGATCTGGAACCTGGTGTTCATGCAGTTCAACCGCGACGAGCAGGGCAACATGACGCGCCTGCCCAAGCCGTGCGTGGACACCGGCATGGGCCTGGAGCGCATTGCCGCCGTGCTCCAGCACGTGCACAGCAACTACGAGATCGACCTGTTCCAGGCGCTGATCCGAGCCGCCGGCCGCGAGACCCGCACCGCCGACCTGGGCCACAACTCGCTCAAGGTCATTGCCGACCATATCCGCGCCTGCTCGTTCCTGATCGTCGACGGCGTGATCCCCGGCAACGAAGGCCGTGGCTACGTGCTGCGCCGCATCGTGCGCCGCGCCATCCGCCATGGCTACAAGCTGGGCCAGAAGACCCCGTTCTTCCACAAGCTCGTGGCGGACCTGGTGGCGCAGATGGGCGAGGCGTACCCGGAACTGGCCGACGCCGAGTCGCGCGTGGTCGAGGTGCTCAAGGCCGAGGAAGAGCGCTTCTTCGAGACCATCGAGAACGGCATGTCGATCCTGGACACCGCCGTGGCCGACCTGAAGGCCAAGGGCGGCAACGTGCTGGACGGCGAACTGGCGTTCAAGCTGCACGACACGTTCGGCTTCCCGCTGGACCTGACGCAGGACGTGGCGCGCGAGCAGGAGATCACCGTCGACGAGGCCGCCTTCGACGCCGCCATGACGCGCCAGCGCGAGCAGGCGCGCGCGGCCGGCAAGTTCAAGATGGCCGCCGGCCTGGAGTACACGGGCGACAAGACCGTGTTCCACGGCTACGACGCGCTGAGCAAGGAAGGCGTGCGCGTGACCGCGCTGTACGTGGACGGCGCCTCGGTCGACACGATGCAGCCGGGCCAGACCGGCGTGGTCGTGCTGGACAACACGCCGTTCTACGCCGAATCGGGCGGCCAGGTGGGCGACCAGGGCACGCTCGTGTCCGGCCCCGCCGTCTTCACCGTGGCGGACACCACCAAGATCCAGGCCGACGTGTACGGCCACCAGGGCACGCTGGCCAATGGCCCGCTCAAGGTGGGCGACACGGTGGCGGCCCAGGTCGACGCCGTCCGCCGCGCGCGCACCGTACGCAACCACTCGGCCACGCACCTGATGCACAAGGCGCTGCGCGAGGTGCTGGGCAGCCACGTGCAGCAGAAGGGCTCGCTGGTCGACCCGGACAAGACGCGCTTCGACTTCTCGCACAACGCCCCGCTGACCGACGCGCAGATCCGCCAGATCGAGGAGATCGTCAACGCCGAGATCCTGGCCAACGCGCCCACCGTGGCCGCCGTCATGCCGTTCGACGACGCGGTCAAGAGCGGCGCGATGGCGCTGTTCGGCGAAAAGTACGGCGACGACGTGCGCGTGCTGTCGATCGGCACCTCCAAGGAACTGTGCGGCGGCACCCACGTGACGCGCACCGGCGACATCGGCCTGTTCAAGATCGTCGTGGAAGCCGGCGTCGCGGCCGGCATCCGCCGCGTGGAGGCCATCACCGGCGACAACGCGCTGCACTACCTGCAGTCGCTCGACGCCCGCCTGAACGAGGCCGCCGCCGCGCTGCGCGCCCAGCCGTCCGAACTGGTGCCGCGTATCGGCCAGGTGCAGGAGCAGGTGCGCGCGCTGGAAAAGGAGCTGGAAAAGCTCAAGAGCAAGCTGGCGTCGTCGCAGGGCGATGAACTCGTGTCGCAGGCCGTCGACGTCAAGGGCCTGAAGGTGCTGGCCGCCCAGCTTGAAGGCGCCGACGTGAAGACGCTGCGCGAGACGATGGACAAGCTCAAGGACAAGCTCCAGAGCGCCGCCATCGTGCTGGCCGCCGTGGCCGACGGCAAGGTCAGCCTGATCGCGGGCGTGACCGCCGACGCCACGTCGAAGGTCAAGGCCGGCGAACTCGTCAACTTCGTCGCCCAGCAGGTTGGCGGCAAGGGCGGCGGCCGCCCCGACATGGCCCAGGCCGGCGGCACCGACCCGGCCGGCCTGCCCAAGGCCCTGGCCGGCGTCACGGAGTGGGTCTCGGCCAAGGTCTGACGCGGCTGATTCCTGCCAGGAAGTCTTGGAAAGCGCCTGCGATGCAGGCGCTTTTTTTGCGCCCGCCGCCCGCTACTTCCCCCCGCCCGTCATCGTCGACACGATGTCGATGGGCAGCGGGAAGACGATGGTCGAGCTCTTGTCGCCGGCGATCTGGGTCAGCGTCTGCAGATAGCGCAGCTGCATGGCCTGGGGCTGGCGGGCGAGCATCTGGGCGGCCTCCAGCAGCTTCTCGGACGCCTGCAGCTCGCCCTCGGCGTGGATCACCTTGGCCCGCCGTTCGCGCTCGGCCTCGGCCTGGCGGGCAATGGCGCGCACCATCGACTCGTTCAGGTCCACGTGCTTGATCTCGACGTTGGACACCTTGATGCCCCAGGCGTCGGTCTGGGCGTCCAGCACCTTCTGGATGTCGAGGTTGAGCTTTTCGCGCTCGGCCAGCATTTCGTCGAGTTCGTGCTTGCCCAGCACCGAGCGCAGCGTGGTCTGGGCGAGCTGGCTGGTGGCCTCCAGGAAGTTGGCGACCTGGATGATGGCCCGTTCGGGGTCCACCACGCGGAAATAGATCACGGCGTTGACCTTGACCGACACGTTGTCGTGGGAGATCACGTCCTGCGGCGGCACGTCGAGCACCACCGTGCGCAGGTCCACGCGCACCATCTGCTGCACCGCCGGGATGATCAGCACCAGCCCCGGCCCCTTGACGCGCCAGAACCGGCCCAGCATGAACACCACGCCGCGCTCGTACTCGCGCAGCACGCGGAACGCGGCCACCACCAGCAGGACGAGCAGGAAGACCACACCACCGAAGCTGAATCCGAATGCCATGTCGGGCTCCTTGTCGAGTCAGGCGTCGTGAATGGGCGCCACGTCCAGCACCAGCCCGTGGCGGCCGGTCACGCGCACCGCCTGGCCGCGCGCCAGCGGGCCGGGTGCGTGGATGCGCCAGGATTCGCCGCGCACCATGGCCCAGCCGTCGGCCGGTGCGCCGGGCACCTGTCCGGCATCGTCGACCATCACGCCGACGCTGCCGACCAGCGTGTCCGCGCCGCTGACTACGGGCCGCCGCCGCGCGCGCAGCAGCAGCGCCGACATGCCGAACACGAAGATGGCCGACACGCCGCACAGGCCGGCGATCAGCGCCAGCGGCACGCCAAGGCCGGGCACGTCGGTATCGATCAGCATCAGCGCGCCGAATCCGAACGCAATGATGCCGCCGATGCCCACGGCGCCGAACGTCGGCAGGAACAGCTCGGCCACCATGCAGGCCACGCCGAACGCGATCAGCGCCAGCCCGGCGTAGTTGATGGGCAGCATCTGCAGCGCGAACAGGCCCAGCAGCAGGCAGATGGCGCCAGCAATGCCGGGCACCACCATGCCGGGCGTGGAGAATTCGAAGATCAGCCCGTAGATGCCGATCATCATCAGGATCAGCGCCACGCTGGGGTCCGTGATGACGGCCAGCAGGCGGCTGCGCCAGTCGGGTTCCAGGGTGACCACCGGCGCGCCGGCCGTGCGCAGCGTGCGGGTGGCGCCGGCGACCTCGTAGCGCTTGCCGTCGACCCTGGCCAGCAGGGCCGGCAGGTCGGGCGCGACGAAATCGGCCACCTTCTGGGTCACGGCCTCGTCGGCGGACAGGCTCACGGCCTCGCGCACGGCCCGCTCGCCCCATTCGGCGTTGCGGTGCCGAAGCTGCGCCAGCCCGCGGATATAGGCGCTGGCGTCGTGCATCTGCTTGCGCGTCATGGTGTCTTCGCCGGCCGGTGCGCTGGCGGGCGCCGAGGCCGGGCCGGGCTGCGCTTCCGGCCGCGGCCCGCCGATACCGATGGCCACCGGGCTGGCCGCGCCCAGGTTGGTGCCGGGCGCCATGGCCGCGATATGGCTGGCGTAGAGGATGTAGGTGCCGGCGCTGGCGGCGCGGGCGCCACCGGGCGCCACGTAGGTGGCCACCGGCACCGGCGACGCCAGGATGGCCTGGATGATGTCGCGCATCGACTTGTCGAGCCCGCCCGGCGTGTCCATCCGCAGCACGATCAACTGGGCGCCGTCCTGGCGGGCGCGGTCCATGCCCCGCACGGCAAAACTGGCGCTGGCCGGGCCGATGGCGCCCTGCAGCGGGATCACGAAGACCGGCGCTGGCGCGGCCGGGGACGGCGCTGCCTGGGCCAGCGCACGGGGCAGGCACGCCAGCGCCAGGGCCAGGCAGGCCAGCGCCAGCCAGTGCACCCAGGGTGGCGCGCGATGATGCCGATGGGGCGCGAATGCGTGTGTCATGGCGGGGCGCGGCCCGCCAGGGATGCCGTGGCCGCGCCACTTTCAGTGTAGGCGACCGGCCACATCGTGCCGGGTCGAAAGCGGGCCCGGCGGTCGGCCAATGCCCCCGGCGGCACATCGGGTTTCGTACGGGTTTCGTACGCCATTTCGCCAACCGTGCTTGAATCTGCCTGGTCCCCCTCCCATCGCCCCACGGCTCAGAAGACAACCCCCATGCCTCTTGCCAACGCCGACGTTTCCGCCGCCCAGGCCGGCCCGCGTACCGCCCGGCCCATCGCCGTGGCCCTGGCCGGGCTGGTCTCGCTGGCGCTGGCCATGGGAATCGGCCGCTTTGCCTTCACACCGCTGCTGCCGATGATGCTGCACGACGGCGCCGTGACGCTGGCGCAGGGCGGGGCGCTGGCGACGATGAACTACATCGGCTACCTGGCCGGCGCCGTGCTGTGCCTGTTCATTCGCCCGGACCCGGTGCGGATGGTGCGCGGCGCGCTGGCGCTGACCGTGGTGCTGACGCTGGCGATGGCGCTGCCGGGCGGCATGCCGGCGTGGCTGGCGTGGCGCACGCTGGCCGGCATCGCCAGCGCGCTGGTCATGGTCTACGGCACCGCGTGGTGCATGCAGCGGCTGGCCGAGTTGGGGCACCCCACGCTGGGCGGGCTGATGTTCTGCGGGCCGGGCCTGGGCATCGTCGTGACCGGGCTGTCGGCATTCGGCATGGTGGCGGCCCAATGGCACGCCAGCTGGGGCTGGATCGCGTTCGCCGGGCTGGGGCTGGCGATGCTGCTGCCGGTTTGGCGCGTGTTCGGCTCGCCGGCCCCGGCGCCGGGCCCGTCCGCCGGGCTGGCGGGCGACGTGGCGCCGGCGCATCCCCGGCTCGACGCCGAGACCTGGGCGCTGACGCTGGCCTACGGGCTGGCCGGCTTCGGCTACATCATCACGGCCACGTTCCTGCCGGTGATCGCCCGTCACGCGATGCCCGGCACCGTCTGGGCCGACCTGTTCTGGCCGATCCTGGGCGCCGGCGTGGCGGTGGGGGCGTGGCTGGTGACGCGGGTGGGCATGCATCACGACAACCGCCGCATGATGACGTGGCTGTACACGCTGCAGGCGGCCGGCGTGGGCGTGGCGGCGCTGTGGCCCACCGTGGCCGGGTTTGCGTTGAGCAGCCTGCTGGTGGGGCTGCCGTTCACCGCGCTGGTGTCGTTCGCGATGCGCGAGGCGCGGCGGCTGTGGGGCGCGCGGGCGTCGAAGCTGATCGGGCTGATGACCGCCGCCTACGCCATCGGCCAGATCGCCGGGCCGCCGCTGGCCACGGCGCTGGTGGCGCGCACGGGCGGCTTTGGCGCGTCGCTGGGCGTGGCGGCGCTGGCGCTGCTGGCCGGCGCGGCGCTCTATGTGTGGATGGAGCGCCGGTGGCCGGCGGGCGGCCACACGTCCCGGTAGCGTCTGCGCTACAGTATCGGCTTCGCCGCTCACTCGACCTGGCCGCCCCCGCGCCGGCGCTGCAGGGCGGCGCGAGAGCCCATCCCCATGTCCTTTGCCTTGCAGCCCGGGCGCGCCGCCGGCCCGGCCGGGCCGACCGGCCCCGAAGAAGCGCGTGTCCGCGTGGACCTGGCCGCCGCCTACCGGCTGGCCGCCCGCGAGCGCTGGGACGACCTGATCTACACCCATATCTCCGCCACCGTGCCCGGAGAGCCCGGCCACTTCCTGATCAACCCGTTCGGCTTTGCATTCGACGAGATCCGCGCGTCGGACCTGGTCAAGATCAACGGCCGGGGCGAGGTGGTGGGCGAGACCGTGCGCCCGGTCAACGTCACCGGCTTTGCGCTGCACGCGGCCGTGCACGCCGCCCGCCCGGACGCCCATTGCGTGATGCACCTGCACAACACGGCCGGCATCGCGGTCTCGGCCCAGGCCGAGGGGCTGCTGCCGCTGTCGCAGCACGCCATGCGATTCCACGGCCGGCTGGCCTGTCACGACTACGAGGGCCTGGCCTTCACGCCGGAAGAGGGCGCGCGGCTGACCGCGTCGCTGGGCGACCATCCGGCCATGCTGCTGCGCAACCACGGCACGCTGACCGTGGGCCGCACCGTGGCCGAGGCCTACGTGCTGATGGCCACGCTGATCAAGGCGTGCGAGATCCAGCTGGGTGCCCAGCTTGGCAGCGCGACGGTGCAGCCGCCGCCGGCCATCGCCGACCGCACCTCGCTGCAGTTGTACGACGGCGGCGCCGTCGAGGGCGAGCTGGAATGGCCGGCGCTGCTGCGCCGGCTCGACCGCATTGATCCGGGCTACCGGGACTGACGCGCCGAAACCGGAACCCACACCCACCAACCCAACAGGACACCAAAGGAGCCAGCCATGCCCACGTTTCACGTAGAGATGTTTGAAGGCCGTACCGTCGAGCAGAAGCGCAAGTTCGTCGAGGAAATCACGCGCGTCACCTGCGAGACGCTGGGCTGCTCGGCCGGCGCCGTCGACATCATCATCACCGACATCAAGCGCGAGAACTGGGCCACGGGCGGCGAGCTCTGGCTCGACAAGCAATAAGCCCCCACCGACAAGCCAGGCAAGGTTCGACCCGATGACCTCCGCAGTCCCCGCCATGCAGCAGTTTGCCTCCGACAACTACGCCGGCTTCTGCCCGGAATCGCTGAAATACTTCCTGGAAGCCAATGCCACGGGCCACGAGAAGGCGTACGGCGACGACAGCTGGACCCAGAAGGTCTGCGACCGCATCCGCGACCTGTTCCAGACCGATTGCGAGGTCTTCTTCGTGTTCAACGGCACGGCAGCCAATTCGCTGGCGCTGTCGTCGCTGTGCCAGTCGTACCACTCGGTGATCTGCCACGAACTGGCCCATATCGAGACCGACGAATGCGGCGCGCCGCAGTTTTTCTCGAACGGGTCGAAGCTGCTGACGGCCGCCGGCGAGCACGGCAAGCTGACGCCCGACGCGGTGGAGGCGCTGGTCACGCAGCGGTCGGACATCCACTATCCCAAGCCCCGCGTGGTGTCGCTGACGCAGGCCACGGAGGTCGGCACGGTCTATACCGTGGACGAAGTGCGCGCCATCGCGGCCATCGCCAAGCGCCGGCAGCTACGCGTGCACATGGACGGGGCGCGGTTCGCCAACGCGGTGGCGTCGCTGGGCGTGCATCCGTCCGAGATCACCTGGCGTGCCGGCGTGGACGTGCTCTGCTTCGGCGGCACCAAGAACGGCCTGCCCGTGGGCGAGGCCGTGGTGTTCTTCGACCGCCGGCTGGCCGAGGATTTTGCCTATCGCGTCAAGCAGGCCGGGCATCTGGCGTCGAAGATGCGGTTCATTTCGGCGCCGTGGCTCGGCATGCTCGAACACGACGTGTGGCTCAAGAACGGCCGCCACGCCAATGCCATGGCGACGCTGCTGGCGCAGCGCATCGCCGACGTGCCGGGCGTGCGGATCATGTTCCCGACCCAGGCCAACGCGGTGTTCGCCGAACTGCCGCTGCCGGCCATCGAGAAGCTGCGCGGCCGGGGCTGGCTGTTCTACACGTTCATCGGCGCCGGCGGATGCCGGCTGATGTGCGCGTGGGACCTGCAGCCCGAGACGGTGGAGGCGTTCGCCGCCGATATCCGCGCCGCCTGCGCCTGACCAAAGCCCCCTGGAGATGTCGATGGAACCCTACCGCTTCTGCCCCCGATGCGGCGCGGCGCTGGAACACCTGCCCATGTCGGGCCGTCTTCGCCATGCCTGCGTGCAGGACGGCTGCGGCTTCGTGCATTGGGACAACCCGCTGCCGGTGCTGGCGGCCGTCGTCGAGTACGAGGGCAAGCTGCTGCTGGCGCGCAATGCCGCGTGGCCGGAAAAGATGTTCGCGCTGGTCACCGGCTTCATGGAGCGCGACGAGTCGCCGGAGCTGGGCGTGGCGCGCGAGCTGAAGGAGGAGACGAATCTCGACACGGTGTCCGCGTCGCTGATCGGCGTCTACGAGTTTATGCGCAAGAACGAGCTGATCATCGCCTATCACGTGCGGGCCGAGGGCGAGATCCGGCTGTCCGAGGAACTGGCCGAATACCGGCTGGTGGCGCCCGAGAACATGCGGATCTGGAACGCCGGCACCGGATTCGCCGTGGCCGATTTCCTGGAGCGGCGCGGCCTGCCGGTGCGATTTTTCGACCGCGCCACGGGCCTGGACATCCCCGATCCGCGCCGGCCGACGGACTTCAGCCTCGTCGCCGCTTCGCTACAATACGGCATCGATCAGAAATAGTAGGGGAGAGGAATGGATTTCCAGAAAGAAGTGGACGCGCGCGGCCTGAACTGCCCGCTGCCGATCCTGCGGACCAAGAAGGCGCTGGCCGACATGGCCAGCGGCGACGTGCTCAAGGTGCTGGCCACCGACCCCGGCGCCACGCGCGATTTCCAGGCATTCGCCAAGCAGACCGGCAACGAACTGCTGTCGCACGCCGAAGTGGACAAGGTGTTCGTGTTCTACATGAAGCGCCGCTGAGCGGGCCCATGGCCGGAGCCGCCGCGCCAAAAGGAAAACCGCCTCGCAAGGAGGCGGTTTTTCATTGGGGCGTCAGCCGTATCAGCCGCGCTGGGCCAGGTAGCTGCTGAATTCGTCGCGCACCTCCGGGTGCTTGAGCGCGAATTCCACGGTGGCCTTCAGGTAGCCGAGCTTGCTGCCGCAGTCGAAGCGCACGCCCTTGTAGCGGTAGGCCAGCACCTGTTCCTGGTCCAGCATCGCCTGGATGGCGTCGGTCAGCTGGAATTCGCCGCCGGCGCCGGGCTTGAGCTGGCGGATGTGGTCAAAAATGCGCGGGGTCAGAATGTAGCGGCCCACCACGCCAAGGTTCGACGGTGCATTCTCGGGCGCCGGCTTCTCGACGATGCCCGACATCTTGATCACGCGCTCGTCCCACTCGCGGCCATCCACCACGCCGTAGGACCGGCTCTGCTCGGGCGAAATCTCTTCCACACCCAGCACGGAGCAGTTGAAGTGGTTGTAGACGTCGACCATCTGCTTCATGACCGGCTCGTCGTTGCCACCGTCCAGCAGGTCGTCGGCCAGCATCACCGCGAACGGGGCGTCGCCCACCAGGCGCGCCGCGCACAGCACGGCGTGGCCCAGGCCCAGGGCCTCGGGCTGGCGCACGTAGAAGCATTCCACATTCTTGGGCTTGATCGACCGCACGACGTCCAGCAGGGCCTGCTTGTTCTTGGCTTCAAGCTCCATTTCCAGCTCGTACGCCTTGTCGAAATGGTCCTCGATGGCGCGCTTGGAGCGGCCGGTGACGAAGATCATCTCGTTGATGCCCGCGGCAATGGCTTCTTCCACGGCGTACTGGATCAGCGGCTTGTCCACCACGGGCAGCATTTCCTTGGGGCTCGCCTTGGTGGCGGGCAAGAATCGGGTGCCTAGCCCGGCAACGGGAAAGACGGCCTTGGTGACGCGGTTTTCCATTTCAGCTTCCTTTTCAATCCGGTGTAATACCGTGCCGCAGGAGGAGGGGTGCCGTCTGTCGGTCGCCGTCCGACGCGCAGGCGCCGAACGGACCGAAACCGTCACTTCATGACGGCAGACGCTGTAGTTGATCCCGAAGCTTGGCCAGCGTCTGTTCGAAATCCGACAAACGCTGGTTTTCCTGCGCCACCACGGCCGGCGGCGCCTTCGCGACAAAACTTTCGTTCGAAAGCTTGCCACGGCACTTGCCGATCTCGCCCGCGATTCGCTCAATTTCTTTCGACAGGCGCGCACGTTCCGCCACCACATCGATCTCGATCTTCAGCAGCAGGTGGTTGGCGCCGACGATGGCCACGGGCGCCCCGGCCCCCTCCTGCTGGAGCGCGGTCTCGTCTTCGAACACCTTGACCTCGGAAAGTTTCGCCAGCGCCTGCACGTGAGCGGCCGCTTCGCGCAGGAAGGCGCTGTCGCCATGCGCATACAGCGGGATGCGCTGGGCCGGCGAGATGTTCATTTCGCCGCGCAGGTTGCGGCAGGCGTCCACCAGCGCCTTGAGCTGCGCCACCCAGGCTTCGGCGGCCTCGTCGATCTTGGCCACGGCGGGCAGCGGGTAGGGCTGGATGGCGATCGATTCGCTGCCATCGCCCTTGGCGCGGCCGGCCAGCGGGGCCACCTTCTGCCACAGTTCCTCGGTGATGAACGGGATGATCGGGTGCGCCAGGCGCAGCACCGTCTCCAGCACGCGCAGCAGCGTGCGGCGCGTGGCGCGCTGCCGGGCTGCCGAGCCGGTCTGGATCTGCACCTTGGCCAGTTCCAGGTACCAGTCGCAGTATTCGTCCCAAACGAATTTGTAGATGGCGCTGGCGATGTTGTCGAAGCGGTACTCGTCGAAGCCCTTCTGGACCTCGGTCTCCACGCGCTGCAGCAGCGACACGATCCAGCGGTCGGCCTGCGAGAAGTGCAGGTAGCCGTCCGGGCCGCAGTCGTTGTTGCACGGGCCCATGCCGCAGTCATGGCCCTCGGTGTTCATCAGCACGAAGCGCGTGGCGTTCCAGAGCTTGTTGCAGAAGTTGCGGTAGCCCTCGCAGCGGCCCGTGTCGAAGTTGATGTTGCGGCCCAGCGTGGCCAGCGACGCGAACGTGAAGCGCAGCGCATCGGCGCCGAAGGCCGGAATGCCGTCCGGGAATTCCTTCTTCGTCTTGGCCTCGATCTTGGGCGCGTCCTTGGGGCGGCGCAGGCCCGTGGTGCGCTTCTTGAGCAGCGGCGCCAGGTCGATGCCGTCGATCAGGTCCACCGGGTCCAGCGTGTTGCCCTCGGACTTGCTCATCTTCTTGCCTTCGGAGTCGCGCACCAGGCCGTGCACGTACACGGTGTGGAACGGCACCTGGCCGGTGAAGTGCTTGGTCATCATGACCATGCGCGCCACCCAGAAGAAGATGATGTCGTAGCCGGTGACCAGCACCGACGACGGCAGGAAGTGCTTCAGCTCCGGCGTCTGCTCGGGCCAGCCCAGCGACGAGAACGGCACCAGCGCGGACGAGAACCACGTGTCCAGCACGTCTTCCTCGCGGCGCAGCGGGCCCGTGCTGCCGGCCGCCTGGGCCTGGGCGCGGGCGTCTTCCTCGGTGCGGGCCACGAAGACCTTGCCCGATTCGTCGTACCAGGCCGGGATCTGGTGACCCCACCAGAGCTGGCGGCTGATGCACCAGTCCTGGATGTTGGCCAGCCACTGGTTGTAGGTGCTGTTCCAGTTCTCGGGCACCAGCTTGATCTCGCCGCTCTGCACGGCGTCCAGCGCCACCTCGGCGATCGAGCGGCCCGGATAGTACGTGCCCTCGGGTGCCGGTTTGCTCATGGCGACGAACCACTGGTCGGTCAGCATCGGCTCGATCACGGAACCGGTGCGCTCGCTGCGCGGCACCATCAGCTTGTGCGGCTTGATCTCGCCCAGCAGGCCCTGGTCCTTGAGGTCGGCGACGATCTTCTCGCGGGCCGCGAAGCGGTCCAGGCCGGCGTAGGCCGCCGGCGCGTCGGCCACGACCTTGGCGTCGAGCGTCAGGATCGACAGTTGCGGCAAGTTGTGGCGCTGGCCCACGGCATAGTCGTTGAAGTCGTGGCCCGGGGTCACCTTGACCACGCCGGTGCCGAACTCGCGGTCGACATATTCGTCGGCAATCACCGGGATCTGGCGGCCGGTCAGCGGCAGGTGCACGGACTTGCCGATCAGGTGCGCGTAGCGCTCGTCCTCGGGGTGCACCATCACGGCCGTGTCGCCGAGCATGGTCTCGGGGCGCGTGGTGGCGACGGTCAGGTGCGTCAGGCCGCGCACGGTGTCCGGCTCGACCAGCGGGTAGTGGATCTCCCAGAGCGAGCCGTTTTCCTCGACGCTGTCCACCTCCAGGTCGGACACGGCCGTGCCCAGCACCGGATCCCAGTTCACCAGCCGCTTGCCGCGGTAGATCAGGCCCTGCTCGTACAGCCGCACGAAGACCTCGGTCACGGCCTTCGACATCTCGGGCGACATCGTGAAGTATTCACGCGTCCAGTCGATCGACGCGCCCATGCGGCGCACCTGGCGCGTGATGGTCGATCCCGACTCTTCCTTCCAGGCCCAGACCTTCTCGGTGAATGCCTCGCGGCCCAGGTCGTGGCGCGACACCCCCTGCGCCTCCAGCTGGCGCTCCACCACGATCTGCGTGGCGATGCCGGCGTGGTCGGTGCCCGGCACCCACAGCGTGTTGGCGCCGCGCATGCGGGCGTGGCGGGCCAGGCCGTCCATGATCGTCTGGTTGAACGCATGGCCCATGTGCAGCGTGCCGGTCACATTGGGCGGCGGCAACTGGATGGCGAAATCGGGACGGTTATCGTCGAAAGTGGGCTGGGCAATGCCGCGGCGCTCCCATTCTGGGCCCCATTTCGCCTCGATGGCGGCGGGTTCGAAGCTCTTGGCAAGGGACTGGTCTTCTGCGGTCATGCTCGGATGTCTTGGGATGCTTGGAATGCGGGACGGGGCTCGGGCCCGGCAGGCGGCATGGCGTGCCACGGCATTCGGCCGGGAGAAAACGTCAAATTATAGGGGAGCCGGCGCGCCGATGCCCATTTCCGGGCCGGGCGCGCGGCCTGCCGACAATCGGGGCAGGGGCCCGCCGGTATAATTGCCGCCTACTTTACCGGCCCCGATCCGATGTCCAGCCTGCTCGCCAACCTCAACGCCGAACAACTCGCCGCCGTCACTTTGCCGGACGAACCGGCCCTGATCCTGGCCGGCGCCGGCAGCGGCAAGACCCGCGTGCTGACCACGCGCATTGCCTGGCTGATCCAGAACGGGCGCGTGTCGCCGGCCGGCATCCTGGCCGTGACATTCACGAACAAGGCCGCCAAGGAGATGCAGACGCGGCTGTCGTCGCTGCTGCCGATCAATACGCGCGGCATGTGGATCGGCACGTTCCACGGGCTGTGCAACCGCATGCTGCGGGCCCACTTCCGCGACGCCGGGCTGCCCCAGACGTTCGCCATCCTGGACACCCAGGACCAGTTGTCCGCGCTCAAGCGGCTGCTCAAGCAGCTGAACGTCGACGACGAGAAGTATCCGGCCAAGAACCTTCAGTACTTCATCAACAACGCCAAGGAACAGGGCCTGCGCCCGGCCGACGTGGAGGCCAACGACGACTTCAACCGCCGCTTCGTCGACCTCTACGCCGCCTACGACGCGCAGTGCCAGCGCGAGGGCGTGGTCGATTTCGCCGAGCTGCTGCTGCGCTGCTACGAACTGCTGCGCTACAACGACGCCATCCGCCAGCACTACCAGCACCGCTTCCGCCACGTGCTGGTGGACGAGTTCCAGGACACCAACGTGCTGCAGTACCAGTGGCTGAAGCTGCTGGCCGGTTATGGCACGGGCCAGGCCGCGGCCGTGTTCGCGGTGGGCGACGACGACCAGAGCATCTACGCGTTCCGCGGCGCCAACGTCGGCAACATGCGCGATTTCGAGCAGGAATTCCGCGTGCGGCACCTGATCAAGCTGGAGCAGAACTACCGCTCGCACGGGCATATCCTGGACAGCGCCAACCATCTGATCTCGCACAACGCGCGCCGGCTGGGCAAGAACCTGCGGACCGACGCCGGGCACGGCGAGCCGGTGCGGGTGTTCCAGGCGGGCTCGGACGGGCAGGAGGCGTCGTGGATCGTCGAGGAGATCCGCGACCAGATCGCCCAGGGCATGTCGCGCTCGGAAATCGCCATCCTGTACCGCAGCAACGCCCAGTCGCGCGTGATCGAGCATGCGCTGTTCTCGTCGGGCATCCCCTATCGGGTGTACGGCGGCCTGCGCTTCTTCGAGCGGGCCGAGGTCAAGCATGCGCTGGCCTACCTGCAACTGATCGAGAACCCGCGCAACGACGCCGCGTTTGGCCGTGTGGTCAACTTTCCGACGCGCGGCATTGGCGCCAAGACGCTGGAGAACCTGCAGGACGCCGCGCGCCAGTACAACTGCTCGCTGGCCGAGGCGGTGGCCTACGTGCCGGGCAAGGGCGGCACGTCGCTGGCGGCGTTCCTGCGGCTGATCGAGCAGATGCGCGCCGAAACCAGCCGCCTGACGCTGGCCCAGACCGTGGAGCACGTGACCAACGCCAGCGGGCTGATCACGCACTACCAGACCGAGAAGGAAGGCCAGGACCGCATCGAGAACCTGCAGGAACTGGTGACGGCCGCCCAGGCGTTCGTGGTGGAGGAGGGCTACGGCCTGGACGCGCTGGCACGGGTGCTGCCGGTCGGCCGCGACGTGCCGCCGGCGCTGGCGCAGGGCGACCAGGACCAGCAGGTGCTGGACCCCGAGCAGCTGCCGGTGGTCATGACGCCGCTGGTGGCGTTCCTGACGCACGCGTCGCTGGAAGCCGGCGACAACCAGGCGCAGGCCGGCCAGGACGCCGTGCAGATGATGACCGTACACGCCGCCAAGGGGCTCGAATTCAACGCCGTGTTCATCACCGGCCTGGAGGAAGGGCTGTTCCCGCACGAGAACAGCGCCATGGAGGCCGACGGGCTGGAGGAAGAGCGCCGGCTGATGTACGTGGCGATCACGCGCGCGCGCCAGCGGCTCTACCTGTCGTTCGCGCAAAGCCGCGTGCTGCACGGCCAGATGCGCTACCACGTGCGCTCGCGCTTCTTCGAGGAGCTACCCGAGCCAGCGCTGAAGTGGATCACCCCGCAGGGCCAGTCGTCGTACGGCAACTACGGCATCAGCCGCCAGGAACGCGACAACGCCTGGGGCCGCGACTGGTTCAAGCGCGCCGAGGACGTGCCGTACACGGGCACCAAGGCCACCGGCGGCATGGACACCGGCAAGAACTACGCCGAGGAAAAGCGCGCCGCCGCCACCGGTTTCCGCGTGGGCCAGAACGTGTTCCACACGAAGTTCGGCGAAGGGAAGATCAAGGCGCTGGAGGGCGAAGGCGCCGACGCGCGTGCCCAGATCGATTTCAAGCGCCACGGCGCCAAGTGGCTGGCCCTGGCGGTGGCAAAGCTGGATCCGATCGATTGATCGATTGTGTTTGCCCCTCTCCCAAGCGCGGGAGAGGGGCGTGGACAAGCTCAGGGGTTGTCCGCCGCCGCCCCATTCCCCGTCTCGCCCGGCGGGACGACGTTGAAGCAGCCCCGGTACGTGGCGTAGAACGAGCAGTACAGCACCGCGAGCATCAGCAGCGAGTACGGCGTCACCAGAAACGACAGCACCGCCTGCGCGCCCAGCGCCGCGAAGACCGTTTCCAGGAACAGGGGCACGGCCACCAGCAGCACGGCGAACAGCAGCGCATAGGTGAAGAACGCGCCGCGGTTGCGCCAGCAGGCCGTCCAGCTGAAGAACAGCGCCTTGATCGGCGGCACCTGGTGCCAGGCGGCCAGCAGCGGCGCGAACCAGAACATCATCGCCACCGGCGTGTACAGCACCGCGCCGATCAGCAGCGCGAAGTAGAGCTGCCGGATCGCGTCGGCCGTCGGCTCCTCGCCGCGCAGCACGATCGGGGCCACGGCGCCAATGTCGACCACGGCCGTGGCGGCCAGGCTCAGCGCGAACACCAGCACCGCATAGATGCCGCCCAGGATCAGCAGATGCCGGGTGGCCTGCTTGCCGTTGGTGCGGAACCCCGCCAGCAGGATCGTGGGCAGGACGCGCTTGTTCTGGATCACCTCGCGGCAGGCGGTCATCACCCCCACGTACAGCCCCGGCGTGAACACCAGCAGCGCGATGATGCCGAACAGCGGCACGAAGATCGCCAGTTGCGCGGCAATCAGGTAGATGAACAGCAGCATCAGGAACGCAAGCGGGTTCTTGCGGAACAGCCAGATGCCCTGGCGCAGCCAGACGTAGCCTTCCTTGGCGGAAACTTCCAGTAGTTGCATGGCGAATCAGATCCAGGGGAGCGCCGGCCCGTCGTCCAGGCGGCGGCGCAGGATGCGTTCGAAATGGGTCGGATCGTGCGGCTGGAGCATGTCGGCCTCGCGCGGGAGATAGAAGTCCCACAGGCGCGACACCCAGAACCGCAGCGCGCCGGCCCGCAGCATGTCCTGCCAGTGGGCTGCCTCGGTCTTCGTCAGCGGCCGCACCGCGTGGTAGGCCGCCAGCAGCGCCTGGGCGCGCACGGGGTCGAGCGCGCCGGTCGGCAGGTCGATGCACCAGTCGTTGACCGTCACGGCCAGGTCGAACAGCCACTTGTCGTGGCCGGCGAAATAGAAATCGAAGAAACCGCCCAGCTTGTGCTGGCCGTCGACGGTGTCGAACAGCACGTTGTCGCGGAACAGGTCGCAATGGCACGGGCCGGCCTGTAGCGCCGCATAGTCGGCACTGCCGAAGAACGCGGTCTGGTGCGCGATCTCGTCGGCCAGCAACTGGCGCTGGGCGGCGTCCAGGAACGGCGTGATCTCGGGCGCGGTCTGCTGCCACCAGGCCAGGCTGCGCAGGTTGGGCTGCTGGCGCGGATAGTCCTGGCCGGCCAGGTGCATGCGTGCCAGCATGGCGCCCACTTCGGCGCAGTGGTCGGCGGCCGGCGCAAGCTGCGAGGCGCCGGGCAGCCGCGTGACGATCGTCGCCGGCTTGCCCTTCAGTTCGCGCAGGATCTCGCCGTCGCGGGCGGGCATGGGCGCCGGCACGCTGATGCCGTGGCGCGCCAGGTGATCCATCAGGTGCAGGTAGTACGGCAACTGGTCGAAGCGTAGCCGCTCGAAGATCGTCAGCACGAACTCGCGCGTGACGCCGTCCTGCTCCATGGTCAGAAAGAAGTTGCTGTTCTCGATGCCCGAGGCAATGCCGCGCAGCGCGCGCACTTCGCCTAGGTCGTAATCAAGCAGCCAGCGGGCGATCTCGTCCTGCGAGACCGTGGTAAAGACGGCCATACTCTCAAATTGGTGCGAATCGGGGGACGGCGGGGCGGCAACACGGGGTTGCCCGGCTCCGTCGCCGTGGCATTGCTGCCGGAAGGCCGGCGCGATCCGTGCCCGGTCATCGGCCAGGCGCGGATCGTGGGTCAGAAAGGCGTAAGACTAACAGGTCGGGCGACGGCGCCGGTCAGAACTTGAGGTTGACCGACGGTACGCGGTTCACGTCATGGTCCCGAATCCGGGGCGAGCTGTCCTCGGGCTTGCTCATCTCGTACTTCGTGCCAAAGCCCGACTGCACCTGGATCTCGGTGGCGCGGCCCTTGTCGCGGTATTCGGTCACCTGGGTGCCGTCGCGTTCACGAAGCTGGAAGCTCGGCTCGCGGGGCTGGTTCAACTGGCTCTTGGCCGCCGGGGCGATCGGCTGGTTGTTGATCTTGTTGAGTTCCTGCTGGGTCAGCGCGTTGGTGGTTTCCTCGGCCAGCGCCACGTTGGCACCGGACAGTGCCGCCACGGCGGCGACGAGCGCGAGCAGATAGCCGGGGCGGCCGATCCTGGCGGACCGACCGGCCAACCTGGCACCCGGTTGCGAAGGGGAAGTCATCTGAGGCTCCTGTGCGCGCGGGCAGGGGGCCCCGCGACGCGGATTTTGCCTGTGCAGCCGGCGGCGCCGGGTGTGGCAGGCGGACAGGCTTCCATTCTAGCAATTCCTGTCGTTTTCGGGCCGCCGTCGTGGCCTTCCGTCCACCCGGCGCCTCAAGCCCCGGGTGGCGTGCGCGACGCTTGCCTTACAGATAGAACATTTCTTCCTTCGGCGGGATCGGATGGTCGCCGCCGCGCTTCTCGTAGTACTCGTAGACGGCCTCCAGCACTTCCTGCGGCTCGTCGACGATCTTCATCAGGTCCAGGTCGTGCTCGGCGATCAGGCCCATCGGCAGCAGCGTGAAGCGGAACCAGTCCAGCAGGCCCTTCCAGAACCGGCTGCCGTACATCACCACCGGCACCGACCGGGACTTGCCGGTCTGCACCAGCGTCAGCACCTCGGCCAGCTCGTCCAGCGTGCCAAAACCGCCCGGCATGACGATGAAGGCGTCCGAGTTCTTCACGAACGTGACCTTGCGCGTGAAGAAATGGCGGAAGCGCATGGCGATGTCCTGGTACGGATTGCCCTGCTGTTCGTGCGGCAGCTCGATGTTCAGGCCCACGCTGGCCGACTTGCCGGCGTGCGCGCCCTTGTTGGCCGCTTCCATGATGCCGGGGCCGCCGCCGGAGATCACGGCGAAGCCCGCGTCCGAGAACAGCCGCGCGATTTCGATGGTCTTCTGGTAGTACGGCGAGTCCTCGCGCAGCCGTGCGCTGCCGTAGATCGAGACGGCCGGGCGGATCTCCGACAGGTACTCGGTCGCCTCGATGAACTCTGCCATAATCGTGAACATTTGCCACGAGGCGCGCGCCTTCTTGGCCGTGGCCCGGTCCTCATCGGCCAGCGCACGCAGGCTCGGAATCATCTTGCGCGGATTCGCGCGCGCCGCTGCAGCCCGTGCGGCGGCATCCTGCTCTTCAACGCTCTTGCCGGCAGCCGCGGCATCGGCTTTTGCGGCGATGGCGGCGGCATGCGCCGACGCCTTTTCGGGAGGGGGATTCACCGAATTACCGGAAATGTCGGAAACGTCCGTATCGGCGAGGGGAGCGGCATCTGCACCGCCAATGGGGGCACCAGTCAATTTTGAGTCCATGGGAATGTCGGATAGTCCAAAAACACTCTTGCTCGTCGATGGATCGAGCTATCTGTACCGCGCATACCACGCGCTGCCGGACCTGAGGAATGGCGAAGGTCTGCCCACAGGGGCAATCTACGGCATGATCAACATGTTGCGCAAGCTGCGCAACGATTACCCGGCACAGTATATCGCCTGCGTATTCGACGCCAAGGGCAAGACGTTCCGGGATGCGATGTACCCCGCATACAAGGAACACCGGCCGTCGATGCCCGAGGATCTGGCGCGCCAGATCGAGCCGATCCACGAGGCCGTGCGCGCGCTGGGCTGGCCCATCGTGGTGGTCGAGGGCGTGGAGGCCGACGACGTGATCGGCACGCTGGCCTGCCAGGCCACGCAGCAGGGCGTGAAGACCGTGGTATCCACCGGCGACAAGGACCTTGCGCAGCTTGTGAACGACAGCGTCACGCTGGTCAACACGATGAGCGGCGAGGTGCTGGACCCGCCGGGCGTGGTCAACAAGTTCGGCGTGCCGCCCGAGCGCATCGTCGACTACCTGTCCCTGATCGGCGACGCCGTGGACAACGTGCCTGGCGTGCCGAAGGTGGGCCCCAAGACGGCCGTCAAGTGGCTGACCGAATACGGCACGCTCGACGCGATCATGGCCGGCGCCGACGGCATCAAGGGCGTGGTGGGCGACAACCTGCGCAACACGCTGGACTGGCTGCCGCGCGCCCGCGAACTGGTGACGGTCAAGACCGACTGCGACCTGAGCGGCGCCGTGGCCGACTTCCACGCGCTGCACGACCTGGGCGAGGACAAGGACAAGCTCGTCGACTTCTTTCGCAAGTACGGCTTCAAGACCTGGCTGCGCGAGGCCACCGGCGAATCGCTGCCGAACGCGCGCGCCGCCGCGGCCCGAGGCACGGCCGGGGCGGCCCAGGGCGGGCTGTTCGACGCCGCGCCGGCGTCCGACGACGACGGCCAGCCGGCCGAGGACCTTGCGCCGGCCGAGATTCGCTACGAGACCGTGACCACCGAGGCCGCGCTCGATGCCTGGCTGCAGAAGCTGGTGGACGCGCCGATCGTCGCCATCGACACCGAGACCACGTCGCTGGACCCGATGATGGCGGAACTGGTGGGCGTGTCGGTATCGGTGGAGCCGGGCGAGGCGGCCTACATTCCCGTGGCCCATCGCGGCCCCGACGTGGCCGGCCTGGACAACCACGGCCAGCTCCCGCGCGACTTCGTGCTCGACAAGCTGCGCGCCTGGCTGGAAGACCCGTCGCGGCCCAAGCTCGGCCAGCATCTGAAGTACGACGCGCACGTGTTCATGAACTACGGCATCACGCTGCGCGGCATCGCCCATGACACGATGCTGGAAAGCTACGTGCTGGCGTCGTACCGCAACCACGGCATGGACAGCCTGGCCGAGCGGCTGCTGAGCGTGAAGACGCTGACCTACGAGGAAGTGTGCGGCAAGGGCGCCAGCCAGATCGGCTTCGACCAGATCGACCTGCAGCGCGCCACCGACTACGCGGCCGAGGACGCCGACGTGACGCTGCGCCTGCACCGCAAGATGCTGCCACAGCTTGAGCGGGCCGACGGGCTGCGGTACGTCTACGAGCAGATCGAGATTCCGGTCTCGGTGGTGCTGCAGAAGATCGAGCGCAACGGCGTGCTGATCGATGCCGACAAGCTGGCCGCGCAGAGCGCCGACCTGGGCCAGCGCATGATGGAGGCCGAGCGCGCCGCGCACGAGGCCGCCGGCCAGCCGTTCAACCTGGGCTCGCCGAAGCAGATCGGCGAGATCCTGTTCAACCAGATGCAGCTCCCGGTGGTGAAGAAGACCGCCAGCGGGGCACCGTCCACCGACGAGGAAGTGCTGCAGAAGCTGGCCGAGGACTATCCGCTGCCCAAGCTGCTGCTGGACTACCGCGGCCTGTCCAAGCTCAAGTCGACCTACACGGACAAGCTGCCGAAGATGGTCAACCCGCGCACGGGCCGCGTGCACACCAGCTACGGCCAGGCCACGGCGGTGACGGGGCGGCTGGCGTCGACCGATCCGAACCTGCAGAACATCCCGGTGCGCACCGAGGAAGGCCGCCGCATCCGCGAGGCGTTCATCGCCGGGCCGGGCAACGTGATCGTGTCGGCCGACTACTCGCAGATCGAGCTGCGGATCATGGCCCACATCTCGGGCGACGACAACCTGCTGCGCGCCTTCGCCAATGGCGAGGACATCCACCGCGCCACGGCCAGCGAGATCTTTGCCGTCGAGCGCGAGGCCGTCACCAGCGAGCAGCGCCGCTACGCCAAGGTGATCAACTTCGGGCTGATCTATGGCATGAGCGCGTTCGGGCTGGCCAGCAACCTCGGCATCGAGCGCGACGCGGCCAAGCACTATATCGACCGCTACTTCATGCGCTACCCGGGCGTGGCCAACTATATGGAAGAGACGCGTCAGAAGGCGCGCGAGCAGGGCTACGTCGAGACCGTGTTCGGCCGCCGCCTGTGGCTGCCGGACATCCGCGGCGGCAACGGCCCGCGCCGCCAGGCCGCCGAGCGCGCCGCCATCAATGCGCCGATGCAGGGCACGGCCGCCGACCTGATCAAGCTGTCGATGATCGCCGTGCAGGACTGGCTGGAAGCGGACGGCCTGGGCGCGCGCCAGATCATGCAGGTGCACGATGAACTGGTGCTGGAAGTGCCGCAGGCCGAGTTCGAGCTGGTCAAGGTGCGGCTGCCCGAGCTGATGTGCGGCGTGGCGCAACTCAACGTGCCGCTGGTGGCCGAGGTGGGCAGCGGCGCGAACTGGGAAGAGGCGCACTAGTCCGCCACACGGCGCACGGTTGGACGTGGCGGCAGGGGCCGCCGCGCCCCGTTATTCCGCTGTCTCCCGTGCGATGCCGATGTATGCAAAGAAGTACTGTCTGAATCGACGGCTGACCGCTTGCCAGCCGGTGCTGCTCTGCAGCACACTGGTAGCCATCCCGTCGGATTGGCCGCAGCCGCCAGCCGCACGCAGAACATCGGCCTCGCGGTGCGAGACCACAACAGAAAGACGCCGCAGGGGCCTGCACCGGTTTTCAAATTGAAAACATCGGGTAGACCATGAGCAACGCAACAGGCAGAGAGGAAAGCGCCCCCACTCCCATCGACAAACCTTCCGGCGGCCCGCAGATCGCGGCGCCGCGTCCTGCGGGGCAAGCGCACCGGATCATCGTGGTGGGCGGCGGCGCCGGCGGACTCGAACTTGTCACGCGGCTTGGCGACAAGCTGGGCAAGTCGCGCCGCGCGCAGGTGACGCTGGTCGACCGCATGCCGACGCACATCTGGAAGCCGCTGCTGCACGAGGTGGCCGCCGGCAGCATGGACCCCAACACCCACCAGCTCGAATACGCGGCGCAGGCGCGCTGGCACCATTTCGACTTCCAGCAGGGCGAGCTGACCGGCATCGACCGCGCCGGCAAGCGCATCCACGTGGCCGCCTGCCTGGACCAGGACGGCACCGAACTGCTGCCCGCGCGCGACCTGCCGTACGACACGCTGGTGCTGGCCATCGGCTGCATCACCCATTTCTTCAACGTGCCGGGCGCGGCCGAGCATGCGATCGCGCTGGATACGGTCGACCAGGCCGAGCGCTTCCGCCGCCGGCTGATCGCGGCCTGCGTGCGGGCCCAGAACGGCAAGGGCCGCGTGGGCCAGGACGGCCGGCCGCGCGTGGACGTGGCGATCATCGGCGCGGGTGCGACGGGCGTGGAACTGTCGGCCGAGTTGCGCAACACCGCGCACGTGCTGAACGCCTACGGGCTGCACCAGCTTGACCCACGCCGCGACGTGCGTATCCATGTGATCGAGGCCGGGCCGCGCATCCTGCCCGCGCTGTCCGAGCGCGTGTCGGCCGAGACGACCAAGCTGCTGCGCAAGCTGGATGTGGACGTCTTCACGTCCGAGCGCGTGACCGAGGTGACGCACGACGCGGTGCTGACGGCCAGCGGCAAGCATATCGACGCCGACCTGACGGTCTGGGCGGCCGGCATCACGGCCCCCGGCGTGCTGCGCACGCTGGGCCTGCCCGTCAGCAAGATGGGCCAGCTCGTGGTGGGCCCGACGCTGCAGACCGAGACCGATCCCGACATCTTCGCGTTCGGCGACTGCGCCGCCGCGCCGTGGCCCGAGAAGCAGACCACGGTGCCGCCGCGCGCCCAGGCCGCGCACCAGCAGGCCACGTTCCTGTACGACGCGCTGCGGGCCCGGCTGGACGGCAAGCCGCTGCCGAAGTTCGGCTTCAAGGATTTCGGCTCGCTGGTGTCGCTGGGCCATTTCAGCGCCGTGGGCAGCCTGATGGGTGGCCTGATCGGCGGGTCGATGTTCATCGAGGGGCTGATGGCGCGCTTCATGTACACGTCGCTGTACCGGATGCACGTGCTGGCGCTGCATGGCGCGATCGGCATGGGGCTGGACACCATGACGCACTGGCTGCGCAGCAAGACCAGCCCGCGCGTGAAGCTGCACTGAGCCGCTGGCCGGCGGCGCGTGCGTTGCCGACCATGTTTGCTTAGAATCGACGCCGCCGCGCGGACGTCACTTGGGCGCGGCGCCCCCGATGCCCAGGAGACCCTCATGCTGAAGCCCGAAGTCGAAAGCCTCGTTCCCGGTCAGACGTTCGACCGCCGCAGTTTCGTCAAGACCGCGCTGGGCTCGGCCTTCGCGGCCGCCGCGCTGCCGGTGACCGCCCAGACCATCAAGACCGACTTCCAGGGGCTGACCGCCGGCGAGGTCACCGTGCCGTCGGGCGGCTTCAGCATGCCCGTGTACCGCGCCCAGCCCGAGGGCAAGAAAAACCTGCCCGTGGTGCTGGTCATCAGCGAGATCTTTGGCGTCCACGAACATATTGCCGATGTCTGCCGCCGCTTTGCCAAGCTCGGCTACCTGGCCATCGCGCCGGAGCTGTTCGCGCGGCAGGGCGATCCGACCAGCTACGGGACGATCCAGGAACTGCAGGCCAACATCATCCAGAAGGTGCCGGACGCCCAGGTCATGGGCGACCTGGACGCCTGCGTGACCTGGGCGGCGGCCAACGGCGGCGACGTGAACCGGCTGGGCATCACCGGGTTCTGCTGGGGCGGGCGCATCACGTGGCTGTACTCGGCCCACAGCCGGCGCGTGAAGGCCGGCGTGGCGTGGTACGGCCAGCTTGTCGGCCAGCCCAACGCGCTCAAGCCGAAGAACCCGGTGGACATCGTCGGCGACCTGCACGCGCCGGTGCTGGGCCTCTACGGCGGCAAGGACACCGGCATCACGCAGGAACACGTGGCCCAGATGAAGGCGGCGCTGGCCGAATCGTCGAACCCGAACGCGAAGGCGTCGACGTTCGTGGTCTATCCCGACGCCGGCCACGCATTCCATGCCGACTACCGGCCCAGCTACGTCGAGGCGGCCGCCAAGGATGGCTGGCAACGCTGCCTGGCGTGGTTCCGCCAGCATCACGTGGCCTGACGGGGCGGGCCGCATTGGCCCTGCCGGCGCGCGGGTGATTGCAAAGAGGGTGGAGAGGTACGTACAATGCCGACTCTCGCGTTTTTGCAACCATGTTGCGTTAAAGCGCTGGCGTAGTCAGTCGGCGACGACTGCCCGGTGGTCGGGCAGGGGCCGGTCCGGGAGTTCATCATCCATTCCACGCTTTTGTACATCCTGCTGGCGGCGACGATTTCGGGCGTCGGCAGCATCCTCGGGGCCGCGCTGCTGTCGCTGACCGTGGCCTCGCGCGTGGTGGAGCGCATGGTGAGCTTCTCGGTGGGCGTGCTGCTGGCAACGGCGCTGCTGCATTCGCTGCCCGAGGCGTTCGAGTCCGGCGCCGACCCGCGCGCGCTGTTCGGCACGCTGCTGGCCGGGCTGCTGGGGTTCTTTCTGCTGGAAAAGATCTCGCTGCTGCGCCACTCGCACCACCACGAGGGCGACGGGCACCATCACCACCACGGCCACGACCGCGAGGAAGCCGGCCGCAGCGGCCTGACCATCCTGGTGGGCGACACCTTCCACAACTTTGCCGATGGCATCGTGATCGCGGCGGCGTTCCTGGCCGATCCGCATATCGGCATCGTGACCGCGCTGGCCATTGCCGCGCACGAGATTCCGCAGGAGGTGGGCGACTTCATCGTGCTGCTGAACGCCGGCTTCTCGAAGGCGCGGGCGTTCGCGTTCAACCTGCTGTCGAGCCTGGCGGCCATCCTGGGCGGCATCGTCGGCTATTTCCTGCTGGACCAGCTGACGGCCTGGATTCCGTACGTGCTGGTGATTGCGTCCAGCAGCTTCGTCTACATCGCCGTCAGCGACCTGATGCCGCAGATGCAGCGCCGGCCGCGCCTGAAGGAATCGGCCGTGCAGGTGGTGCTGGTGGCGGCGGGCATCGCGGCCATCGTCTTCATCACCAATGGCGTGCACGAGCAGCACGCCCATCGCCACTCGCAGACCGGCACCGAAGCGGCGTCGAACTGACGCCGCCGTGCCGGCTCAGGTGCCGGCTCAGGTGCCGGTACCGGTGGCCACCGGCCGCTGCGGGTCGGCGCACCATTCGCTCCACGACCCCGGGTACAGCGCCGCATCGGTCAGGCCGGCCACTTCCATCGCCAGGAGGTTGTGGCAGGCCGTGACGCCCGAGCCGCACTGCATGACCGTTTGCGCCGGCGCCTTGCCGCCGAAGACCTGGCCGAACTCGGCGCGGAGCTGGTCGGCGGGCTTGAAGCGGCCGTCCGGGCCCAGGTTGTCCTTGAAGAAGCGGTTGGCGGCGCCGGGGATATGGCCGCCGACCGGGTCGAGCGTCTCGTTCTCGCCGCGGAAGCGGTCGGCCGCGCGGGCATCGACGACCAGCAGCGACGGCTGCGCGAGGTTGTCGACCAGCGTGGCGGCATCGACGGTACGCACCAGCGACGTCCGGCGCGTCAGGCTGCCGCCGGCGTCCGGATCGGGCGTCGTGCCTGGTTCCAGGGGCAGTCCGGCGGCCAGCCAGGCAGCCTTGCCGCCATCGAGCACGGCCACGGCGCCGTGGCCCACCCAGCGCATCAACCACCAGAGCCGGGCCGCGTACATGCTGCCCTGCGCGTCGTAGGCCACGACCAGCGCATCGTCATCGACGCCCAGCGCGCGCATCCGCGCCACGAACATCTCGGCATCGGGCAGCGGGTGCCGACCGTTGAAGCCCGTCCTGGGGCCCGACAGTTCGTTGTCCAGGTGCAGGTAGAAGGCGCCCGGAAGATGTTCCTGCTGGTACATCTCGCGGCCGGCGGCCGGGTTGGTCAGGTCGAACGAGCAGTCGACGACGACAACCGGCCGGCCCTGTTGCCGCAGGTCATGGAGTTCGGTGGCGGAGATCAGCGGAGATGGCATGGAGAACCCGTGTCGGTAAGGAAAAGTGCGCCGACAATGCTACACCGCAACGGCCTGGACAGCCCGGACGGCCCGCGCAGCCGGTCACACCTCGGGATGCACTTCCGCCTCGGGCGACTTGACCGGCGTGGCCGGGGTGGGATGCTTGTCGGTGTCGCGGGCGCGCGTGAGCGTGGTGGCGATGCCGCTGGCCACGATCAGCGCCATGCCAAGCCAGGACACCCAGTTCAACTGGTCGTTCCAGACCAGGATGCCCCACAGGCTGGAGAACACGATGCCCGCGTACTGCAGGTTGGCGGTCAGCAGCGTATTGCCGCGCTTGTAGGCGCGCGTCATCGACGTCTGGCCCAGCGTGGCCAGGATGCCGATGGCCAGCAGCAGGCCCACGCCGTGCCAGGTATGGGTGCTCAGGCCCGTGAACAGCATCCAGACCAGCCCGCAGACCAGCCCGACCCCCGAGAAATAGAACACGATGCGGCCTTCGGGCTCGCCAAGCTGCCCCAGTTGCCGGACTTCGACATAGGCCAGCGCCGTGAACACGCCCGAGACCAGCCCGATCATGCCGCCGGCCAGTTGGTCCTTGCCCACCGACGGCTGCAGCAGGCAGATGACCCCGGCAAACGACAGCAGGATGGCGCCGATCAGCTTCTTGTCGGCCGCCCCGGCGGTACCGGCCAGCGCGGCGCCGGCGCCCAGGATCAGCGCGATCCAGACCGGCGACATGTAGTTCAGCGTCATCGCCGTGGCCAGCGGCAGCAGCGTGATCGACGTGAACCAGAGCAGCAGGGCGGTCACCCCGAAGAGGCTGCGCTTGATGTGCGTGACCATGTGCGGCGTGCGCACCGACACACCCTGCGAGCGCAGCAGCACCCACATGATCGTCACGCCAATCAGGCTGCGGTAGAACACGATCTCGCCAGTGGTGTATTGCTCGGACGCCAGCTTGACCCCCACCCCCATCAACGAAAAGGCGAAGGCGGCGAACAACATCCAGAGCGATTGCATGGCGGAAACCGGGGCGAGAAAGGTGTAAGGGGGCGAAGGGAGGGGCAAAACCGAAAATCGTTGTATCGGCAACGATTAAGTGGCGATTCTATCAGTGCTTTGCCGGCCGCTCCAATGCAAAACGGACCGTTTTCACGGTCCGTTTCTCGTCGTCCACAGCGGCGGCGGGCGGCTGGTGCCCGTCATTGCGGCGGCTCAGCGCTTGTTGTAGTCCATCGCGCGCCGGTACCACTCGTGGAAGTGCTGCATGCCGTCTTCCATCGGCGACTGGTACGGGCCGGTCTCGCTGATGCCGCGCTTCATCAGCGCCAGGCGGCCGGCGTCCATGCGCTCGGCGATCTCGTCGTCCTCGATGCACGTCTCCATATAGGCGGCGCGCTCGGCCTCGACGAACTCGCGCTCGAACAGCACGATTTCCTCGGGGTAGTAGAACTCCACGACGTTGCGCGTCTTGCGCGGGCCCAGCGGGTGCAGCGTGGAGATGCAGAGCACGTTCGGGTACCACTCCACCATGATGTTGGGGTAGTAAGTCAGCCAGATCGCGCCGTGCTTGGGCAGCTTGCCGTTGTTGAAGCGCAACACTTCGTCGTGCCACTTCTGGTACGTCTGGCTGCCCGGGCGCTGCAGGCCCTTGTGCAGGCCCACGGTCTGCACGCTGTACTGCTCGCCGAACTCCCACTTCAGGTCGTCGCACGACACGAAGCTGCCCAGCCCCGGGTGGAACGGCACGACGTGGTAGTCCTCCAGATAGACCTCGATGAAGGTCTTCCAGTTGTAGTTGCACTCGTGGACTTCCACGTGGTCGAGCATGTACCCGTCGAAATTCAGGTCCTCGGCCACGCCCATGCGCGCCAGGTCGGCGCGGACGTCGCGCTGGCCCTCGAACAGCATGCCGTTCCAGTTCTGCAGCGGCGACCGGTTCAGGCGCACGCAGGGCTGCTCGGCAAAATGCGGCGCGCCCAGCAGTTCGCCCTGCAGGTCGTAGGTCCAGCGGTGCAGCGGGCAGACGATGTTCTTGGCGTTGCCGCGGCCGTTCATCATGATGGCCTGGCGGTGGCGGCAGACGTTGGAGAGCAGTTCGATGCCGTCCGGGTTGCGCACCAGCATGCGGCCCTCGTCCTCGGCGGCCAGCGTCTGGAAGTCGCCGGTCTCCGGCACCATCAGCGCGTGGCCGACGTAGCCCGGGCCCTTGCGGAACAGCAGTTCGAGTTCTTGTTGATGCAGCGCCTCATCGAAATAGACGTCGACGGGCAACTGCGAATCAGCCGGCGCGAGCTTGAGCGCGGTGCTGAGATTGGACATTATCCCCACTCCCTATGACAGGCGAAAGCAGTGAACAACCCAACCATCGAAATAGGAATCGATTTGGGAAACCGTGTCAGACGAGCGAAACCGGAGCCGGTTCCCCGCCCTGAGGCAGAGAAAAATGCGTCCTGGACGCAACGGATCTGAACTCGCCGACGAGCCGGGGATTGTACCCGAGCCCAAAAATTAAGGGACTGATTTTTTTGACTTTTTAGCGAAAAAGTCGACCCGGGTCGTCACGGAGGTGCCCCTTCGGGCGCATTCGGAAAGACGACCCGGGCGCACACGTCACTTCCCTGTCACGGGCACCGGTTATGTGGCGTATCCGCACGCCGGCCATCCGCCCTGTGGATAACACTGTTCTGCGGCCCGGCCCTGGTTTGGCGTAAAATCCCGAATTCCCCTGAACAAGGCCCGACATGCCAAGAACGACGACCGCCCCGGTCCAGCCCGACGATACGCCGTCCGCCAGCGTGCCGCCGGCTTCCTACGAGGCCGCGATGGCCGAGCTGGAAACGCTGGTGGCGAGCATGGAAAGCGGCGAGCTGCCGCTGGAGGCGTCGCTGGCCGCTTACCGCCGGGGCGCCGAACTCGTCCGCTTCTGCCAGCAGAGCCTGGAGCGCGTGGCCCAGCAGGTCAAGGTACTGGAAGGCGACGCCCTGAAGCCGCTGGCCGGCGAATCCCGTCCCGACAACAATAACGGCGCAGACTTCGAATGAGTGATTTCGCTACCTGGATGCGGGCGCAGGGCGCCCGGACCGAGGCTGCCCTGGACGCGGCCCTCCCGTCCACGGACACAATTCCCCACACCTTGCATGAAGCCATGCGCTATGCTGTCCTCGGCGGTGGCAAGCGGGTGCGCCCGCTGCTGGTCCACGCTGCGGGCGAGGTGGCGGATGCGCCATCCGAGGCTTGCGACGCGGCCGCCTGCGCCGTCGAGATGATCCACGCCTACTCGCTGGTCCACGACGACATGCCGTGCATGGACGACGACGACCTGCGCCGCGGCCGGCCGACGGTCCACAAGGCCTACGACGAAGCCACGGCACTGCTGGTGGGCGATGCGCTGCAGACGCAGGCGTTCATCGTGCTGGCGCAGACGCCCGCGCTGGGCGCCGAGGCGCGGCTGAAGCTGGTGGCCGAGCTGGCCACGGCGTCCGGATCGGTGGGCATGTGCGGCGGGCAGGCGATCGACCTGCAGAACGTGGGCCAGTCCATGACCCGCGACGCGCTGGAAGGCATGCACCGCATGAAGACCGGTGCGCTGCTGCGCGCCAGCGTGCGCATGGGCGCCCTGTGCGGCAGCATCGACGCGGCCGGGCTGGCCGCGCTGGACCGGTATGCGGCGGCCGTGGGATTGGCGTTCCAGGTCGTGGACGATATTCTCGACGTGACCGCCGACACGGCGACGCTCGGCAAGACCGCCGGGAAGGATGCCGCCAACGACAAGCCGACCTACGTGTCGCTGCTTGGTCTGGATGCTGCACGCGAGCTGGCCGCCCAGCTTCGCACCGACGCCCACGAGGCGCTGGCGGGATTTGGCGCACGCGCCGGCCGGCTGGCCGAACTGGCCGACCTGATCGTGCTGCGCTCGAACTGAACTGACAAGCCGGACACCGAGAATCCGGCGGCCGAACGGACACCATGACCTACACGCTGCTCAACAACATCGACGACCCCGCGGACCTGCGCAAGCTGGACCGCCGCCAGCTCGGCACGCTTGCCGACGAACTTCGCGCCTACGTGCTCGAATCGGTCTCGCAGACCGGCGGCCACCTGTCGTCCAACCTCGGCACGGTGGAGCTGACCATCGCGCTGCACTACGTGTTCGACACCCCCAGCGACCGCATCGTCTGGGACGTGGGCCACCAGAGCTACCCCCACAAGATCCTGACCGGCCGCCGCGACCGCATGTCGACGCTGCGCCAGTACGGCGGCATCTCGGGCTTCCCGCGCCGCTCGGAAAGCGAGTACGACACGTTCGGCACTGCGCACTCGTCCACGTCGATCTCGGCCGCGCTGGGCATGGCGCTGGGCGCGCGCACGATGGGCCAGAAGCGCGTGGGCATCGCCGTGATCGGCGACGGCGCGATGACGGCCGGCATGGCGTTCGAGGCCATGAACAACGCCGGCGTCTACAAGGACCTGCCGCTGCTGGTGGTGCTCAACGACAACGACATGTCGATCTCGCCGCCGGTGGGCATGCTGAACAAGCACCTGGCGCGCCTGCTGTCGGGCCAGTTCTACGCGGCGACCAAGAAGGGCATCGAGAAGGTGCTGTCCGTGGCGCCGCCGGTGCTGGAGTTCGCCAAGCGCCTGGAAGAACATGCCAAGGGCATGGTCGTGCCGGCCACGCTGTTCGAGGAATTCGGCTTCGACTACATCGGCCCGATCGACGGCCACGACCTGCAATCGCTGGTCCCGACGCTGCAGAACATCCGCCAGCGCGCGCTGGAAGGCCACGGCCCGCAGTTCCTGCACGTGGTGACCAAGAAGGGCCAGGGCTACAAGCTGGCCGAGGCCGACCCGATCCTCTACCACGGCCCGGGCAAGTTCAACCCGGCCGAGGGCATCCGCCCGGCGGCCAAGCCGTCGCGCAAGACGTACACGCAGGTGTTCGGCGACTGGCTGTGCGACATGGCCGCCGCCGACCCGCGCCTGATCGGCGTCACGCCGGCCATGCGCGAGGGCTCGGGCATGGTCGAGTTCGAGAAGCGCTTTCCGGACCGCTACTACGACGTCGGCATCGCCGAGCAGCACGCAGTGACGTTTGCCGGCGGCCTGGCCTGCGAGGGCCTGAAGCCCGTGGTGGCGATCTACTCGACGTTCCTGCAGCGCGGCTATGACCAGCTCATCCACGACGTGGCGCTGCAGAACCTGCCCGTGGTCTTCGCGCTGGACCGTGCCGGCCTGGTCGGCGCCGACGGCGCCACGCACGCCGGCGCCTACGACATCCCGTACCTGCGCTGCATCCCGAACATGATGGTCATGACGCCGTCTGACGAGAACGAGTGCCGCCAGCTGCTGACCACCGCGTTCCAGCAGGATTGCCCGACCGCCGTGCGCTACCCGCGCGGCGCCGGCGTGGGCGTGGCCACCGAGGCCGCGCTGACCGCGCTGCCGGTGGGCAAGGGCGAGATCCGCCGCACCGGCCAGGCGCGTGCCGGCCAGCGCGTGGCGATCCTTGCGTTCGGGTCGATGCTGCACCCGTCGCTGGCCGCGGCCGACGCGCTGGACGCCACCGTGGCCAACATGCGCTTCGTCAAGCCGCTGGACGTGGACCTGGTGCGCCAGCTTGCCGCCGACCACGACTACCTGGTGACCGTGGAAGAGGGCGCGACGATGGGCGGCGCCGGCAGCGCCGTGCTGGAAGCACTGGCCGAGGCCGGCATCGAGGTGCCGACGCTGGTGCTGGGCCTGCCCGACCGGTTCATCGACCATGGCGATCCGGCGTTCCTGCTGTCGCAGTGCGGGCTGGACGCGGCGGGCATCGAGCGCGCGGTGCGCGAGCGCTTTGGCCTGGCCGACCAGCCGGTGAAGGTGGCCACGCGCGTCGCCTGACGCCCGGCACCCGGCACTGGCACGGCCCCGGCGGCGCGGATCTTCCGCGCCGCTTTGCTTTTGGGCACCGGCACATGGCAGGACGCTGCATCGCCCGCCCATTCGCTGCACGAAATACGCGGAAGGGGGCGGCGCATCGGCAGTGGCTTCCAATCTTGCGTAAAATCGCGATTCCCATTTTCGTGTTCGCAACTGCGGGCAGGCGCCGACAGCATGACGCCTGGACCCGCCGTTTCACACTCGTTGCGCGGCGTGGAGAAATCCTGCGAAAACGCCGCGACCGTAAGGATGGCCGCCACCCCCTGGCGGCGTCCTGGAGGAAACCGTAGATGAATGACATCCATCCCGCCTTTGTCATGCCCGACGTGCAGTCGAGCGTCGATACCCGCCAGATCGTGATCCAGCGCGTGGGGGTGAAGGGCGTGCGATATCCGCTGACACTGAAGACGCCCGCCGGCCAGGTCGGCACCGTCGGCACGTTCAACCTGGACGTGCGGCTGCCGGCCGACCAGAAGGGCACCCATATGTCGCGCTTCGTGGCGCTGCTGGAGGACAACCGCGCGCCGCTGGACCTGGCCGGCTTCCGCGCGCTGCTCGACGACATGCTGGTGCGGCTTGAGGCAGATGCCGGCCGCATCGAGGTCACCTTCCCGTACTTCATCAGCAAGATCGCGCCGGTATCGGGCGTGCAGTCGCTGCTGGACTACGAGGTGACGCTGGCCGGCGAGCGCCGCGACGGCCAGACGCGGCTGTTCCTGACCGCGCTGGTGCCGGTGACGAGCCTGTGCCCGTGTTCGAAGAAGATCTCGCAGTACGGCGCGCACAACCAGCGCTCGCACATCACGATGCAGGTGGAACTGGGCGGCGACCTGGACGTGGAAACGCTGGTCCGCATGGCCGAGGAAGAAGCGTCGTGCGAACTGTGGGGCCTGCTCAAGCGCCCCGACGAGAAGTTCGTCACCGAGCGCGCCTACGAGAACCCGAAGTTCGTCGAGGACCTGGTGCGCGACATCGCCATGCGGCTGAACGCCGACGACCGGATCGTGGCCTACACGCTCGAAGCCGAGAACTTCGAGTCGATCCACAACCACAGCGCGTACGCCGTGATCGAACGGGACAAGCGGGTGGGGTGATCGTCACCACCGCCAGTCGGCGCCCCTGTCTCGCGGTGCGGGAGAGGGGCGCCCATCCACAGTCCGACAGCTTCCTCAGACCACCGTCACCGCCGGCACCCCGGCAGCCACTTCCACCACCTTCACGCTTTCCGTCGCCGGCTGCGCGGGGGCGGCGCCGTCGACCAGCGGCTTGAGCTTGTGGAAGCTGCAGCTCAGCTTGGTGGCGGTCAGCGTGACCACCGCGTAGCCCTGGGCGTCCGTGTTCACGTACTTGAGCCACGGGTTGAACGTCGTCAGCGTGGTGTTGAACGTGTTGGTGACCGTGCCGGCGCCGTCGGTCGTGTAGATCAGCGGCGCGGCGGCCTGGAAGGCCGGGTCGCTGTCCACCACGCTCCTGAAATAGCTCTGGAACGAATTGCTCGACAGGCCGGCCGTGACCAGGTCCACCATCACCGGCACGGGCGTGGCCGCGTCGTAGTCGTCCATGACCGGGCCGGCGAAGAACGCGTGGATGTCGCCGGTCAGCGCCACCACGTTGGCAATGTTCTGGCTCTTCAGGAATGCCATCAGCGCCTTGCGTTCGGCGTTGTAGCCGTCCCACTGGTCGGCATTGAGAATGTACTTGTCCAGCAGCGCCACGGAAGGCAGCGCCGCGTTGAGCACCGGCTGGATGGCCGCGTCGAAGGTGGCGCCCGGAATGCCGGCGTTGGCCTGCAGCAGCGCCTTGAGCGCGGCATAGGCCGGCGTCGGGTAGGTGCCGTCGCCCTTGGCCGTGGTCAGGTCGGTCACCAGCGCCGCCGTCATGGCCGGCTGCAGCGGCGCCAGCGCGCCGTTCGCCTTGACCAGGCCGGCGGCCAGCAGCGCGGCGATGGCCTGCGTGCCATCGATCTGCATGCGCAGCAGCGACACTTCGTTGCCCCACAGTTTCCACGTCGTGGCCGCGCCGGCCATCTGCTGCTGCCACCAGGCGCGCTGCGTGTCGCCAAGGATCGACACCGGCGTCAGGGCGCCGCCCGCCGCCGTCACCTTGCTGGCCTCCAGCCCGGCCAGCGTGGCCTTGGGCACGAAGTAGCGGCTGCCGATGCTGCTGCCGGCGGCCTGCTCGGGGATCACGTGGTCCGCGCGGTACAGCCGCTCGTCGGTCATCACCAGCGTGGCCAGGTTGCCGAACGTGAACGCGCGGTAGATCTGGATGTTGCGGAACGATGGGTCGGCCCGGTCGAAGCTCACGTCGGCCGGCATGAATTCGAACCACGCCTGGCTGGCGGCGCGGCGGCGCGCGGTGCGCGGGTCCAGGTCGTCGCTGGCCGTGTAGGTCTGGTGGTCCTGCCAGCAGTCGTCGGAAAACTCGTGGTCGTCCCAGATACCGATGACCGGAAAGCGCGCGTGCAGCGCCTGCAGCCGTGGGTCGCTGCGGTATGCCTTGTACAGGTAGCGGTAGTCGTCGATGGTCGTCGCGTAGGTGCCGTCGGCCGACGCCGTGCCGTTCGGCAGCGTCAGCCTGGCGTGGCGGCCCTCGACCTTGCCGGTCTGGAACGCCGCGCCGACTGTCTCGTAGATGTAGTCGCCCATGTGGACCACGAAGTCGAGCTCCTGGCCGAGCAGTTCCTCCATGCCGGCCCAGTGGTTCACGCTCCAGTCCTGGCATGTGATGAACGCGAACCTGAGCTGCGACAACGGCGTGCCGGCCGCCGGCGCGGTGCGGGTGCGGCCAGCCGGGCTGGTCTGGCTGCCCGCGACGAAGCGGTAGTAGTAGGTGGTGCCGGCGGCAAGGCCGGTCACCTTGTTGCGGATCGTATAGTCCCAGTCCGGCAGCGCCGACAGCGTGCTGTTGACGACCATCGTGCCGAAGTCGGCCTGCGTGGAGACCTGCAGCTGCACGTTGACGGGCTGGCTGCCGTTGCCGCCCGTGACGCGCGTCCAGAGCATGACGCTGTCGGGCCGGGGGTCGCCGGACGCTACGCCCTGCTGGAACGTGAAGGTGTTGCCGGGGTCGGTGGCGGGCGGGGTGGCCGGGGTGGTGGGCGGCGTGGTGGGGTCATCGCCACCGCAGCCGGCCAGGCCCGTGGTGGCCACCGTCACGGTGACGAAACTTCCCCATTTCAGAAACTGGCGGCGATCCATCTGGCGTCCCTCTATCGTTATGTGATGTGGAGAACGCAAATTGTTCGGCGGCCTTGTGACCGCCTTGTGTCGGGATGCCGCCCCGATTAGAGGTTTCCTACGACGCCTGGACGCCCGCGCCGTCGGGCAGGCGGATATCGGACAGGTCCCAGCGCGGCGTCACGCCATAGTCGTAGCCGTGGCGCGCCAGTTGCGGCGCGGCCTGCAGCCGCATGGCGCCGGCAAAGGCGATCATGGCGCCGTTGTCGGTGCAGAAGGCCAGGTCGGGATAGAAGACTTCCACCTTGCGGCGCCGGCCCATCTCGTTGAGCCGCTCGCGCAACTGGCGGTTGGCGCCCACCCCGCCGGCTACCACCAGCCGCTTGTGGCCGGTCTGCTTGAGCGCGTTGAACGACTTGGCGGCCAGCACGTCGACGATGGCATCGACGAACGACCGCGCCAGGTTGGCCCGGTCCTGCTCGCAGGCGTTGCCGAGCTTGCGGGTTTGCGTCAGCACGGCCGTCTTGAGCCCTGCGAACGAGAAATCGAGATTGCCCGAATGGAGCATCGGCCGGGGCAGTTCGAACGCGCCCGGGTTGCCGAATTCGGCCAGCCGCGACACTTCGGGCCCGCCCGGATAGCCGAGCCCGAGCAGCTTGGCGGTCTTGTCGAATGCCTCGCCGGCTGCGTCATCGAGCGTTTCGCCAAGCAGCGTGTAGTCGCCCACGCCCTTGACCTCCATGAGCTGCGTGTGGCCGCCCGACACCAGCAGCGCCACGAACGGGAAGGGCGGCGGGGCGGGGGTCAGCAGCGGGGACAGCAGGTGGCCTTCCAGGTGGTGCACGCCGACCATCGGCACGTCCAGCGCAAAGCCCAGCGCGTTGGCGACCGACGCCCCCACCAGCAGCGCGCCGGCCAGCCCTGGGCCCTGCGTATAGGCGATGGCGTCGATGTCCTGGCGCTGGCGCCCGGCGTCGGCCAGCACCTGCCGCAGCAGCGGCAGCACGCGGCGGATATGGTCACGCGACGCCAGTTCCGGCACCACGCCGCCATATTCGCGGTGCATGGCGATCTGCGAATGCAGCGCATGCGCTAGCAGGCCGGCCCCGGTGTCATAGAGGGCCAGCCCGGTTTCGTCGCAGGAGGATTCGATACCGAGGACAAGCATGGCTGTGTGGTGCGGCCGGCTGGGTTCGGGCTGCAACTGCAGCGATCGTGCCGGCAAAAACGGAAGGCCAGCAGGGTAGCACACCCGCGCAGCGCGCGCTCGGGCGCCCGCCTTTCGCTACAATCGCGGCTTCTTGAAGGGGCGACATGACACAAGGCAGGAACGACCGGTTCGACGTGGCGGTGCTGGGCGCGGGCGCGGCAGGCATGATGTGCGCCGCCGTGGCGGGTCAGCGCGGCGCGCGCGTGGCGCTGATCGACCATGCCACGCGGCTGGCCGAGAAGATCCGCATCTCGGGCGGCGGCCGCTGCAATTTCACGAACCTGCAGGCCGGGCCGGCCAACTACCTGTCGTCGAACCCGCACTACTGCCGCTCGGCGCTGGCGCGCTATACGCCGCAAGACTTCCTGGGCCTGCTGCGCCGCTACGACGTGGGCTGGCATGAGAAACATCGCGGCCAGCTCTTCTGCAACGACAGCGCCGAGGACATCATCGCGCTGCTGCGGGCCGAGTGTGACGCCGGAGGCGTGCACTGGCGCACCGGTTGCACTATCGACGAGATCCGCAAGGAAGGCGACGACTACCTGCTGTTGACCACGCAGGGCACGGTGCGCGCCGGGGCGGTGGTGGTGGCAACGGGCGGCCTGTCGATCCCGAAGATCGGCGCCACCGATTTCGGCTACCGCATCGCGCGCCAGTTCGGACTCAAGGTCGTGGAAACGCGCCCGGCGCTGGTGCCGCTGACGTTCGACGGCCAGGCGTGGCAGCCGTTCGTGCCGCTGGCGGGGGTGTCGATGGAGGTCGATATCGCCACGGGCAGCGGCAAGACGGCCGGCGCCTTCAAGGAAGACCTGCTCTGGACGCACCGCGGCCTGTCGGGCCCGGCCGTGCTGCAGATTTCGAGCTACTGGCATCCCGGCACGCCGATCGAGATCGACCTGTTCGACGGCGAGGATGCCGCCGCGTGGCTGATCGGTCACAAGAAGGGTACGCGCAAGCACCTGAACAACCTGCTGGGCGAGCGCCTGCCGTCGCGGCTGGCTGATGCCTGGTGCGCGGCGGCCGGCCTGTCCGGCGGCCAGCCAGTGGCCGACATGCCGGACAAGGCACTGCGGCAGCTTGGGGAGGCGCTGAACCGGTGGCGGCTGGTGCCGTCCGGGACCGAGGGCTACAAGAAGGCCGAGGTCACGCTGGGCGGGGTGGATACGCGCGGCCTGTCGTCGGCGACGATGATGGCGCGCGACGTGCCCGGGCTCTATTTCATCGGCGAGGTGGTCGACGTGACCGGCTGGCTGGGCGGGTACAACTTCCAGTGGGCCTGGGCGTCGGCCGTCGCGGCCGGCGAGGCCGTCTCGGAGGCCGCACGCGGCGCTGCGGCCTAGGCGGAACAGCCGCCGGCGTGGCGTGCCATCCATATGCAGTGCGATGGCCCATGCGCTACAATCGGCGCTCTCGCAAAAGGCTGGCGGCGCGCCGGCACGTTCGCTTTTCCTCGTTTTCGGCCAGAGCGCGGCTTCGCCTCTGCACGTACCCGCTGCGGGCCATGGCTCCGGCGGGTTTTTGCGTTATGGTCCCAGTAGCCTCAATTTTTGGAAGATTGCCATGTCCCTCAAAGCCCGCATCAACGACGACATGAAGGCCGCCATGCGCGCCCGCGAAGCCGAGCGCCTCGGCACGATCCGCCTGCTGCTGGCTGCCATCAAGCAGCGCGAGGTGGACGAGCGCGTGGAACTGGACGATGCCGCCGTCACGGCCGTCATCGACAAGATGATCAAGCAGCGCAAGGACTCGATCTCCCAGTTCGAACAGGCCGGCCGTGACGACCTGGTGGCCAAGGAGAAGGCTGAGCTGGACGTGCTGGCCGCCTACATGCCGGCGCAGCTGTCCGAGGCCGAGGTGGCCGCCGAGGTGCAGAAGGCCGTCGAAGAGGCCGGCGCCACCGGTCCGCAGGACATGGGCAAGGTCATGGGCCTGGTCAAGGCCCGCCTGGCGGGCCGCGCCGACATGACCGCCGTGTCCGGCCTGGTAAAGGCCGCGCTGGCGCCGAAGTAATTGACGGCGGCATCAGAGATAAGCACGATTAGCAGTCGCGATAGACGAAGTTGCCGCCAGGTTGACGGGGCTTGGCGGTCGATGTCGGCAAAGGCCGGCAGGGCGTTGCGGCTGCACTACAATGGTTCGATAGCTGCCGGGCGACGTTCCGGTCACGCATTCCAGAAAAGCGGCCGCCGGCGTGTCCGGCAGGCCATGGCATCAGGACGGTCAGTCGGGTGATTCCGCAATCCTTCATTCAGGACCTGCTCAACCGCGTGGACATTGTCGACGTGGTGGGCAAGTACGTGCAGTTGAAGAAGGGCGGGGCCAATTTCATGGGCCTGTGCCCGTTCCATAACGAGAAATCGCCGTCGTTCACGGTGTCGCCGACCAAGCAGTTCTACCACTGCTTCGGCTGCGGCGCGCATGGCTCGGCCATCGGCTTCCTGATGGAGTATTCCGGCCAGTCCTACCCCGATGCGGTGCGCGAGCTGGCGCAGTCGGTGGGCCTGTCCGTGCCCGAGGAACGCAACAGCCTGCCGCCGGCCCAGCGCGCGGAGCAGCAGGCGCGGTCCGTGGCGCTGAGCGACGCCATGTCGCGGGCGTCCGATTTCTACAAGAAGCAGCTCCGCGGGGCGCCCCAGGCCATCCAGTACCTGAAGGGCCGCGGCCTGACCGGCGAGATCGCCGCGCATTTCGGGCTCGGCTACGCGCCGGACGACTGGCAGGGCCTGGAGGCCGTGTTCGGCAGCTACCGCGACGACGCGGTGGCCGGGCCGCTGATCGAGAACGGGCTGCTGATTGAATCGCAGGACAAGCGCGACGCCGACGGCAAGCCGCGCCGCTACGACCGGTTCCGCGACCGGATCATGTTCCCGATCCGCAACACCAAGGGCAATGTGATCGGCTTTGGCGGCCGGGTCATGGGCCAGGGCGAGCCGAAGTACCTGAATTCCCCCGAAACCCCGCTGTTCAGCAAGGGCACGGAGCTGTACGGGCTGTTCGAGGCCCGCCACGCCATCCGCGAGAACGGCTACGTGCTGGTGGTGGAAGGCTATATGGACGTGGTGGCGCTGGCCCAGCTTGGCTTTGCCAACGCCGTGGCCACGCTGGGCACGGCCTGCACGGCGGTGCACGTCCAGAAGCTGCTGCGCCAGACCGACGCCGTGGTGTTCTCGTTCGACGGCGACGCCGCGGGCCGGCGCGCCGCCCGGCGGGCGCTGGAAGCCTGCCTGCCCCACGTGGCCGACAACAAGACCATCCGCTTCCTGTTCCTGCCGGCCGAGCACGACCCGGACAGCTACGTGCGCGAGGAAGGGACCGATGCCTTCGCGCGCCAGGTGCAGAACGCGATGCCGCTGTCGCGCTTCCTGCTCCAGATCGTCACCGAAGAACAGGACCTGCGCCAGCCGGAAGGCCGCGCCCGCGCCCAGTTCGAGGCCAAGCCGCTGCTCCAGGCCATGCCGGCCGGCGGGCTGCGGCTACAGATCGTGCGCGAACTTGCCGATGCTACCGGTACGACGCCGGCGGAAATTGAGGCGGTATGCGGGCTGGGCAGCGATTCGTCGCGCGTCGGCCGGTTCTCGCAGCCGCGCCCGCGCGCCCGGCGCCAGGCGCCGACCGGGCTGGAGCAGCAGGTGATCCAGCTACTGATGAGCTACCCGGCGCTGGCCGCCCGGCTGGACGACGATGCCCGCGCGCTGCTGCTGGACCCCCAGCGGCCCGAAACCGAGGTGCTGGCGCACCTGGTGGCGGCCTGCGACGGCATCCAGGGCACGATGAACTTCGCGGCCTTCAACGAACAACTGGCGCAGACGCCGTTTGCCGACGTCTATGCCAACGCCCGGGCCGCCGTGCTGCGGGAAGACATGGAAGAGGCGTCGGCGACACTTGAATTCGACGGGGCCATCCACAAGCTGCTGGCAGACCCGCTGCAGCGCGAGCTGGAAACGCTGCTGGCGGCGATATCGGCTGGCACCGCCAGCGAGGACGACAAGGCGCGATACCGCTGGCTGATGCCGGAGGTGCAGCGTCGGCGGCAGATGGGCTGGCGCCCTGTGACGTCGGACGATCCGACGTAGGCGCCACAGGATCAGCACACAAGAAGCACAACAGATACGTTTTCGGCTTGAGCCGTTGCACAAGTGATCCCAACTGACGGACGAATCCGGGGTCTATCGCTTAAGCCTTGATTTTTCAGGTGAAAACCTCACCTGACAGGAAGCCGGGGATTGGTGACGTGCTACAATGCCCGGTTTGGATTGCGAAATCTCTCTCCAGTACTGGCGAAAGTGAGCGTGCCAATGGCAAAGGCCAAAGCAACCGAAAGGGCAGCCGAGAAGGCGCCCTCCAAAGCTCCCCAATCAGGGAGCGGCAAGGCGTCCGTGAAAACAACGGCGGCGAAGACTTCGACCGCGTCAGTCAGGACGACATCAGCCCGGTCTGCGCCAGCAAAGTCCGTGCGAAGCGCTCCCGCGCCCGCCGGAACCACTTCCGCCAGGAATCGCACATCCGAAAATACCAGGCCCTCGACTTCGGCACGCGAGAGCGGCAGCAGCGCCAATACAAGCGGCAGCAATGCCGCTGCACCAGTGAAAGGCAAGAGTATCACCGTGGCGAAACAGCAGAATACCGAAGTCGAGAGCAAGCGTGCGGCAACGACGGCCGGCACCCGCAGCAGCAGCGCCCGCGCAGGCGCTACTGCCGCCGCGCCGAAGGCCCGTGCCGCGACTCCCGCATCCGTTGCATCCGAGCGAACCGCCGCTCCGGCCGTCAAGCCTGAGCCGAAGAAGCGCGGTCGCAAGCCCAAGGCCGAGATGCAGCAAGAAGACAGCACCATCGAAGACGTGACCGAAGAGTTTTACGAAAACGACGCGCCCGCGACCCCGGCGGCGGCCCCGAAGACCGAGAAGCAGAAGGCCAAGGACCGCAAGGCCAAGGAGAAGGCGCTGCTCAAGGAATTCGCCTCGTCCAACCAGGCCGGCAGCGAGGAAGAACTCGAACTCCGCCGCCAGAAGCTCAAGGCGCTGATCAAGCTGGGCAAGTCGCGCGGCTACCTGACCTACGCGGAAATCAACGATCACCTGCCGGACGACATGGTCGATTCGGAAACGATCGACACGCTGGTCGCCACGCTGAACGACATCGGCATCGCCGTCTACGAACAGGCGCCGGACGCCGAGACGCTGCTGCTCAACGACAACGCCCCGTCCGCCACCAGCGAGGAAGAGGCCGAGGAGGAAGCCGAGGCCGCGCTGTCGACCGTGGATTCCGAGTTCGGCCGCACCACGGACCCCGTGCGCATGTACATGCGCGAGATGGGTACGGTGGAACTGCTGACGCGCGAGGGCGAGATCGAGATCGCCAAGCGGATCGAAGCCGGCCTGAAGGACATGGTCATGGCCATCTCGGCCTGCCCGGTCACGATCTCGGAGATCCTGGCCAGCGCCGAGCGCGTGGCCAACGAGGAGATCAAGATCGACGAGTTCGTCGACGGCCTGATCGACCCGAACGCCGAGGAAGTGCAGGACAACTCGCCGGCCCAGGCCGCGGCTTCCGATGAGGAAGACGAGGAATCGGACGAGGACGGCGACGAGGAAGGCGACGAGGACGAGGACGACGAGAGCGGCGGCGGCGCCGGCGCGTCGGCCCGTCAGCTCGAAGAGCTGAAGGTGGCCGCGCTGGAGAAATTCCGCATCATCGCCGAGCAGTTCGACAAGATGCGCCGCGCGTTCGAGAAGGAAGGCTACAAGTCCAAGCCGTATGTGAAGGCGCAGGAAGCCATCCAGGCCGAACTGATGGGCATCCGCTTCACCGCCCGCAACGTCGAGCGCCTGTGCGACACGCTGCGTGGCCAGGTGGACGAAGTCCGCAAGCTGGAGCGCGCCATCCTGAACATCGTGGTCGACAAGTGCGGCATGCCGCGCGCCGACTTCGTGGCCCGCTTCCCGGGCAACGAGACGAACCTGGACTGGATCCAGACCATCGTGGCTGACCACAAACCGTACAGCACGATCGTCGAGCGCAACGTGCCGGCCGTGCACGAGCTGCAGCAGAAGCTGATCGACCTGCAGGCCCGCGTGGTGCTGCCGCTCAAGGAGCTGAAGGACGTCAACCGCAAGATGTCCGAAGGCGAGAAGCGCGCCCGCGAAGCCAAGCGTGAAATGACCGAGGCCAACCTGCGCCTGGTGATCTCGATCGCGAAGAAGTACACGAACCGTGGCCTGCAGTTCCTGGACCTGATCCAGGAAGGCAACATCGGCCTGATGAAGGCGGTGGACAAGTTCGAATACCGCCGCGGCTACAAGTTCTCGACGTACGCCACGTGGTGGATCCGCCAGGCCATCACGCGCTCGATCGCCGATCAGGCCCGCACCATCCGTATTCCGGTGCACATGATCGAGACGATCAACAAGATGAACCGGATCTCGCGCCAGATCCTGCAGGAAACCGGCAACGAGCCGGATCCGGCAACGCTGGCCGAGAAGATGGAGATGCCGGAGGACAAGATCCGCAAGATCATGAAGATCGCCAAGGAGCCGATCTCCATGGAAACGCCGATCGGGGACGACGACGACTCGCATCTGGGCGACTTCATCGAGGACACGAACACGCTGGCCCCGGCCGAGGCGGCGCTGCATGGTTCCATGCGCGACGTGGTCAAGGACGTGCTCGACAGCCTGACGCCGCGCGAAGCCAAGGTGCTGCGCATGCGTTTCGGCATCGAGATGAGCACCGACCACACGCTGGAGGAAGTGGGCAAGCAGTTCGACGTCACGCGCGAGCGTATCCGTCAGATCGAGGCCAAGGCGCTGCGCAAGCTGCGCCACCCGAGCCGCTCCGACAAGCTGAAGAGCTTCCTGGAAGGCAGCTAAGCATCACGCCTTCTAAGGGCCTCTAGCTCATGCCTGGTTAGAGCAGCGGACTCATAATCCGTTGGTGCCGTGTTCGACTCACGGGAGGCCCACCAACTCATGCAGTAAGAAGAAGGGGCTACGGTTTTCGCCGTAGCCCCTTTTTTCGTTGCGATGCGATTTTCTCGGCCTTCATGTCTGCGGCCGTGTGCTCGCCCTACATCCGCCCGTCACCTCCCGCTCCCCCGCTCAGATCCACCATATCGGCCGTGATGCCGGCGTACGGCAGCACCTTGCCGCCGTGCTGGTGGGCAAACGCCTGGGCGGCTGACTCGTTGCGGAAGCCCGGGATGGTCGGGCCCATGGCGCCGTGGCGGCGGCTGCCGATGACGTAGAAGCCGGTGCGGGCGTCGAACCAGTGGCCGCGCGGGGTATTCCAGTCGGCCAGTTCCATGTCCTGCGTGAAGACGGCGGCGACCGGGCGAACCTGCTCCGGGCGCAGCAGGGTGCTGAACAGTTCCACGGTGTCGCAGTACCAGACTGGAGCCGCCTGGCCGGCGAAGTAGATTTGCGCCTTGGGGCCGGGATGGTCGGCCAGCAGCATGCCGTCGAGGTCGCAGGCGGTGGCGGGGTCGAAATCGGCCGGGGTCGGGGCGGCCGGGGCCGGGCGGGAGCATGCCGCGAGCAGGCTCTGCAGCGGCAGGGCGCTGATGGCGGCCAGCAGGATGCGGCGGGTGGGGTGCGGGTGGGTCATGTCCGGAATCTCCAGATGGCGAGAAGCAAGGGCGCGGCGATCCACGCCAGCAGGGCGGCGGCCAGTGCGGCGGGGCTGGCGAGTGCGGTGGGGACGATGCTGGCCAGGCCGTACAGTTCGCGCACGGCGGCCAGCGAGAACACGTTGAGGATGCGGAACAGGCCGGCGGGATTCAGCAGCAGCGCGGTGGCGATCGCGGTGTCGCCGACCTGTCCCCCGGTTGCCACGAGCGCGCCCACCAGCAGCAGGTCGTAGACCAGCACGAAGAACAGCCAGACGGCGATGGCAAGTCCCGACGCCTGCGCGCGGTCGCGGGCGAGTACGGAGAGCAGCACGGCGATGCTCAGGAAGGTCATCCCCAGCAGCACGGCGCTGCCACAGAAGCGCAGGAATGGCCCGAGCATCGCGGCGCCGAACTTCAGGAACAGCGGCACGCCGACCGTGGCGAAGCCCGCCAATGTCGCCAGCCCCAGCGCGGCCGCCAGGCCCAGGTACTTGCCGAGCAGCAGTTCCACGCGCGTCAGGGGGTACGACAGCAGAAGCCCCAGCGAGCCGCGCTCGCGCTCGCCGACGATGGCGTCGAAACCGAGCAGCAGGGCAATCATCGGAATCAGGTAGATCGCCAGGCTGACCAGGCTGGCGATCACGAACGCGGCCGAGCGCAGACCGACCTCGCCCTGCTGCGCCCCGCCGAAGTAGCCAATGGCCAGCGAGAACGCCGCGAAGCCCACCGCGATGACCAGCACCCAGCGGTTGCGCAGGCGGTCGCGCAGCTCCTTGTGCGCCACCGTGCCGATCTGGCGCCATTCAATCCATGCCATGGGTGGCCTCCATGCCGAAGAAGACATCTTCGAGCGTGGGCTCATCGATGCGCAGGTCATCAAGGCAGTCGGCCAGCAGCCCCACCAGCGTCATGCAGGTGTCGGGCGGGCAGACCAGGCAAAGCATCGGGCCGGCGCCGTACATCGCTACCTCGGGAAGTGCTTCGAGCCGCCGCTGGATCAGGCGCAGCGTGCCCGGCACGATGCGCACGCGCAGCCGCAGCGGCAGTTGGTGCCGCCCGCGCAGCGCCGCCACCGTGCCGAGCGCCTGCACCTTGCCATGGCGGAGCAGCGCCAGCCGGTCCACGCGTTCCTGAAGCTCGCTGAGGATGTGCGAGGTGATGACGATGGTCACGCCGGCCTGCTGCCGCTCGCGCAACAGCGCGTGCATATCGTGCAGCGCCACCGGGTCAAGGCCGTTGCCCGGCTCGTCGAGAAACAGCACGCGCGGGTTGCCAAGCAGCGCCTGGGCCAGGCCGAGCCGCTGGCGCATGCCCTTCGAGTACTCGCGCACCGGACGCCGCGCCGCGTGGGCGAGGCCGAGGCGGTCGAGCAGGGCGAAGCCGTCGTCCTGGCTGGAGCCTTTCAGGCGGGCGAAGAAGCGCAGGGTTTCCAGTCCGCTGAGGTTGTCGTAGAGCGCCAGGTTCTCCGGCAGGTAACCGATGCGGCGGCGCGCGGCGCGAAAAGCCGAGGTGCCGACGGCGGCGCCGCCGACCTCGATCGTCCCGCGCGAGGGTGGCACCAGCCCGAGCATCATCTTGAACAGCGTGCTCTTGCCGGCGCCGTTGTGGCCGATCAGGCCGAACATCTCGCCCGCATGCAGTTGCAGGCTGATGCCGTCCACGGCGCGGATCGGGCCGTAGTACCGGGCCACGTCCTGCAGCACGACGGTCACGTCAGGTGCCTTCACGCCATCGTCTCCAGTCAGGATGCGCGGGAGCCATGCGCGGCGCGGCATCCACCACACTGGGCGCGCGCATGACGGGAAACTGCCGCGCCACCACGCGCAGCGCCTGCACGGCCGGGCTGGCGAACAGCAGTTTCACGGAAGGGTGCCGCCATGTCAGGCGATCGACCACGTCGTTGGCGGCATGCGGGATGTCGCCGATGCCGTCGCCATTGCGGTCCCAGCCAAGGTAGTTGCTCCAGTAGTTGCCGCCGGGCTGGCCGGCGGGGGCGCCCCACGGCTCGTCGCGCGCCCCCACGTAGCGCACCGATTCGCGGTTGCCGATGAAGTCGTTGCGCTGCACCACGTTGCGCGTGGAGCCGGCCGAAAGGTGCACGCCCACCGCGTTCCCGGTCACGAGGTTGCCACGCAGCGTCACGTACTCGGCGTCGTAGACGAAGAAGCCCCGCGCATTGCCGGCCACCACGTTGCCCTCGACCAGGGCGTCCTGCACGGTGCGCAACATGATGCCGTGGTCGGTGTTACCCCAGGTGCGGTTGTTGCGCACGGTCTGGTCGCGCACCTCCATCAGCGCCAGCCCGCCGCGGTTGCGGTAGCTGTCGTTGTCTTCCCAGAGGTTGTAGTAGGAGTTCATGTAGTGGCTGCCGTAGCGGCTGTGGTGGAGCCGGTTGCCGCGGAACACGGCATGGTGCGAGACGTCGATGTAGAGCGCGTCGCGCACGAAACTGATCTGGTTGCCCACGATCTGCGCGCCTCGGGTGTTGTAGAGCTGGATGCCGTTGCCGCGCTGCGACGATTGGAAATCGCGCTTGCCGGTGATGACGTTGTGCGTCACGCGCACGTCGTTGGCCTTCTCGATCCACAGGCCGAACAGGTTGTAGGCGAGCGTGCAGCCGGTGACGGTGGCCCGGTGCGCGCCCGGGCGCAGGTAGATGCCCGCGTCCTGCCCCTTCAGGCTGGCGCCGGAATCGCGCACGATCAGGCCGTCGAGCGTCACGTCGGGCGCGGTCACCGTGATCGTGTTGCCCTGCAGGCCGCCGCTGATGGTGGGTCGCCCCACGCCGCGCAGCGTCAGCGGCCTGTCGATGCGCAGGTTGCCGGCATAGCGGCCCCGCGCGATGCGGATCTCGTCGCCGTCCCGCGCGGCGTCGATGGCTTGCTGGATCGACGCGCCGGGCGCCACGTCGATCACGGCGGCATGGACGCCGCTTCCACCCATCGCGCAGGCCAGCAGGAACAGCCGGACGGTGGGCATCATGAGTCGCCTCCGGGGTCCCGCGTGATCGGCGTGAAGTAGCCGTCCCGGCCGATGCGGGTCAGCGGCAGGCCCTCACGCTCGCGGCGCTTGCGTTCGCGGGCGAGCGGCGGGCAGCCGTGGTCGTCGGTATAGAGCACCAGGCAATCGAGGCAAAGCAGGCACTCGCGCGGATCGATGCGGCCCCGGGCGTCGATGGCCTGCGCGCCGCATCCCACCGCGCACGCGCGGCAGGTCGTGCAATCGGGTTTGCGGCGCAGCCGAAAGACCGGCCGCGCGCTGGGCACCGCCAGCGCCGCGCCCAGCGGACACAGGTATTTGCAGTAGGGCCGTTCCGTGAACAGCGAGAGCGCGAGGATGGCGCAGACGAACAGGCCGAACGGCCAGGCGCGATGCTGGATGCCGACCAGGAACGTGGTCTTGAACGGCTCGATCTCGGCGAGCGTTTCCGCCAGTCCCATCGACAGTAGCGAAATCGCCAGCAGGCCGGCAAAGACACCGTACTTCAGCCATTTCAGGCGGTCATGCAGGCGGCGCGGAAGCTGAAACTGGAAGCGCCGCAGGCCCACCCGCCTGCCCACGCGGAATAGCGCCTCGGACAGCGATCCGAACGGGCAGAGCCAGCCGCAGAACAATCCGCGCCCCCACAGCAGCACGGTGATGGCAATGAAGATCCAGAACAGGAAGAGGAACGGGTCCGACAGGAACAGCGACCAGCGCCACTGGAACAGCAGCGCGTGTACCCACGTCAGCACCTGCGTGACCGATGGCTGGGCCATCACCCCGAACCCCACGAACACGATGCTGATGGTCCAGGCGGCGTACTTGAACACGTCTACCGGCCACTTGTTGCGACGCGTGGCCCGGCGTGCCAGGCGGCCGCGGCAGGCGTGGACGACCCCTACGGCCACCAGAAAGGCCGCGAACAGGCCGATGCCGACGGGCCGCGTGCTCCAGGCGCGCAGCCATGGCGGCGCCGGCGTGTCGATCTTCGGCCGGCCCCCTTCCAGTAGGCTGGCGGGCAGCCAGTAGTCAGCGTCGAAGCTGGCGAACGTCCGGGCGCCAGTGGCACGGTCCACACGGTTGCCGAGGAACACCAGCTTCCACGGCCACGCCGGCGAGAACGCGCCCGAGCGCACGATGAAGATGGCCGATTCCGTATAGGCCGGGGCGTCGGCGGGCGCCAGTCCATACAGGTTCAGGTAGTCGAGATCGCGGAACGTCAATGTGTCGTCGCCCTGGCGCAGTTGCACGCGGTCGTACAGGCCGCCCCGGACAAAGCCCGAGCCCTTGAACGACGCGCTGCCAGCGGTCCGGATCACGAAAATCGCATGGTCGCCAGTCCCCAGGCCCTGCCGCAGGTTCTGCCAACCCCGCTCGCCGAGCACGCTGCGCCCCACATCGGGATGGTTCAGGTCGCCAAACCATAGTTCGATGTAAGGCATCGTCGAAGGCGCCAGCCCAACCTGCGTGGTCTCGACACGTAGCCGTTTCACGAGTTTCTGCTCGACCAGCGCCTGCCATGCAAGTTGCGGATGGCCCGGCGCAAAGCGTGCCGGCGTGCGCTGGATGGGCGGCAGGATACCCACCTGCCGCGCGACCGCTGCACCCGAACGTGTCACGACCTGGTTCTGGGCGATCACCGTCACGGTGGCGCCCGAGATCGCATCCACGCCAAGCACGCCCTCGTCGGGCCGCGCGCTGCCGATCTCGAACTTGTCGGTTACCGACTTGCCGAGGTACTGGGCGTTGAAGCGCGGCAGGGCCGTTTCCGGGATGCCGAGCAGCAGGATCGGCTCGGAGTGCTTCAGCACCTTGATGCCGACGAAGCGGCCGGCGTTGTCCATGCCGATCAGCGTCACCACAGGCTTGCCCGAATAGGCGGGAATGTCGGTGATGTCGGTCGACAGCATCACGTAGCCCAGCCGTGGACGACCGCCATCGGCCGTGGCAGGACCGTAGGCCTCGACATACGGCGGCTGTCCCATGCGCGCGGAAAACGACTCCGCGCCCGGGAATACCTCGGCGCACGGTACCCGGGCACAGAGGTCGGGCGCCGTGGCGAGATCGTCAGGCAAGTGCGCTTCATAGGCCGTGTCGGCCAGCGCAGGCTGCCACGCATGGCAAAAAAGCCAGAACGCGGCGAGCAGCAGCCGGCGCATTACGCTTCCACGATCATGCGGGTACGCATTTCGAGGTGGAGCGCGTGGCAGAAGTGGGTGCAGTAGCACCAGAACACGCCGGGCTGGTCGGCGACGAAGGTCACAGAGGCGGTTTCCTGCGGGTTGACGATGAAGTTGATGTTGTACTTCGGGATGGCAAAGCCGTGCGTCAGGTCCTCGACCTTGTCGAGGTTGGTCAGGATCAGCGTGACCTCGTCGCCCTGGCGCAGCCTGAACTCGCGCGGGGTAAAGACCGGCGCCTGCGACGTCATGCGCACCGTGACCTTGCGGCCGGCGCGGGTCACGCCTGCCTGGTCGGGCGCCACCGCCAGCGGAAAGTCCTCCATGGCGTAGACCTGCTTCGGTTGCAGGAGGTCGCGCCGGAAGATGATGAAATCGTGGGGCTCGCCGCGCACCGGGGGGTCGGCCAGCAGCACCATGCGGTCTCCCGAGATGTCCACCAGTTGCTCGTTCTCGGCGTGCAGCGGGCCCACGGGCAGGAAGCGGTCCTTCGAGAACTTGCAGCCCACGGCGAGGTACTTGCCATCGGCGGCGATGGTCTCGGACTGCGACGCGTTGACGTGGCCGGGCTGGTAGTGCACGTCGAGGCGGTCCAGCACGTACTTGGCGTTGCGGTCGCCCGCATGGAAGCGGATGGCGGCGTCGACGTTCCATTTCACCAGCTGGCTGTCCAGGAACAGCGTGGTGTAGGCGTTGCCCCGGCCGTCGAAGGCCGTATGCAGCGGCCCGAGGCCCAGTTCGACCTCGGCCACGATGGCGTCGTCGATCTTCGCCAGCTTGCCGTCGAACCAGTCGAGCACCTTCGCCAGTTCGATTACCGTGCAGGTCGGCGACAGCTTGCCGGCGCAGATGAAGTACTTCTGGTCGGGGCTGGCGTTGACGCCGTGCGGGTTCTTCGGCACCGAGACATAGGCGGTCAGCGCGGTCAGCGGGTCCTGGTTGGCGGCATGGGTGCCGTCCACCACCGGCACCTTCGAGTCGCCGTAGGTCTTGAACTTCCCGGCTTTCACGGCGGCCTCGATGCGCGCGACGTGGAAGAACAGGCAGGCATCGCGCTCGGCCGACATCATCTCCTCGAAATGCACGCCGTTCTCGCTGTTGTACTGGTTGGTGGCGGCCAGCTTGCCGTCGTAGGACGTGGCCACGAGGTCGCAGTTGCCGTCGATCATCACCTGCCAGCGCACGGCCATGGTTTCGGCGTCCACGCACGAGAACAGGCTGCGGTACTTCGTGCCGTCATCGGTGGGCGTGTTCGGCAGCGGAATGGCGAACTCGGCGCCGCAGAACACGCGCGTGGTGTAGTTGATGGCCGGGTCCACGGGGTCGCGCTTGTCCGGGAAGATGCCGTGGAAGCCCTGCACGTTGGGCAGCTCGGTAATCTTGTCGCAGACGAAGTAGTCGAGCCGGATACGGGCCAGGCGCGCGTTGATCTTGTCGTTGATCCAGGCGTAGCGGCCGTCGTAGTTGCCATCGCGGTACGAGGCGTGCGTATGGTGCGTGTCGCCAACCGTGTAGCGCAGCGTACCGTCAGGCCGGGTGCCCATGACCCGCTTCGATTCGTCGGTGATGCCCCAGCCCACGAGCGCGTCGGGCACGAAGCAGGGGATGCGCAGCAGCTCGCGCCCCGAGGGCAATCCCAGCACGCGCATGTCGCCGGTGTGCCCGCCGCTCCAGAGGCCGTAGTAGGTATCGAGCTCCCCCGGCTTCAGGTGGACGTTGCCGACGCTGCCGTCGTGCGGCGCCCCTGCTGCCGATGCCCCCGCGCCGGTGGTGCCCGGCCCGGCATCGCCTTTGTCCGAGCATGCCGCGATGCCGGCCAGGCCGGCCGCGGCGGCCGTGCCAAGGAACTGGCGGCGGCCGAAGCCGCCGTTGGCGGCGTGGTTCTTGTCCTGCTTGCTCATCGCTTGCTCCCGGGGTGTCGCACTGGAATGGGTGGAATACTCCGGGCACTTTTCGAAGAGGGGATTGATGGCGGTCAACGGTGCAAGGGAACTACGATTCCTGACCACAGTTTGATTTGCTCCATCGTGCGCCGCTTGCGAACTTCCTAGAATCGACCGTTTGCGCAGGCGACGTCGACAGGAGCGGATCATGGGCACGGCAGCAGAGGGTTCCACGCACGGTGTGTCACGGCGGAGGTGGATGCAGACGGCGCCGCTGCTGGCGCTGGCGCCATGGCTGACGCCGGCCATGGCTGTGGCCGGGGCCGAAGTCAGCCGTTCCACACGGACGCTGATGGGAACGCGGGTCGATATCGCGGTGGACGGCCTGGCTGCGCCCCGCGCCGAGGCCGCCATGGCGGCCGCCTGGGCGGACATGACGCGGCTGGCGAACATGATGAGCCGCTACCGGCCTGGCAATCTGGTCCACGCGCTGCACCTGCTGGCGGGCCTGCAGGCTGTGCCGGTGCCGCCCGCAATGCTGCGCGTGCTGACGGCGGGGCAGGCGCTGGCCGCGCGCAGCGACGGCGCCTTCGACATGACCGTGGGTGGGCTGACCGGCTGGCGCTTCGACCGTGCCGAGGCCGTGGTGCCTGCCGCCGGCGAGATCGCACGCGAGCTGCCCCTGGTCGACTACCGTGACCTGATCGTCGATCCCGTGCGCCAGACCGCTTTCCTGCGTCGGCGCGGCATGCGGCTCGATCTCGGCGGCATCGCCAAGCTGCCCGTGCTCGAAGCCGGCATGGCGGCCCTCGCGCAGCACGGCGCGGCGTCGGCGCTGATCAACGGCGGGGGCGACGTACTGGTCCGCGGGCGGCCGCGTGGGGCGGGCTGGCGGGTGGCCGTGCGCGACCCGCTGGCGCCGGCCGATCTGCTGGGGGTGCTAAGGCTGCACGGCGATGCCGTGGTGGCGGCTTCCGGCGACTATGAGCGCGCCTTCACGCTGAACGGCAGGCGCTACCACCATATCCTCGATCCCCGCACCGGCATGCCCGGTACGCGGATGCGCGGGGTCGTGCTGGTGGCGCGTGACGCCGCAGCGGTCAACGGGCTGGGCGCGGCCATGATGGTGGCGGGGCCGGCGGCGGCGCGCCGCTGGCTGGGCGATATGCCCGGTGTCGACGCGCTGCTGGTCGATGCGGACGGCGCGCGCTGGATGTCGCCCGGCATGCGGGCCAGGCTTGCCGCCGGCTAGTCCGCCACGGCCACCGTCACCTGCTTGAGCGCATGGAACGGTTCGAGCTGCGCCGCGCTGGCGCCGGCATCGGTCACCAATGTCCAGGCGCGTTCCAGTGGGGTCCAGTGCTGCTGGCGGGCGCGGCCGAGCTTGGTGGCATCGACGAGTACGAAGATGTCGGCGGCCTGGCGGATGATGCATTCCTTCAGGTAAGCCTGCTCGGCGGTGGCCTCGCACAGGCCCACGCCGGCCACCACGCCGTCGGCGCCCAGGAATGCCTTGTCGACGCTGATGCGCGACAGCGCCACCTGGGCTAGCGGGCCGAAGGTGCCCATGCTCGACGGGCGCACATCGCCGCCGATCAGCGTCACGCGGATCTTCGGCAGGCCGGCCAGCGCCGTCACGGCCAGCAGGTTCGTGGTGTACACGTGCAGGTCCTCGCGCGCGGCCAGCAGGCGGGCCAGCGCGGCGGCCGTGGTGCCGCTGTCCAGCAGCACGGCGTCGCCGTCCTGCACAAAGCTCGCGGCCAGCCGGGCGATGGCGTCCTTCTGTTCGCGCTGCAGCGCCTTGCGTTCTTCCAGCGGTGCCTCGGGTTCGTGTCCGCCCACCTGCATCAGCGCGGCGGCGCCGCCGTAGGTCCGCACGATGCGGCCCTCGCGCGCCAGCGCGGTCAGGTCGCGCCGCACGGTGGCTTCCGACACGCCCAGGCTTGCGGTCAGGCGTTCGACGTTGGCCTCCTCGCCCGCAAGGACGAGTTCGAGGATGGCGCGGCGGCGGTCGGCGGCTTTCATGGGGCGGCTTGGCAACGAAAAAAAGGGGATCGAAAAAACGATCCCCGATCTTACAGCAGCGGACCTGGGCGCAGGCCCGCCGGGTGGACGGTCAGGCGCGGCGCGTGGCCAGCTCGGCGCCCTGGCGCAGTGCTTCCAGCAGGCTGCGCTCGTCGGCGATGCCCTTGCCGGCGATGTCGAACGCCGTGCCGTGGTCCACCGAGGTACGGATCACCGGCAGGCCCACCGTGATGTTCACGCCCGCCTCCAGCCCCAGCACCTTGACCGGGCCGTGGCCCTGGTCGTGGTACATCGCCACCACCAGGTCGAAGTCGCCGCGGCCGGCGCGGTAGAACAGCGTATCGGCCGGCAGCGGGCCTTCCACGTCCAGACCCTGCGCGCGCAGCGCTTCCACGGCCGGGATGATCTTCTGCTCTTCCTCGCCCTGGCCGAACAGGCCGTTCTCGCCCGCGTGCGGGTTGATGCCGCAGACGCCGATACGCGGCCGGGCGATGCCGGCGCGCTGCAGCGTGGTGTTGCCGCGCTCGATCGTGCGCTGCACCAGGCCCGGCTCGATCTTGCGGATGGCGTCCATCAGGCCGATGTGCGTGGTCACGTGGATCACGCGCAGCTTGGGCGCCACCAGCATCATCGAGACTTCCGGCGTGCCGGTCAGGTGCGCCAGCATCTCGGTATGGCCCGGGAACTTGTGGCCCCCGGCGTGCAGCGCTTCCTTGTTGAGCGGGGCGGTGCAGATCGCGTCGATCTTTTCCTGCTGGGTGAGCTGCACGGCGCGCTCGATGTAGCGGAACGCGGCGTCGCCGGCCACGGCCGACAGCTTGCCGAACGGCAGGTCTTCCGGGATCAGGCCCAGGTCGATGCAGTCGATCGTGCCCGGTGCGAACTGCGCTTCCTCGGGCGTGGCAATGGCCCGCACCTTCAGCGTGGAGCCGACGAGCTTGCCGGCCTGTTCCAGCCGGCGCGCGTCGCCAATCACCAGCGGACGGCATTGGGCGTAGACGCTGTCGTGCGCCAGGCTCTTGACGATGACTTCGGGGCCGATGCCCGTGGCATCACCCATCGTGATGCCGATAACCGGAATGTAGTCGCTCATTGTCTGTAGGTCCCGTTCAGTGGGCATTCATGTCGGGCGCATGGCCTGCCAGGCAAGCCATAGCGCGGATTCGGTGCCGAACGCGCCCGCCTTGGTGACGATGCGGCGCGCCGGGGCGGTCATGGTTTCTGAAAGCGGTACGCCCGGTTCCACCTCGCGTTGCAGGCGCAGCGCGCCAATGCCGGCCGCGGCCAGCATCGCCCGCGCCGTCTCGCCCCCCGTGGCGACCAGGCCGCCGACGTGGCCGAACGCGGGCAGCACCAGCTGCGCCAGTGCGCTGGCCAGCTTGGGGCCTTCGGCCGGGTCGAACGCGTCGTCGCGGCCGATGCAGACCAGCAGGTCGCGGCCGGCCGTCAGGCATTCGGCCACGGCGGCCTGGGCGTCGGTCCAGTCGGCATGGCCCGGGCCGTCGCGCAGCGCCTGGGGCGGCACGACGAGCGAATCGATGCCGGCGCGCTCGCAGAGGTAGCGGGCCTGCTGGCCCGAGACGCCCGACATGCTGCCGACCATCGTCAGCACCGGGCCGTCATGGGCGGCGGACGGGGCGCCGGCCGGGCGGCGGCGCGGCAGCGGCGAGACCGCCGCCAGCGCGCGGGCCAGCCCGCCGGAGCCGACCCAGAAGGCCGGGTAGTCGAGGTCGATGGACGCCTCGGCCAGCGTGATCAGGTCTTGCGCCACCTCGGCGTCGCAGACCACGGCGTGGTAGCCCTCGGCCTGCCAGGCGTCCAGTTGCGATCGCACGGCGGTGGCGCCGGCCTGCAGCGTGTACAGCGAAATGCGCGCGGTGCGCAGGCCCTGGGCGGTCAGCAACGCGGCCATGTCGGCCGCGCCGTCGATCCCTTCCAGGCGCCAGATGTCGGTATCTTCGAGCGGCTGGCCGTTGACCAACATGCGGCCGTCGCGCGTGGTGCGGCCCGTCGCGGGGAAGGCCGGGGCCACGATGGCCAGGCCGGCCAGCGGCTGCAGCGCGGCCGTCTCGGCGGCCCAGTTGCCGCGCAGCGTCGAATCGATCTTCTTGTAGAGCCGGCGGCCCTCGGCGTGGCCGCAGCGCCAGGCGTCCACGTTGCGCGCGGCGGCATCGGCCGGCGGCAGGCGACGGCTGTCGGCATCGGCGGCCACCACGTCGGCACCGGTCACGTCCGTGGCGGCGGCCGCGTCCAGCGTGACCACCGTGCGCGCCCCGAGCGCGGCGAAGCCGATCGCACAATCGGCCGCGCCGGACAGGTCGTCGGCGATGATCAGCCAGCTCATGCGGGGGTCCTGGCCATCGCGGCGCCGGACTTCATGGCCACGCGGCGCGCCACGAAGGCGGTCAGCAGCGGGGTGAGCACGGCGGTCACCACCACGCAGGCGGCCACCAGGATGGTGGCGTGCTTGGCGGCTTCGGTATAGACCGGGTTGGCCGCCGCGACCAGCGTGGGCACCGCCGCGGCGTTGCCGGCCGTGCTGGCGGCCGCCACGCCCGCCACGCCGGTGCCGCCGCTCAGGCGGTCGGCGATGTACAGCGTGAAGCCGGTGACGACCACCACGGCCACGCCGAGCCCCAGGCCCAGCATGCCGGCCTGCCACACCTTGTGCAGGTCCAGCCCGGCGCCCAGCGCCAGCGCGAAGAACGGGATCATCACGGGTACGGCCTTGCTCAGGAATTCGCGCATCTCACGGTCCAGGTTGCCCAGGATCATGCCCAGCATCAGCGGCAGGATGCTGCCGACCAGCGTCGGCCACGGAAAGGCCGACAGGCCGGCCACGCCCAGCGTCACCATGGTCAGGAACGGGCCCGATTCCAGCGACATGATGGTGTACGCGCCCACGTCCTCGGGCTTGCCGTACTGGCCCATCAGCGCCATGTACAGGCCACCGTTGGTGTCGTTCATCGCGGCCACCACGGCCAGCGTGGACAGCCCGGCAAACATGCCGGCGCTGATCGGCGCCTCGCCCAGGAAGTGGCCCAGCACCACGCCCAGCAGGATCGCCGTGCCGACCTTGGTGGCAAACAGCACGCCGCCTTTCTTGACGATGTAGGGGGTGGCCTTGACGCTGATGCTCGCACCCATGCAGACGTAGAACACGGCCAGGATGGGCAGGGCGCCCGTGAACAACGCGTTGGTGAACGACCCGAAAAACTTGGGCCCGTCCGGGGCAAACGTCGCGACCAGCGAACCGATCAGCAGCGGCACGATCATCATGCCGCCCGGCACGCGCTCGATGGCGCGCTTGATATGAATCTGCATCGTCGTCTCCTGCCGCGTGGGGTGCGGCAACTGTGTGTTTTGCGCAGTCGCCTGATCGAATCGATCAAACGTGGGGCGAAGTGTAGGTCAATCGTGCGGATTTGACTAGTTCGATCAAAAAAATGATTGAAATGGTCATATGGTCACTCGACGGGCGCAGCGGCACGACGTGCGCTATCGTATGGCTCCCAATCTACCTGCCTACCTTGACGGAGACTTCAATGAGACTGATCGGCATGCTCGATTCCCCGTATGTGCGTCGCGCGGCGCTGACGCTGCGCCTGCTGGGTCTGCCCTATGCGCTGGAGCAGGTGTCGGTGTTTCGCACGTTCGAGCAGTTTCGCGCGATCAACCCCGTGGTCAAGGCGCCGACGCTGGTTTGCGACAACGAGATCGTGCTGATGGATTCGACGCTGATCATCGACTACGCCGAGACGCTGGCCGGCCGCAGCCTGATGCCGGACGACCTGCCGGCACGCCAGTGCGCGCTGCGGATCATCGGGCTGGCGCTGGCGGGTTGCGAGAAGGCGGTGCAGAACGTCTACGAGCACAACCTGCGGCCGTCGGAGAAGGTGCACGCGCCGTGGGTGGCGCGCGTGGACGGCCAGCGGGCCAGCGCGTTTGCGATGCTGGAGGCCGAGATGCGGCGGGTGCCGGTGCCTGTGGCCGAGCAGGAGATCGATCAGGCGGGCCTGACCGCCGCCGTGGTCTGGACGTTCACGCAGGCGATGCTGCCGGGGCAGGTCGACCCCGCCGCGCATCCGGCGCTGGATGCCTACACCCGGGCCGTCGAGATGTTCCCGGCCTTCCAGGCCCTGCCGCACGCATAACGTTGGTACGGGCCGCCGCGCCGGCGCGCCACGTGCCCGGTTGATCGCACAACATGTGCGATACCCCACCAAGACC